>CAJWLW010000090.1 GCA_913042885.1 uncultured Lentisphaeria bacterium | reverse complement strand
AATTTCGACGCTCGCGACGAAGACGTCGCACAGCGCCGCCGCGACTTCTTCATGATGCTCAAGGAGAAGTATCACTATGAAGTCGAGCTGTTTCCGATCAATTTCCGCGGCCGCCGCCTGTTGCGCAACGATCGTGACCAGGACGATCATTTCGAGCCCCGCGAAAAATGCGTCGACATCGCTCTGGCCAGCTCGATGATGTACTACGCTGCAGTACCCGGCAGTTACGATGTCGCTATCCCTGTCGTCGGCGATCAGGACTTCAAGCCCGTGTTGCAGTACGTGCGCCGGCTCGGCAAACGTATCGCTATCTCCAGTATCAAGAACAGTTGTTACCCGGAATACGCGGATCCGGTCGACAAGGCGCGCGTGCGTGATTTCGACATCATCTGGCTCGACGACCATCTCGAGCGACTCGAGCTCAAGTACGAGCGCCGCCTGCTCCGTTGTGAGTCACCGCTGCATACCGGCGCACGCCTGATCTGGACGACGTACTACCCGAAGAAAGGGGAAAAGTTCTACTGCGACAAATGCCGGGCCGAGTTCGCCAAACAGAAGACCGAGGAACAGCAGTACATTCCAGACTACGGCGTTCCCGACCATGATGACGAATACCCCAGTTCGGTAAGCACTGTGCCGAGCACGCATGCGACAGGCGAGATCTGCAGCGGCGTTGTGAAGACAACCTTTCCCGATCGCGGCTTCGGTTTCATCCAGTCGCTCGACGGCAAGGATTACTTCTTCCATCTAACCGATCTCGAGTCCGAACTGGAATTCGAGAGCCTCGTGGACGGTCTGCCCGTCGATTTCGAAATCAAGCGGGAACCCATCCACGACAAGGCCGGCGCCGCACAGCACGTGCACGCCTGTGAATACATCGACCAGTAGCAGTCGATCGGACGATACTCGCAGCCACGCGAAGAACGGGTTCGCCCTACCCCCGCGGTATGCGGATGCCCCCCACCAGATCCTGGATCTTCTCCGGCGGCGGCGCTGTCGACAGACTGACAATGATCGCCACGGAAAAATTCAGCACCATTCCCAGCGTCCCGATGCCTTCCGGCGATATGCCCCACAGCCAGTTGCTCGCCTCGTCCTTCAGCGGCGTCATCCCCAGAAACTCCACCAGTTGCGGGAACCGGAAGTAGATAATGTAGCAACCGGTGAACAGGATACCGCAGACCATGCCGGCAATAGCGCCCTCCCGGTTCATGCGCTTCCAGAAGATGCCCAGCACGATGATCGGGAAGAAGCTCGACGCCGCAAGGCCGAACGCAAAGGCCACCACTTCCGCCACGAATCCGGGCGGGTAGATGCCGAACAAACCGGCGATCGCGACTGCTACGACCGCTGCCAGACGGGCGAACAGAAGTTCCTGCTTGTCGTTGATCTTCGGCATGATCACCTTCTTCATCAGATCATGCGAGATCGCCGTCGAAATAACCAGCAGCAATCCAGCCGCAGTCGACAGCGCCGCCGCCAGACCACCAGCTGCTACCAGAGCAATCACCCAGGGCGCCAGGCCAGCCATCTCCGGATTCGCCAGTACCATGATGTCGCGGTCGATGTAGAGCTCGTTGTCGTTGTCGGTCAACGTGTTCGCCCACAACCGCTGGCCATGCGGGCCGCGCTTCTCGACGTCCTTGTCGCCGACCCGGACAGTTTCGCCCAGCGACTTCGGCTTTTTCTCGAAGGGCTTGCCCGGGCCGTATTTCACCTTGCCGTCGCCGTCCTTGTCGACCCAGACCAGCATGTCGGTGTTCTCCCACGTCTGAAACCACGTCGGCAGCTCGGCGTAGGCTTTGCCCGGAATCGCCTGCAGCAGATTCGTCCGTGCGAAAACCGCTACAGCCGGCGCAGTGGTGTACAGCAGAGTGATGAACAGCAGGGCAATCCCGGCGGACAACCGGGCGTCCCGGACTTTCTTGACGGTAAAGAACCGGATAATGACATGCGGCAATCCCGCTGTGCCAACCATCAACGCCGCCGTAATGCAGAACATGTCCACGGTACTCTTCTTGCCATCGGTAAATTTCTCGAAGCCCAGGTCCTGATGCAGGCCGTCAAGCTTCTCCAGCAGAGAAACACCCGGTTCGGAGACCAGGTCGGCGCCAAACCCGAACTGCGGTATGACGTTGCCAGTCAGCGTAAAGGAAATGAATATCGCCGGTACCATGAACGCAAAGATCAGCACGCAATACTGCGCCACCTGCGTATATCCCTTTCATGCCGCCGAGCACCGCATACGTCAGGACAATGGCCATGCCGATTATCACACCCAAATTCACGGAGACGTCGAGAAATCTGGAAAATACGACGCCAACAGGAGGGCCAGCAGAACATAGCCCCGGTCCACCCCATCAGATAACGACACCCGTCGCGCCCGGCAAAGGAAATGATCCCGGCCATGCTCAAGAAGGAGGCTGCCGACATCCAGTCCGCAGCAGTTGCAGCGCCGTTGGCCCATGGCGAAACGCTTTTAGCAGCCACGTAGAACTCGCCGGTCGAACCGGCACGGGACCACTAGGCGATGCCGATGTAAAGCGCGAATGTGGCCAGCACGATGATCGCCGTCCATTCCTTGATCGATAGTGCGGCAAACATCATGAACTCACCCCCGCATCGGTGGCCGACGGCTCGTCGTCCTCACGCATGTCGAATTTCCGGTCCAGACGATTCATCAGCCAGACGTAGACAAAGATCAGGACAACAAAGACATATCATCGCACCCGGCTGAGCATACCAGAATCCCAGGTTGAAACCGAACATCTCCCACTGGTCCAGATAATCGACAAACAGGATGGCGCAGCCGTAAGAAACGACAAACCAGATGACCAGCAGAATCGCCAGGTATTGCAGGTTCTTACGCCAATACCCCTGACGTCGCGACGCCTCTTCGTTGCTTAATTCAGGCATCTCCCCTCCCCGATGTATGGTAGCTCAGCCCGCAGGTGCAGTGCTGAAAGTGTCCAAAGATACGAGAAGCACGTAAAATTTCAAAAGCGGCAGTTGAACCCACAACAAATCGGCGGCCAAATATTTTTTCCATTACAGCTTGCCTCTGCGTATGTTGTGTGTTACTATCCAACTGTTAACGACTTTTTGCGGAGCATTTTGCCTACCTACTCGGCATAGTGCCCGTGCCAAACATCTGGAAGGCTCACGAGGTACGTCATGACAAAGCGTGACTTGGTTGTAAGAATAGCGACTGAGACGGGGTTGAATCAACGCGATGTCACCGAAGTGGTGCAAAAAACACTCGATCATGTGATCAATGAACTCGGTGCAGGTCGCGGTGTCGAATTGCGTAACTTCGGTGTGTTTACGTTGAAAAAGCGTAAAGAACGCATCGGCCGCAACCCGAACGAACCAGCAAACACGGTGCAGATTCCCGAACGAACCGTAGTTAAGTTCAAGCCCGGCAAGATCATGCGTGAAAAGGTCAGCCGCCTTGACGAGATTTCCGAACAGCCACTGGGCTGATCAGTCGCCGGCAAACGCTGCCGGTTCAAAAAGCGGACGTTTTACCAAGTGCTTGGTTGCCCTTATTGCAATCAAGCACTTTTCTTTACATGGGTAAAAAGACAGAACCAATTCCAGGCACGTCCGATATATTTCCTGCCGAGATCGCCGAATGGCTGTTGCTGGAGACCGAAGCCCGCCGTGTTTTCGGCCTCTACGGTTACGGCGAGCTGCGCACCCCGGTCATGGAACGCACCGCCATCTTCGAGCGCAGTATCGGTGAGCAGACCGATGTCGTGCAGAAAGAGATGTATACCTTCGAGGACCGCGGCGGGCGCAGCCTCACCCTGCGCCCGGAAGGAACCGCCGGCATCATTCGCGCCTTGGTCGACAACGGTATTCCGCAGGGCGACGAAAAACGGGTCTACTACATCGGCCCGATGTTCCGCGGCGAGCGCCCGGCCGCCGGACGCAAGCGCCAGTTCCACCAAATCGGCGCCGAGTGCGTCGGGACTGTGGCGCCAGAAACAGACATCGAAACGATTGAAATGCTGATGCGCTACTTCGACGCCATCGGCATCCGCAACACCCGCCTCCTCGTCAACAGCCGCGGCACCATCGCCGATCGCCCGAAGATCGCCGACACGCTGACCGCGTACTTTCGCGATCACCTCGACGACATGTGCGAAGACTGCCAGCGCCGACTCGAAACAAATGTCTGGCGCATCCTTGATTGCAAGAACGAGACCTGCTGCAACATCGTCGCCGGTGCGCCGGCAATCACGGATCTGCTCAGCGCCGAAAGCCGCGATTTTTTCCAGCGCGCCTGCGACCGTCTCGATCTGCTTGGCCTGCCGTACACCGTCGACCCTCGGCTGGTGCGCGGCCTCGATTATTACGAGCACACCGTCTACGAAATCGCCTTCGACGGCATCGGCGCTCAGAACTCGCTGGCCGGCGGTGGACGCTATGCCATCGAAGTGCCGGGCCACAACAAGATGGTTTACGGCACCGGTTTCGCCATCGGCATGGAGCGACTCATCCTGGCTCGCCACGAGCTCGGCGTTGCGACCGCGACCGAGAACGGCATCGATGCATACCTGGTCAGCATCGGCGAAGAGGCCTTTGCCGCCAACATAAAACTTGCTCGCGATCTGCGCAGCCAGGGTTTTCGTATCGCCATGGACCTGCAGGGCCGCGGAACCAAGGCACAGATGCGCACAGCCAACAAGCTCGAAGCGCCTGCGGCGCTCATCCGGGGTGACCACGAGCTGGTCCGTGACATGGTCGTGTGCAAGAACCTGTCCGCTTCCGAACAGTTGGAGATCGCCATTGACGATCTGCCCGCACACCTCCAATCCATTCTCAACGCGCGGTTTATCGGGACCGCCCATGCTGAGGAATAGAAATGAAACGCACCCACACCTGCGGCGCCCTTACCACAATCAACGCCAACGAAACGGTCACACTCACCGGCTGGGTCAACAGCCGACGTGACCTGGGCGGTCTCATTTTCATCGATCTGCGGGACCGTGAAGGGTTGACCCAACTGGTCATCAACCCGGAAGAATCACCCGCGGCCGCCGAAACCGCCCGACCCATCCGCGAGGAATGGGTGGTCACCGCCACCGGAGTTGTCAACGAACGCCCGTCGGACATGATCAACAAAAAGATCGATACCGGCGAGATAGAGGTTGGCGTCACAACCTTCGAAATCGAAAACCGCTCGAAATCGATGCCGTATAATCTCGATGATCCACAGACCAACGAAGATATCCGCCTGAAATATCGCTATCTGGAAATGCGCCGGTCCAACGTCGGAGCCAACCTGCGCCTGCGCCACCGCACCGCGAAGATCATCCGCGACTACTTCGATCGCAACGACTTCATCGAAGTTGAAACCCCGATCCTGTCGAAGAGCACACCGGAAGGCGCCCGCGACTATCTCGTTCCGAGCCGCGTCTTCCCAGGCCAGTTCTACGCCCTGCCGCAAGCCCCGCAGCAGTACAAACAGATCCTCATGGTCGGCGGTATCGAACGCTATTTCCAGATCGCACATTGCTTTCGCGACGAAGATCTGCGAGCCGACCGGCAGCCGGAGTTCTCCCAGATCGATGTCGAGATGTCCTTCGTCAGCGAAGAAGATATTTACCAGACAATCGAAGGCATGCTCGTCGCCGTCATGAGCGAGATAAAAGGCATCGACATCCAGACGCCGTTCCCGCGCATGGACTACCGCACCGCCATGGACACCTACGGCTCCGACAAGCCCGACACGCGTTTCGACATGCTGCTGGTCGATCTTTGCCATGTCGCCCGCACCTGCGACTTCAAAGTCTTCCGCGGTGCCGTCGACGACGGCGGTGTCGTCAAAGCTATTACCGCAAAGGGACTGGCCGCCGGCGCCTCACGCAAAAAAGTCGACGAATGGACAGAGGTCGTCAAGCTGTTCAAGGCGAAAGGGCTCGCGACCATCAAGATCGAAGAAAACGGCGAACGCAAATCGTCCATCGCCAAGTTCTTCACCGACGAGCAACTCGACAACATTGTCGAAACCTGCGGCGCCGAGCCCGGCGATATCGTCCTCATCGTCGCGGACAAGCAGCCGATCGTGTGGAACGCCCTGGGGCGGCTGCGCCTCGAAATCGCCACGGCTGCCGGACTGATTCCCGAGGATCAGTACAACTTCCTCTGGGTACACGACTTCCCGGTATTCGATTACGATGAGGAGGAAGACCAGTACCACGCCATGCATCATCCCTTCACCAGCCCGGTGGCGGAAGATGTCGAGCGGCTCGAAGCCGAACCGGCTGCGGTGCGGGCACGCGCTTACGATGTGGTACTCAACGGTGTCGAAATCGGTGGCGGCAGCATTCGAATCCACAATTCCGAGCTGCAGGCGCAGATGTTCAAGGTCCTCGGTATCGACAGCGAAGAAGCACAGCTGCGCTTCGGCCATCTGCTCGAAGCCCTGTCGCTGGGCGCCCCGCCACACGGCGGTATCGCCCTCGGTTTCGACCGCATCGTCATGTTGCTCACCGGCGCCGATTCCATCCGCGATGTCATCGCCTTTCCGAAGACGACAAAGGCATCCTGCCTGATGACCGAATCGCCAAGCACCGTCGATCAACCGCAGCTCGATGAGCTGGGGATCGCTATCGCCCCGCCTGCTCAGTGACGCTCCAGTACACCCGCCGCCACAATCCACCGCAAACGCAGGCATGGCAGACCAACCCGTAAACAAGCGCCGACGACTGACCGGCTACTTGCTCTATGTGACCGTCACTGGAGCCGCCATCCTCGCCATCGAATTGCTGGGTTCTCGCGTCATGGCACCGTACTACGGCACCACCATCATTATCTGGACGGCGCTGATCGCCATCACGCTGGTCGCACTGGCGATCGGCTACGTCGTTGGCGGACTGATCATCGACCGCTTCCCGAAGCCACAGCCAATTCACTTGTCGGTGATCGCAGCCGGTATCTGCGTGATTCTGCTGCAGGCCTGCCGGCACCAAGTACTGATGGGTACGCAGTCCATGGAAATGCACATGGGCGCCGTCGTCAGCGCTACGATCCTGTTTCTGCCATCACTGCTCCTGCTCGGCATGGTATCGCCAATGGTCATTCGGCTCAACATCGGTTCGGTCAAGCGCGCCGGCCGGATTGCTGGCGCTTTCTATGCAGTCTCCACCCTTGGCAGTGTCATTGGCGCTGTACTCACCGGGTTTGTCCTGGTCGAATACGTCTCGACCAGCCGGCTGCTGCTGGGTATCGCGGCATTCCTGATTGCACTCGGCGGTGGCGGCCTGCTGCTCAACGGCAAGAAGGCCATCGCCGGCAGCGCCGCCGGCGTCTGGATCCTCGCCGCACTCGCCACGGGCGCGCCGAGAGTTGACGCGAAAGTCGTGAAACACCACACCCGCTCCGCCTACGGCAACCATCAGGTGCTCGACATCAAACAAATGCGCTATCTCTCAACCGACGGGGTCATGCACACCATCGTCAGAACCAGTGACGGCGAAAACATCGCACCGTACGTCAACTGCATGGAACTGCTGCCATGCCTGCGGCCGAACGCGAAAACCTCCCTGCAGATCGGACTGGGCGGCGGCCTGGTACCAACGATCTTCAGCGAACACTACGGCATCACTTCCGATATAGTCGAGATCGACGCTGCTATCGTACCCATCGCGAAGACATATTTCGGCTTCGAATCAACAGGCGACATCTACATCGAAGATGGCCGTACCCATTTCGCCCGCTCAAACAGGAAGTACGACTTCATCGTGCTCGACGTCTTCAATACCGATCGGCAGCCCTGGCATCTCTTCACACGGGAATATTTCGATATCACACGGCAACACCTCAACGAAGGCGGAATCTTCGCCATTAACGCCTTCGGCTTCGACCGCGGTCTCGATTCAAAATCCTGGCATTCAGTCGTGCATACAGTGCAGGCGGTCTATCCCGAAGTCGATGCGTACATTGCAACCTATACGTCGATGCTCCCAAAGCGCAGCAAGGTCAACATCGTGATCTTCGCCTCTGAATCAGCACTCGGGGAGCCGCAACTCGAACTGGGACGTCCGCAAGTTCGTGAGCGTTTGGATATGTACATCAGCCAACAGGTTGATCTGAGCGATTTGAAACCAGCTGGCATCCTGCTGACCGATGATTTCAACCCGCTCGACCGCATGACGGCACCGATATTTCTCGCCGTTCGCCGCGATATACGGAAGCGCTTCGGACAGTATCTAGTCATCGACTGACGCGAGGGCGAGACCTACAGATCAGGCTCGCTCGAGGATGGCCTCGCCGACACCGAACAGCTTCGCGATGATCGCTACACGCATCCACATGCCGTTGCGTTCCTGCCGCCAGTAGACGACGCGATCGTCGTCGGCGTAATCGACCGCCTCTTCGATTTCATCGCGCTTTGGCAGAGGATGCAGCAGACATGCCGTCGACTTCATGTTGCGAAGGTGCTCGAGTTTGAAACAGAACTCATCACTGGTAGCCTCGTGGGTACCGGGAGCCAGGTTATCCCACTCGTCCTGAATTCGCGTCATGTAGATCGCATCCACATCCGCGACGGCCGCCGAGAGCGAATCCACCATACGCCAGGGCACATCATGCGTGTCGAGGAATTGCAGGATATCATCCTGCATCTGGTACCGGTCCGGCGCCGCGAAAACCAGTTCGACGTCGTTATAGTTCTTCATCAGATAGCTGAGCGACCGGACTGTGCGACCGCGCTTGAGGTCGCCTACCAGCATGATCGTCTTACCATCGATGCCACCGATCGGTTCGAAGCTCTTTTCCAAAGTGTAGATGTCGAGCAGCGATTGCGTCGGGTGCTGCTTAGTGCCCGAGCCGCCAGAGACAATTGGGATCGGGCGTTCCTCACCGTTGATGTTGATCTTGCGGGCCTTCGTGGCGATCCAGTACGCCACCGCGCCTGCGTCACTGTCGCCATGACGCATGACCACCAGGTCGACATACGAAATAAATGTCCGGATCGAATCGGTCAGCGTTTCCCCCTTCGACATCGACGAAATGTTGATATCGCGCACCGAGGCGCGGCGCATACCGAGCGTCGATTGTGCCGAATTGAACGACAGAAACGTGCGCGAGCTCGGCTGCACGAAGAAATTCAATGCCGTCCAATGGCGTAACAGTGACGAGAGAAAATCAGCGCCTTCGCTGGTCTTGTGCATTTTCCTGCAGGTATCGGCCAGGCGACAGTGGTAGTCCAGCGACTCACGGTCGAACTGTTGGGCGTAAAGAATCGCGTGATCCTTGATATACGGCACCCGTTCCGCCTCGGACAGGCTCAGAAAATCCTGCAATGACAGGTCCACGGATATTTCCTCTTTCTATTGCTGGTTCAGGTATTCCGGCAGTTGTCCGACAAATTCGCCGATTTCGTCGCGCACCCGGCGATAATGTTGCAGCGCCTCCTCTTCCGAAGCCGTGTGCTGTACGAGGTGCGGTGGATCGTCGAACCCGACGTGCACCACTTTGGTTTTGCCGGAAAACTGTGGGCACACATGATCGGCAGCACTGCAAACCGTGACAACGTAATTGAAAGCGACGTCGAGTTGATCGAGCGTCTTCGAAGTGTGTCTGGAGATATCGATACCTGCCTCTGCCATCACTTTGACTGCCTGCTGATTCAGCCCTTGCGCCTTCGTACCGGCTGAGTATGCATCGATCTGATCCATCTTCAGGTGGCGCGTCCATCCTTCCGCCATTTGGCTGCGGCAGGAATTGCCCGTGCAGAGAAACAGAATTTTCAGCCGCTCCGTCATCCTCGCCAATATAATCCCCCTCCTCGCCCCGCCAACCCCGCCAACCCGATTACGCCCCCCGATCCCCCAATCCCGGCGATTAATCCAGACAGTCCGGTGTAAACAGTGGTTGATTAGCTGGAGGTTTGCTTTTGGCTCTGTCTCCTCTACAGTTATCGGGCTATGGAGAGACATATCCACATTCTGGCTGCCGACTCATTGGCGGAGGAAGGTCTTGAATTCATCAGGGGCCAGCCGGACACAGTGCTGGCACACAAACCCGGCCTAAGCGTAGCGGAATTGTCTGCTATCATTGGTGATTATGACGGCCTCATTGTGCGTAGCGGCGTGCAGATCACCAGCGAAGTCCTGGCGTCCGCAGGCAAACTGCGGGCGATCGTCCGGGCCGGTGTAGGTGTCGACAATATCGATGTCGATGCAGCGACTGCGAAAGGCATCGTGGTGATGAACTCGGCTGAAGCCAGCACCACTTCGACAGCCGAGCATGCGTTCGCTCTGATGCTCGCGTTGACCCGACACATAGGTCATGCCTACCTCGATTTTCGTGACGGCGGCTGGGATCGGTCGCGATTTTCCGGCAATCAGTTGTCCGGAAAGACCTTGGGTGTTATTGGCTTCGGGCGTATCGGCCAAGCGGTTGCTACACGGGCGATTGCTTTCGAAATGAACGTGGTGGCATACGATCCCTTCATCAACGCAACGACGATGATGGACGGTCGCGTCAAAATGTATCAGAGCTTCACGGAGCTACTGCCGCACGTCGATATTCTGACTTTCCATGTGCCTCTCAATGACCAGACACGCAGCATGCTGTCGGCAGAGACCCTCGAGCATTGTCGCCGTGGTGTCATGATAGTCAATGCCTCGCGCGGCGGAGTTGTCAATGAATCAGATCTCCTGGCGGCACTTGACTCGGGCGTGTGCAGGGGTTTGGCGCTGGATGTTTTCGCGACTGAACCGCCACCGGCCGATCACCCGATGCGCGATCATCCACGCGTGCTGGTGACGCCGCATCTCGGCGCTTCAACCCAGGAAGCACAGGAGGCCGTGAGTGTGGCGGCAGCCAAGTCACTTCTGGCGTTCTTGCGTGACGAGGGTCTGTCAGGCGCCGTGAACATTGCCGGATTCCGCGTCGACCTGGATCCCATCCAGTGCGGTTTTGTGGACTTGGCGAGACGCATGGCACAGTTGATTGGTCCGATGATCACCGCCGGTATTGGCGAAATCACGATCGAATTGCAAGGCGACGACCTGACTGCAGCAGCAACGACGATCGAGCGGCATACACTCGTGGCAATGCTCTCCGGCCACATTGAGGCCGACATCAACGTTGTTAATGTCCGGCAGGCTGCGGAACGCCGTGGCATCTCTCTGCGCACAATGACAGTGGACGATGAGAAGAATGACTGGTGTCAGCTGTCGATCACTGTACAGAGTTCCGGCACGGAACGCGAGCGGCGCATTGTCGGCCGCGTCTATGATGACAACCGGCCGCGTGTCGTTGAAATCAATGGATATCACATGGACATGATTCCAGACGGTGCAATGGTAATGATCCAGAACGATGACCGTCCCGGCATGATTGGTCTGGTCGGAACAACGTTCGGCGCGGCGAACGTCAATATCGCAGACATGGCGATCAGCCGCCGCGGTGACACCGCACTAATGGTGTTGAAAGTCGACGATGAACCAGACGATGCAACGCTGCAGCTCCTGCGTGATCAATGTGGTATTTTGAAAGTCGCCAAGATCGTGCTGGCGCCGCTGCTCGAACCATCGTCAAGCTGATTGACGAATCCTTTCGTTGGAATGTTATGGTGAGCAATGAATCGACCGCAAACAACGATGACATGCTGTCGAGCGTCGAGTCGATCTACGGCCGACAGGCGAATGAACTGGACGGCGGCTTTCAATCGCTCGGCGACGTGTCGACCAGTGTTGCCACAGGCAACGTTGCCGTGCGTCACGGGACTGCTGCCAACTCCCCACACCCCAGTCAGGCCACGGCAACGGCAGCGTCTGCCGCCCTGCATGGGACCCTGCAGGACAACTGATACAAATGGCTGACGGCCCGCAACCATATCTGACGACGACGTCACATCCCGCGCGCGTGGCGATTTTTCTTAGTGGCAGCGGTTCGAACGCCGAGAGAATACTGCAGCAATGGCAGGCCGCGGAAGCTCCCCCGTTCGAAGTTGTTACGCTGGTCACCGACCGCCCGGAGCACAGCCGAGCTTGTGAGATCGGTCGAGCCTTCGATTTGCCGGTTGTAGCCAATGACATCCGCGAATTTTATCGCTCCGGCGGCTGTACTCGCGTCACCCTGGCGACGGCCGAAGGTCGTTCGTTGCGGGAAAAATGGACCGATGCCCTCCGCCGCCAACTGGCCGAGTACCAGATCGACTTCGGCGTCTTCGCCGGTTTCATCCCACTGACCAATATCACTGGTGACTTCCCCTGCCTCAACGTCCATCCGGGCGACCTGACATATCTGAAAGGCGGCGAGAGATATCTTGTCGGTCTTCACACTGTGCCGATAGAACGTGCCATCCTGGAGGGGCTCGATCATCTGCGCACCAGCGTGATCATTGCCGAGCCCTACGAAGACAGTGACGACATGGATTCCGGCCCGATTTTAGGTTTATCACCGCCGGTCGGCATCGATCTGACAGGATGTCACCCGGACGAATTGCGGACGATTGTCGCTGACCGTCCAGCACAGCGACCGCTCGGCGGTTTCGGCGATGCATTGGAAAAAATTGCAATCGCGCATCAGGAACGGCTCAAAGAGGGCGGGGATTGGATCGTGCTGCCGCCTGTCGTGTTTGATTTTGCCGCCGGTAGGTTTGCCAGCGACGCGGATGATCTGTACTATCGCGGCCAAGCCGGCTGGGACCGGATTCAAACCGTCGAATACAGTGATGTCGGAGCCGCGCCACGCGGCCCCTGAAAAACCCAAGAAAATTTGCGGAGGAAAAGAGAAAAAAATACAGACAGTCCTTATTTGAACATTTAAGTAACTACCTATAAATGAGTAATTTAAGAAATATTATGGATCTGATCAGCTGGCGGTAACGGTAATCGCGGGGCGCATCTCACTCAGTTCGGCAGCGTTGAATTTTGCGCCGAGAAAATGCTTGCAAGAAGCGGATGCGGCGGCAAGACCCTGCGCAAAAGCTTCGTCAATGGGCATGCCAGCCAGGTATTTTACAAGCATCACCGCAGCTACTGTATCCCCAGCGCCGATGGGGTTCAGCAAGCCATCGAGCGCCGGCAAGTCAAATACCCAGTGTCGATTGCCAGACCAGAGGAACGCACGGCCCGGCCCGTCGGTAACTGCCACGTGCTCGACGTTATAACGCTCTCGGCACGCCGTGGCAGCAGCAAACACGTCTGACGTGCCACATAGCGTTGTGATTTCATCGGCGTTGATCTTCAGGATATCGACCTGGCCGGTCTGCAATGTCTGCTCGACCATATGGCAACTGTCGAGCAACAGCGTTGCCTGCCCTTTGTTGGCGGCAATCTCGGCGTAGAATTCCGGCCCGACCCCTGGCGGCCAGGTGCCGCACAAGCCGATGCCATCAAATTGGCCGAGCGCCTCCAGGACACGCGTTCGCATGTCATCGGAGAATGCCGGCGGTATCTCCGGCGACGGCTCAATCAACTCCGTCATCTGTCCGGTTGTCCGGCAAAGCAAGGTGGTGCAAACGCGCGTTTTTCCCGGAATCTCAACTGCGATATGTGGTATCTGATAGTCATCGATGATCTGCTGGATATATTCACCCGTCTCGCCGCCCCGGAAATATGCTACGGTGGTTGAGGCCGGCTCGATTGTGTTGCCGGCGATCGCGAAGTGAATCGACTTGCCGCCGACAGTTGCCAACTGCGATTCGGCGCGATTGATGCAACCGGGCTGAAGTTGTTCAAAAATCAAGGTTTTCTGCAGCACGGGATTGAGGCCGACTGCGAGAAATTTCATATGTCGATGGCCCATGCCGTTGTAGCTCCGTTTGCCAGAAAATGTGTGAAGTGCGTACGCAAGTGCGGTCACAGGGCAACAAACCCGCACAAATCAGGAAATCAAGAGCCAGAATGTTTGCCGAACTGAATCAGGCACAAGCGGAAGCCGCCGGCATTGTCGAGGGACCAGTCCTCGTGATCGCTGGTGCGGGCACCGGGAAGACCCGTACGCTGATACACCGCCTCGTCAGTCTCGTCAATACAGGTATTTCTCCGCAGTCGATTCTGTTGTTGACATTCACGCGGCGCGCTGCTCAGGAGATGATCAACCGGACCGCAGAGTTGCTGGGCAGTTCGGCCAATCGCATTGAGGGCGGCACCTTTCACAGCACAGCCAATTCCATGCTGCGGCGGTACGGGGCCATTCTCGATTTGCAGCCGAACTTCGTCGTACTGGATCAAGGAGACTCAATTGAAATCATCGGGAACCTGCGCAGCGAATTGAACAAGAAACAGCGAGACGGCCTCCCACGTGCTGACACAATATGCAAAATCATCGGAAAATCGCGCAACCAGCTGGTATCGATCCGCGACGTCGTGCAGCAGGAGTTTTTTCAGTTCGACGAAGTCAGCGGCACCATCGAAAAGATCGCACGCGACTATTCCGGCTATAAGACCAGCCGGCAATTACTCGATTTCGACGATCTGCTTATCTACTTCCTGCGGCTGCTCGAGAACGAACGTGTCCAGCAACGTATCGGCGAGCGTTACCGATTCATCATGGTCGATGAGTACCAGGACACGAACATCCTGCAGGCGCGCTTGACTGATTTGCTGGCCGGCCGTTCCCGCAATGTCATGGTCGTCGGCGACGACGCCCAGAGTATCTATGCTTTCCGCGGTGCCTATCCAAAAAATCTGCTCGAATTCCACCAACACTACCCGAACGTTCGCAAAGTCACTCTGGAGCAGAATTACCGCAGTTCCCAGGCTATCCTCAACATCTCCAATTCTCTGCTGTTGCAGATGTCACAGGCCTTTCGCAAACGTCTCTTCACTACTCGCACCGGCGGCAACAAGCCAAGGCTTGTTGAGGCATATAACGACGAGGAACAGGCTCGCTTCATCGTCCACCAGATCAAGCAATCGCAAGACTGTGGCACACCGTTGCCGGAGATTGCCGTGTTGTTCCGAGCAAGTTTCCACGCTTTCGCCCTGGAGCTCGAGCTCAATCGCAATCAGATTGCCTACGTCAAATACGGCGGCTTCAA
>CAJWLW010000089.1 GCA_913042885.1 uncultured Lentisphaeria bacterium | reverse complement strand
CCCATCGGCAGGATGTTGTAGTTGATCTCAAGGCGCACGGTGTAGAGCGTGAACGGCGGAGCGATGTCATCGGGACGCTCGAGCAGAATCAGATTCACTTCGTTGTCGCCTTCCTGGATCCAATCACCGCCGGTAAGATCAAAAGTCGCTTCCATGTCGCCGTGCATGCCGTTCCAGTTAAAAGGGTACTGCTTGCTGGCGCCCCATTTCGCGCTGTTGATCAGCACCTCTTTTCCATTGACAAGCAGCCGCAGCTTCTCATGCCCGGTCATGTTCAGCAGGTCGAGACGCAGGACGATCGAGGCCAAGACACGATCGCGTCGTGCCGCCTCAATGTCATCGCTGATCGGCACACGAACCATGACGCCGGGGCCGTCCCCTTTCGGCACATCAACCGGTACCTGACGCGGATGCCAGGTCTCATAGTCCATCCCAAAGAAGCGTGACTGGCTCGGCACTGCAACACCGGCAACCATGTACAGCTTGTCTTTGCGGGCCACGGTAGCCGGATCGCCGCATTCCGAATACAGGACCATGTCGTCAATCCGGTTATCGACGATATGATGGTGAAAGTTGAATATGTTGACCCCATCGACGCCGTCGCGCCAGGCGTTTGCGACACCGGCACGCACGGCTTCCCTCGGGGGTGGCCGGAAGCGCCCCGGCCCGACACCTTCAGAAACGTTCCCATAGATTTTGGTTGCCGTACCCCGCGCCAGCTCGACAAACGTCCTGTACGGCAACTCACACGTGGTGTCGTAATAGACGGTCGGCGTCAGCATATTCACAAGGCCTTCGCGGATCCACGTCTCGACGTCGAGCCCGGTTTCCTTACAGACCTCGAGCGTGCCCGGCACACGCACCCCAAAGCCCAGCGGCCGGCCGCGCTGCTCAGCGATATCGTCGAGCAGTTTGCGGATTTCGCGCATGTAATCGTTCAGGATGGCGACGCCATTACCCGCATCCGCTTTCGTAAAATTGTGACAGTTGTCACGGGTAAAGTCCCATTCGAAGCCGTCGACCTCGTAGCGGCTGCAAAGGCCAGCGATCAGTGCTTTGCGATGTTCGCGCACGACCGGCAATGCAAAGTTCAGGTGGCGGCACGGCGGCACGACACCGTCCGGCCCCGGCGCATGAATACCGGCCGCGCAGTCGTCGCCGATAAAGCACTCCGGATGTTCGACCCCGAAACGGCTGCGCGGTCCGTACTCCGGCGGATGCCCATCATTGAACCGCATCGATCCCCAGAACGGCTTGCCTTGTGCATGAGCCGCAGCGATGACAATCTGCCACGGATCCTCGGGCATCTCCAGCAATGCTGCACGGTTATGCATACAGCGCCAGACATGGCAGCTGGCCAGCGCCTCCGGCATGACGGGCTCGGCGTCGGCAATGTCGCAGTGGAACAGCGGCACGCAATCGCCACACGTGAACATATGATGGACGATGCCGTCGACCTGGGTGCCTTCAGTGACGCCGAGGATTTCGTGGCTGAACTGATCGAGCGACACAGGCGGGGCAATCCACATGAGATGTGAACCGTCGTGGTTTAGGAAGAAGCGAGGTGGTTGGGACATGATGCAGATTCAAAATTCGGAATTTAGAATGCAGGATTTTGTCAGGTCGTCGGAACTGTATAGCAACCAAACGGCTGCGCAAGCCTGCAATGATCGCAACGATACAACACCGATCGCTCCCGTCTCCCACAAAGCTATTGTAGTGTGAGTGTGATTGCGACTGCTCAAGGATCATCCGCCGGCGAGCCGATACCCGTCGATTGTTGGTTTGGCGGTAATAGTCTGCCCAATAGTGTAGATTGCTGCCATGAAACTGTTCGCCGCCATACTGATCGTTTCCGGCATCGCCGGCGGTTGTCTGTCCATTCCGGGAATGGGCAGAGAGCCGGCGGGCCTCGTGACCTTTCTCCAAGCCCACGATCGCAACCGGGTTCATGTCGCCCTGGTTACGCTGCAGACCAATGATTATCAGGTCTCGGACGACATCGACTTCAAACAGCCATACGCACAGTCAAAGCCACATATCGACGCACTCGTCGCCAGAATCAAAACCCTCGACCCCGAGGCGCGACGGCAGATAGAGAGTTCGTTCCGCCGGCACCTGCGAATCTACAATCCGATGTTCAAGTCGATGAAGTGGAAGTGAGCGTGCCCGTTATGATATGCCGATTATGACACAGCTCCGATCGCGAACCGTTGCGGAGCGTATCAAGGTGGTAACGCTCACCGATGCTTCCCGCCGATTGCATTCAATTGGAATTTGATACCATATGATTGTCGCACCGATCGGACTTTGGTGAATCGCCGTCGCAGGCTTGCACCCATAGATTGGATGTATTGATCAAAAAAAAAGCGGCAGTCGGGTTCCACACTCAAGAGCCGCCGCCCACTCTCAACAACCTTCCTCTTCCTGATATCCATCCGGACAATCCTTCCGCACAGTCATACGGACACCTTCGGAAATGGCGTCCAGCCGCTCGAGATCGTCGCCGGTAAGCGCCACATCGCCAGCGCCCACGGCATCGTCCACGTAAGCCGGTGTGTCGGCACCGATGATCACCGCCGTGATCCCGGGACGGCTGAGGCACCAGGCCATGGCAACTTCGGTGGGGCTGGTGCCGTGCTGTTCGGCAATCTGCGTGACCGCATCGATCACTGCACCCGTCCGTCGCGTCATGGCAGCGCGGAAGTTGTACGGACCGCGTTCCCAGGAGCTGCCCTTCGGCGGCGGCTGACCGTAGCGATAACGACCGGATAGCAGGCCGATGGCTGTCGCGGCAAAGACGGTGACGCCGATGCCGCGGCCAGCGCAGTACGGAATGATCTCGTCCTCGCAACGCCGATCCAGCAGGTTGAACAGCAACTGGTGGCAACGATACGGCGCATAGCCCTTCTGGTCACACAGCATCAGCGACTCGCCGAGACGCCAGCCTTCGAAATTACTGCAGCCGGGAAAACGTACCTTGCCCTGCTGTACAAGGTCGTCCATGGCACGGAGAGTTTCCTCGGTTGCTGCCGCGGGGTCGGGGAAATGGCAGAGGTAGAAATCGATGTAATCGGTGTTCAACCGCTTGAGGCTGCCTTCCACGGCCAGCATGATGGCGTCGTACGAAAGCCCCTGTACCGATGGCTGGTCCGGCGACGGCGATCCGACCTTGGTGGTCATGATGAACTGATCACGTCGACCGGCCATGGCTTTGCCGAGAATCTCCTCCGAGAATCCGTCGCGATAGATATTGGCAACGTCGAAAAAGTTGATACCGCGGTCCGCAGCGTGGTGGATCGTCCGAATGCAGTCGACCTCCGGGGGCTCGGAGCGAAAAACGGTCCCCAGACAAACACGTGATACTTTCACGCCGGTGCTGCCGATTTCGGTATATTGCATGGTCAGAAATACCTGTGTTACAGTGATCAGAGGATTCGTTCCAAAGCGCTTACTGTGCCCTTTCTTTACACCGCCGCAAGCCGCTTCGTCGGACGCTGCTCAGTCCGCCAGACGGCGGAACAGCAAAGAAAATTGACCGGAAGCAATCAGCGGCGCAAGAAAACCAGGCAAAGGTTGTTTGCGGGCATCGCAACGACGTCACTCCGGTCGAAACCTGCCGATTCGGCTTCCGCGGTCACTGCCTCGAGCTCACGGATACCCCAGCCGGGCTGCTGCGCCCGCAACTGCGTGTCGAACGCCGCGTTACCAGCCGACGTATGAGCGCCGTCGCGGCGATATGGGCCGTAGGTCACCAGGAAACTTCCGGACACCAGCAGAGTTGCGGCACCAGTAAACAGAGCAGCGGTCGCCGGCCATGGCGCGACGTGCAACATGTTGATGGCAACGACAGCATCCGCATTGTTCACCGGCCACGGCTGCATGAAAACATCCAGATCGAGCGGCGGCCCGATATTTTCCAGTCCGCTGGCAGCCGTGTGCCGGCGAATGGACTCGCGCAGCTCGGCGTCCGGGTCGCTGGGCTGCCAGTGCAGCTGCGGCAAGGCGGCGGCGAAGTGAGCGACATGCTGTCCAGTGCCGCTGGCAATCTCCAGCACTGTCCCGGCCACCGGCAGCACGCCGGTCAACACCTCGAGGATCGGGCCTTTATTGCGCTCTGCCGCCGGCGTTTGCAAGGCGCCACGGGCCGAGTTTGAACCGTGTTGTTTGGGCATGTGCGGCGGGCTTCTATTTCTTCACCTTGATCGAGCGCCAGTGCGAGGAGGATGAAGGCATGAGAATCAAGGGGGAAATTACGAGTACGATTAGGATGGGGCATTACGCATTGACATCGACACCGACCGTCACAGCGTGATCGGCCAGCAACTGCCAGATATCGTCGGCGATGCAGATTCCCTCGCTTTCGGACTCAATACGCGCATCGGCTTCCGGGTCACCCGGCATGCGTACCTTGTCAAAGCCCGGCGCCGGCGGCACCGCCCTCACCTGCTGCGACATGTCCAAAGCGGCGTCCGCGTAACTCTCCATGGAACGGAAAAGGTCGGCCCTGATCACAATCATCGTGACGCCCTGGTGCCGGAACATGTCGTCGCCGAAGTTCGGGTCGATGTGATCGTCGGAACCGCTTATGATTCGTGCGAGGTACTCGACAACCATCATCAGGGCAAAGCCCTTGTACGTGCCGAACGGCAGCATGGCACCGCCATTGTCGAGGACGTTTGGATCGGTGCTGGGGTTGCCGTCGGAATCAATAACGAAACCCGGTGCCAGCTGTTCGCCGCGGATCTTCGACAGAAACAGAGCCCCCTGTGCCTTGAACGTCGTGGCATAGTCGAGCAGCACTGGCCGCCCATCGGGCTCTTGCGGATTCGGAAACCCGATAGAGATCGGATTGGTATCGAGCACCTTCCCACGACCGCCATACGGAGCGGTACGCCGTTCCGACTTGCAGTACCCGGCCCCGACAACGATCGCAGCCATGCCGGCCGCCGCCGCCATTTCGCTATAGTAGCCCACTCGCCCGATGTGGTGTAACTGCACCAGTGAGACGATGGCGATGTTCGCAGCCGCCGCCTTCTCGATGGCCAGCTCCATGGCGAACTTCGCAGCAACCTGACCAAACCCCCAGTTGCCGGTGATCAACGCGCTGGTCGGGGATTCTTCGAGAATGGCAGGGCCCGCAGCCGGCCGCAGTTGATCGCTCGCCATATCTTTGAAATAAACGTACATCGGCCGCAGCCCATGCGTCGCGACACCGGCTTGTTCGGAGGCAACCAGGTGCTCGGCGACGATGTCGGCATTGCGCTCGCTGGCGCCGGCAGCAAGTAGAACGCGGCTGAGCGTATCATGAAGTTTCTGGGCAGTTATGATCATAAAAAACACCTGCTGGCTGAAAAGGATACGAAAAACAGTCGAGGGAGATTACACCAAAATAAACGCTTAGCAAGGGCGACTTGCGCCGGTGCCGGCAACACGTTGCAGTCAGGCGGATTTCGCCAGAATCTACAAGCTGTCTGTTTGAAAATCGCGCCCGCGCGAAGTGAAGTTGGCTTTCGCCTTAGTTGGTCGTTTCCCTCGAGCTCGGTGCCGAGCCGGCTGTGGTCGACCAGTTTTTCGGCGGCGATCCGGACAAAGAGATAGAGCGGCGGCAGGTTCGCCTGCAGGATGTGCTTGAACAGTTCGCTGGTCCCGGTCACGGAATTCCTTCACCAATGCCTCTTTGATCGCACAGAACCCGTGCTCGACAAGGTGCGCCGTTCAGTGCAGGCTGGGGTCCAATTCAAATCGTTCCGGGCTGGCCGTCTTTCAGTATCCTCTCCGGATTGTCATTCCGGTCGCGGCGGGTTCGGCCACAGGCCGCGGACGTCTTCGCCGCAGATCAGCACGCCGGACTTATTCCAGTCCGCGAAGTTTGCGGTGTCCGCAGCGATGTAGCGAATCGTCAATCCGCAGCGACGACGATCCGACGGGTTCGGGCCCGAGCCGTGCAGCAGCAAGTCCGAGTGCACCGAGAACTGCCCGGCAGTCAGAGCAATATCAGCGATCGTACCGTACACCTCAACCCCTTCGACGGTAAAACGCAGGGCGTTTTGTTCCTCCTTGCGGGTCACGCGGTGCTCGATAGCTCCGTGCAAATGCGAACCCGCCACCACCTGCATGCAACCGTTCGCCCGGTCGGCATCGTCGATCGCCAGCCATACAGTCACGGTCCGGGCCTTTTCGAACGGCCAGTAAAAAGCATCCTGATGCCAGGCCACCTGCTTCGGCTCATGCGGCAGTTTACAGAAGTAGTGAGTACCCCAGCAGACGACATCCTCACCAATCAGGTCCGTAACGCAATCAACCAGGCGCGGCTCGAAAATCAGGTCGTACATCCACGCATGCCGCAGGTGCGGGTCGACGATCGATAGGCTGTCGGCACCCTCGGCCAACGTCGCTTCGAGGAGCTTGTCGAAGCCGCTGCGATAGACCGCGATCTCGTTCGCATCGAAGCAGTCCAACGGGCAGCAGTAGCCGTCGCGGTTGTAGGCTTCGAGCTGTTCGATCCTCAGTACTCGAGGCGTTTGCGGCGCCGCCGGGCGGAAGCTCATATCGCGGTCGAGCTCGAGCAGTTCGTCAAGCTCGAACAGCTTTTTTTCGAATCGATCAAAGAATGTTCTGGCCATAACTTCATATCCTACAATTTGATATTCATAAATCAATCCAACTGATTTAATTGATCACTGCGTGCCGTTTCCGAAGGAGCAATCCCCGCAAGCTCGCCACCGGCATGTGGCTTGACTTCGCGCCTCTCGTGCGCGACCGTATTTGCCCGCCGACGGCACCGCACGGTCACTACCGATCTCAACGAAGCGGATTAAATCCTGCCTACCCCAAAACCATAAATAGGAATCCGCTAATGAGACTTGAGCATCTCGAAACTGGCATCGTCTATCGTAATCCGAAACCGTACCTGCGCGCCGTCAACGCCTGGCACCCGACGCTGGCAGCGCTGCCGAGCGGCGAACTGCTGGCCTCGTTCGATCTCGGCCAGGGCCCCGAAGGCCTTGACTACCGTACCTGCCTGGCGCGTTCGTCCGACAACGGTCAGACCTGGTCAGAGCCGGTGGACCTGTTCAGTGATGCTGTGCAGCCGACGACAAATTCCGTCCGCATCGCCTGCATGTCGGACGGGCAGCTCACGGCCATGGGCGCGCGTCTGTACCGCAGCGATCCGGAAGAAGGCATCGTCAACCGCGCCAATCACGGGTTCGTACCGCTCGACGTCATTCTCCTGACCAGTGACGACAACGGCTACACATGGTCGGAGCCACGCGTCATCGAACCACCCTTGACAGGTCCGGGCTTCGAGATCTGCCACAGCATCGTCGAGCTCGTCGATGGCCGTTGGCTCTGGCCCACGGCAACGCTTATGGGCTGGGACGGCGAACTGCCGAACGGCCTGAAGGCGATCGCCTTCGTCTCGCACGATCGAGGTCAGACCTGGCCGGAACATCTCGATCTTTTCGATGACAGCGACGGCGCGACGCACTGGGAAACTTCCCTGCGCCAGATGGAAGACGGCCGTATCGCCACGATCACCTGGACCCTTGAAGATGAATCCGGCGCGGCCATGCCGACACTCTATCGCGTCTCCGTGGACGGCACGACTTTCAGTCCGCCACAGCCTACCGGATTTCTGGCGCAGACTGCCAAGCTGCTACCGCTCGACGGCGACGACCTGCTCTGCGTCTATCGCCGCGACGACCAGCCCGGCCTGTGGGCAACCCGCGCCGAACTCAACGGCAACAGCTGGACCAACCATGCCGAGATCCCCCTCTGGGAAGGTGCCGCGTCCGGCATGACCGGCGCCGATAAAACCAACGAACTGAGCGCCCTCAAGTTCGGGTTTCCGTCGCTGCTGCGCATCGCGCCAGACCAGGTACTCGTCGCTTTCTGGTGCTGCGAAGACACCATCTGGAACATCCGATGGATCCGCATCGGTATCTGAAGCAATCAACGGCAAGAAACATCAGCAGAGAAATTTTGGCAGGGGATTTTTTCCGCGAAGCTTGTTGGAGCTGAAATCGTTCCCCTACCCCCGAGTTCCCCTGCCTGCCTCGCTCACACACTGTCCTGTACCGATAGTGACAATGGCAGCGGACACCAGGCTTGAAGAACCGTTGCCTTGCCTTCCAGCAGCATAACATCGGCGGGTGCGAGGGGACCGAAGAGCAGGCGCGTTGCAATCATCGGCGGAAGCCGGAGATCGGGTTCGGCCTCAGTATATTCGCTGACCGCGCCATGGTCGCTTACCTGCAACCGAATGGCCTGATCCAGGCCTTCGATTGCCAGAACCACTTCCCCAGCCGGCAAGGCCTGCGCCGCGTGCCTGAACGCCAATGCCGCACCGGTGACCGCCGGCCAGTCAAAAATCTGCCAGTTGCCGCTGCGCATCGCTGTTGAGTTTTCGGCAACAGCACTCAGCGCCCGCACGAAAGACGCCGGCAACCAGTCCGTATTCACGGCAAACGCATCCGGCCCACCCTCGCTCTCGATCAAAGCCCGAATGATAGCGCAAGCGACATCTGCGTCGTCCGCAACAAGCTCGACGATCGAGGTCCCCGCCTTGTCGACCAGAGCGTATCCGATGATTTTGCCGCCGTCATCCCGCGCTACGTGCCCTATCGCTCTCCAGTTGACGAGATAGCGCAGGAATGCCTCATCCGCATACTCACACCACGAAATCTGCGAGTCATGCAGACGCTTGAGCGTACGCACTGTATCCGCATCGTCGATATCCAACGCCTCGAGCTGCACAGTGACCGCACGTCCCGCATCGGTGTGGCGCAGATTGACATCTCGCACGATCATGGTCGAGCGGACGCCGGCGATCTCCCAGCCATAGTAGCTGTAGCGCTGCCGCTGCCCACCCAGGTATGAAAGATGATAGCCGCCGTCGCGGATACACTCGTACGCGTGGGCCATCAAACTGCTCATGAGCCCCTGACCGCGCAGCTCGAGATCGGTCGATACACCGCCGACCCCGGCAACACGCAGCACGGTGTCGCCGAAGTGCCAGGTGATTGGGAAAATGCCCGCAACCGCGGCAATTCGACCAGCTCTTCGGATCGCCAGATTGCAGGACATCAACGCATCGGTCGGCTGGTAAATCAGCGACAAAAACTGTCGGAAGGAGTTGTCGGGTGGATATGCGAAGGCACGATCAAGAAACACGATCAGTTCTTCGAAGTCAGTTGCCGACAAGCGTTCGATTTTATCGTTCATGGCAGCTCTCACTTATTGTTCGGCAGCACGCCGATGAACCACTCGTGCAGAATTCGGTGGCCCAGGAGGAAACTGAAGTTATCGTTCCTGCCGTCGCCGGCATACACATGTATGAACTGCAACGCATCAATGTAGCGCGTAAACGCAATGATCGAATCGAACTGCAGCAACTTATGAAGAACGGTGTCGAGCAACCCACCGGCCGGATAGGATGCGGGCAGGTTGCGGTAGATCGATTTCTTGCGACGGTTCGGCAAAGTATACGACGACATTCGTGCAGCAGAAAAAACATTGTGGTCTGCGGGCACTCACAATGCCATGCCATGCCAAGTCATGCCTGTACCTCGAAGCACTGTTCTGACATGGCGCAAACTTCCACCAGTGCGGTACATTTTACTTCACACGGAGTCAACTCAACATGAAAATCGTATCATTCGGGGGCGGCTGCAATGTTGGTCAAGCGGAAGCCGACGTTGTTAAGGAGGCCGGCGGCGAGTTCGAACTACTGCCGGAGTTCGATTACGTCGACGCTGCAGCCAACCGATACAACGGCGTCACCGCCGCGCTCTTCCGGCGCCTCGCAATCAACCGCGAAGTTTTCGTAAAACTGCCCGACTGCATCGCCGCGGCGCGATACGGTGCCGGTCTCGAAGCCGTCGACCTCGAGGCGGCAACCGATCTGGGTATCTTGATAGTCAGCAATCATACCTACGGACCCGACGCGGTCTCGAGTTGGGCAAAATCACTTTTTCACGCCGTGCGTGGAGAAATCCACGCATGGCACCAGACAGTGCTGGTCGGCGACTGGCGCAACGATTACCCGATCATTTCGAAACCGATCAGCACGCTGACGGCTGGCGTCGTCGGACTCGGCACCATCGGACAGACACTCGTGCCGCAGTTGCAGGGCGAGTTCAAACGAGTCGTTGGTTATGACCTATACGCGGACAAGTCGGCGGCCGTAGTGAAAGACGGATTGGTCGAACTGATGGACGATTTCGAATCGCTGCTGGAGGTGGCGAACGTCGTCTTCATCCACTGCGCACAAACGCCGATTACGACAAAGATATTCAATAAGTCGGCATTCGAGCGGCTGCCGCAGGGCGCCTACATCGTCAACTGCGCACGCGGCGGCATACTGGATGAAAACGCGCTCGTGGACGCGTTGGAGTCCGGGCATCTCGGCGGTGCGGCCATGGACGTTTACGGTCAGGAACCGCCGATCCTCGACTCGCGGCCGTTCGAATATGCACGGACACATCGCAACCTCCTGTTCAGCCCGCACATCGCCGGCCTGAGCACTGAACAAGCCCGCATCAATCTGAATGCGCACAGCGCCGAGGTGTTGGTGCGTGCGGTTCGCCTGCAGCAGAACCCGAATCTCGACTGGCAGGAATGGCCCAAGTCCATTGCCAATTTCGAGATGGTCAAGGGCCTGCCCGGATACCAGGACTGGAAAGCAAACGCCCAACCATGCATGCGCTGGCGACTTTTACAGGCAGGCGCGCTGTAGCATTATCTGGTGTCAGGGGGATGATAAGTTTCCAGGTTTGGACCAGTCGGATTTCTCCGGCAGAATACCCCCGGGCCTACCGTGGCGGCCATGGGCATTGGGACAAACGGTAGAAGCACAAACCCTGCAGCTCCACATCAACCCGCAGATGTTCATGCAGTTACGCATTGCCCAGAAACGTACGTCGCCTGGACGTTCAGATCATCGTCCAACAAGACGACGTCCGCCTGCTTCCCCGGCGCCAGGCTGCCGAGCCGATCATCCACGCCAGCCAGCCTCGCCGGGTTCAGGCTGGTCGCGATCGAAGCCCGCGACAGGCTCATGCCCGTGAAGATGATCAGATTTCGCAGCGCCTGGTCGGAAGTCAACGTCGAACCGGCCAGCCCGCCGTTGTCCAGGCGAGCGCCGCGACCTTCGGTCGTTGTCGCCCAGATATCTACGTCCAACAGGAAACGGCCGGGCGGCAAACCCGTGAACTTCATGGAATCGGTTTCCAGAAACAATCGGTCGGTCGCCAGTTGTGCCAGCAGCTGCACCTGGATCGGATCGGCGTGGACCCCATCACAGATCAGCCCCAGACAGATCCGCGGCTCCGCCATCAACGCGTCCGGCAATGACAGCGGAAAAAGGCCGTCCTCAGTCGTTTCACCCGGAATCATCACGTCGAAAATGTGCGTCACGCCGGTGATCCCGCGATCGGCGTAACAGCGGACATCTTCCGGCTGTGCCCGTGAATGTCCCAAGTGCAGGCCGACGCCGGCATCACGGAGAACCTGCATGAACTCCGCAGCACCGTTGAGCTCCGGCGCCACCGTCACGAACTTCAGTTGGCCCGCCGCCGCTTCCAGCATATGTTCCGCCAACGCCGCAGACGGCATCGTCAGGTTCTCCGGCTTGTGCGCCCCCGGCGCCGCAAAGCATGGCCCCTCGCTGTGGATGCCGAGGCATCGGGCGCCGCTGCCTTTATCGCAACCGGCCAGTTTCTGCAGCAGCGGCAGAAGGTCCGCCTCCGTCTTTGCAAGAATCGAGGGTACGAACGCGGTCACCCCATGCTTCGGCAACGCCCCGCTGTTGTCAGCAATCGCTGCGGACTCCGCATCACTGTACAGGTACGGGCCATAACCGTGCGTCAACGCGTCGATCATGCCGGGAAACGCGTAACAGCCGCCGCCGTCAATAGCCGTGGTGCCATCCGGAACAGGCGACGCCGGATCGATGAATCTGGTGATCGTACCGGTGTCGTCGATGAGCAGGTCGCTCTCGCATATATCGTCGGGGGTGACGATTCTGACATTACGGAATACGGACGGCATGCGTGGCACCGTGGTTTAGTAGGCCGGCTCCTGGATCAATTCCCTCGGCAGATAGTCGCCGACAATGGTCGCACAAAGGTTTCGATATACCGCACCATAGCGGCAATACAATACCGTGAGAAATTCATGCCGTCGAGGGTGTGGGAATATCGAATTCCGGCAATACAACACAGAGCCGGAACCTGCCGTGCTGATTTTCTTGTTCAGCGAGGCACGCGCCGCCGGTTTGTGCCGTTTTTTACCCCATCGCTCGCATAGTATGAGAAGGTCAACCTTCTGGCCAGTGCCAATTCCTATCTTCTTGGCACGGGCGTCTTCGGCTTCTCCGCATGATACGTCACGATTCCCACCAGCTCTTCCAGAAACTGTTCTGCATTCTCCTCGCGCAACCGCGGCAGCTTGCCGTTTGGCATCTTCAACAATCCCGTCTCGGTCTCCAGCAACACCTTGCGGTCGCGCACAGCGATCCCATGTATCCCCGCGGACAACGCCAGCAACTTCAACCGCGCCACCTCCAACATGTGCGTCACGATCTCCGGCACCGGCCCGAACCGGTCGCGCAGCTCATCAGCGAAATCATCGATCTCCGCCTGCTGCCGGAAGCCGCTCAGCCGGCGATACAATTCGATGCGCAGATCCTCTTCGCTCACGTAGTCCGGCGGAATGGCTGCCGCGATCACCCCCTCGATATCTTCAAAGCCAAACACCAGAAAGTCCAGGTTCAGGCTGACTTCGCGCCGGTGAAAGACCTCCTGATCGCGCAACCTGCCGACGGCTTCCTTCATCAACTGGCAATACAGGTCGAAACCTATCGCCACAATATGCCCGCTCTGCTCGGCACCCAGCAGATTGCCCGCCCCGCGGATCTCCAGGTCACGCATCGCCAGCTTGAATCCGACACCCAGTTGCGTGTATTTGCGGATCGCCGTCAGGCGCTCACGAGCCGCTTGCTGCAACACCGCCCGCTTCGGCAGCATCAGATACGCATACGCCTGCCGATGATAACGTCCAACCCGGCCGCGCAACTGGTACAAATCCGCCAGACCGAAACGTTGCGCATCGTCGATGATGATCGTGTTGGCGTTCGGCACGTCGAGCCCCGATTCGATGATCGTCGTGCACACCAGCACATCCGTCTCGCCTTTGAAAAAACGCAGCATCGTCGCCTCCAACAGTCCCTCGTCCATCTGCCCGTGCCCGATGTCAAAGCTCGCCTCCGGCACCAGGTCCATCAGGCGGTCGCACACTTTCTCGATCGATTTCACGCGGTTATGCAGATAGTAGACCTGGCCGCCACGCTGGATCTCGCGCAGAATCGCCTCCTGCACCTGGTTGTCGTCGTATTCTGCCACGACCGTCTTCACCGGCCGGCGCTCGAGCGGTGCCGTCATGATCGTGCTCATGTCGCGCAACCCGGCCATTGCCAGGTACAGCGTGCGCGGAATAGGCGTCGCCGTCATCGTCAACACGTCGACGTCGGCGCGCATCTGCTTGAGCCGCTCCTTGTGTGTGACACCGAACCGCTGTTCCTCGTCGACCACCAGCAAGCCGAGATCCTTGAACTTGACATCCCGGCCGAGCAAACGGTGGGTGCCGATTATGATGTCCACCCCACCCTGCTCGACGTGTTTGAGAATCTGATGCTGCTCCTTGGTCGTGCGGAAACGCGAAATCGATTCGATGGTAATCGGAAACTCGCTGAAGCGGTCGTGGAAGGTCAGGTAGTGCTGCTGCACCAGGATCGTCGTCGGCACCAGCACCGCCACCTGTTTGCCGGACTGCACTGCCTGGAAAGCACCGCGCATCGCTACTTCGGTCTTGCCGTAGCCGACGTCACCGCACAACAAACGATCCATCGGCTTGGGCTGCGACATATCCGCCTCCACATCTCGGATAGCAGTGATCTGGTCGGCGGTCTCCTCGTAACCGAAGGCGTCGGCGAAAGCTTCGTACTCCGCTTCTTCACCACCGTGCGGGAAACCGGGAATCGTCTCGCGCACCGCCTGCAGCCGGATCAGCTCGGCCGCCAGGTCGGTGACCGCTTCCTCCGCCGCGGCCCGAGCCTTCTGCCACTGGGTGCCGCGTACCCGGCTCAGGGTCGGCAGTTTCTTTTGCCCGCCGCCGATGTAACGCCCCACCAGGTAAGCCTGATCGAGCGGCACGTATAACTTGAGTTCATCCCGGAATTCCAGCACCAGAACCTCCTCGACCTGGTTGTGGAATTTCTGCTTTCGCAAACCGAGATAGCGACAGATTCCATGCAATGCGTGCACCGCAAAATCGCCTTCGTGCAGATCCCCTTCGCCGCGAATCATCTGATCGGTATGGAAATGGTGCTGACGCCGCCCACGCAACTTGCGCTTCGCTTCGCGGAACAGCTCAGCGCCGGAAAGCATCACGACCTTGGCGGCGGGAATGATAATGCCGCATGACAAGTCGACTGCCTGATAGCCGATATCTAAATGCCGCAACGCCTCGTCGGCCGCTGTCAGTTCCTTGAAGCGCTCGAGCTTGCCCTCACTGTCGCAACACACGGCGATGACATACCCGTCCGCCGCCCAGCGCGTCAGCTCACGGCCCAGGAACTGGCGAAACAGATTGTCGAAAAGGTTGTCGGCATCCGGCAGGGCCCCGCGAAACTGCGGGGACAACGCGAAAAATGGACAATCGCCAGAAGCGCCGTCTACACCGCGGTCGCGCAGTTGCAGAACGTCTTGCCGACGTATTCGCTGTTGCTTCCAGGCGTTGAGATCGCGGCAGTCGCCGAACTCCTCCAGATGCTGGCCGATCTCGGTGTCATCACAAATCAGCAAACGGCAGTCATCGAAATAGTCGAGAAAACACGTGTCCGACTCGACGTCGAATGTCGCTTCGCCTCGCGGAATGATGCGGACGCTGGCAACAAGTTCAAGTGACCGTTGGGTTCCTGGATCGAAATATTGCAGTGATTCGATCTCGTCCCCGAAATAATCCGCCCGAACCGGATATTCGTGGATCGGCGAGAAAAAATCCAGTATGCCGCCACGCCACGAAAATTCGCCCGGCACATGGACCTCCACCTCGTTGTCGTAATCGAGGGAAACCAGATGCTCGGCCAG
>CAJWLW010000088.1 GCA_913042885.1 uncultured Lentisphaeria bacterium | reverse complement strand
GAGCGCGGCTACTGGAGCTGGCGTGGCGCCCAACCCTCCCGTGAGCACCCCGGCGATGATTTTCTGAAGGTCTATCTCGATGGGCAATCGACCGCCAGGATCGTTCCGGATACCTTCCTTGACGGCGTCGTGAAGCCGGGGTGGGGCAGTCAGTATCAGCTGTCGATCGCCGACGACATCGGGCAGAGTGCCGACGTTGTCAGCGTCGGGGTCCGGGTGCGGTCGGTAAATGCTGCGGTGTTTGCGCCGCGCCTGTTGTTTCAGAGCGCCGTCGCGGCAGTCAAGCTCGACGGCGAGCCGTGGTATTACTTCGATGAGGATATCGTGTTTCTGCCGAACCGCGAAGGGGAATACCGACTGGAGGTGAAGTACGGTGAGGCAAGCACACCGCGGCTGCTGGCCAGTTTCGGCGTGCCCAGTGAATTCGAATGGGACGGCTCGACGTATTCGTTCCGCCTCGACCTGCCGCCGTTTTCCTATCGCCTGCCTAAGAGCGTTTATCTTTACGGGGCCGTGCGAACCGGCGAGGCCGGGCTCAATCCCGGCGCGGGAATTGAAATTGTCCGAAAAACGGCAGACGGGCTGGTCTTTCGGTGCAAGCCCGGCCCAGTCGTGTTAGCCAGTCCGTAATGCCGGGATCCGTCCGGCGATCTATTGGAGAGCAACAATGCAAACCGTCCGAATTCAACGTGTCGACACGGCGCCGATAATCGACGGCGCACTGTCTGACGAAATCTGGCAGCAGGTCGAATGGTACGGCGACTTTCGCGTTGTCGATACACCGGAAAAATCGGCTGACCCGCCCACTTCATTTACGACCGTCCATGACGGTACGACCCTTTTCATCGCAATCCGAGCCGATGAGCCGCAGCTGGCTGACGTCAAGCTGGAGACGGACGCCGCGCTCTTCGGCAGTGTTGTGGATGACCGGCTCGAGATTTTCATCGACACAACCGGACAAGGCAACCAGTACCTGCAACTGTTCGTCAACAGTGCGGGCCTGTCGAGCCGGCGGCTGGGTGACATTCGCAATGAGGCATTCCGCCTCGACCTCGCCGTTGGCAGCAATCAGTCCGGGTGGACGATGGCGGCCGCAATCCCCCTCGCGGACCTGCCGCTTCAGCCGCAGTCCTCGACCTGGCGTTTCAACCTGGTTCGCTTCCGTTGCCTTGGCGGCGCTCAGCCATCGCTGGTTGTCTCCTCGTTCATGCCGCTCAAGGGGCACCACGTGCAGTTTCACGGATACCCGTTTGCTCAAGTCGAAGGACTGGACCTGGCCCCATACCTGTGGGACGTGACTACACAGGGAACCCCGAAGCTGCAAAAAACAGACGATGGATTCGCTTACGCGCAACGGCTGAAGGTTGCCAACATGGCGAGCCAGGCACGACACACGGAAATCCGATGTGCGCTCGAAACGGCAGGGCGTGCGGCGGGTGAGGTGATTCTTTCAGACCGATTCGAACCGTTCGAGGAACGCACCGAACTGGTGGAAACCCATCTTGCTGACGAGGATTTCGGCAATTTGATCGTGGTGATGAGTGATCCCGTGACATCCCGCGAATCCTTTAGTCGAAGGATCTGTCATCGGGCCAGCGCGGACCCGTCCTGGCGGCCACACTTTATCAGGCAAGGTGACGGCGAAGGCGGATACATCAACCAGCCGGCGGCAATTCGATTTGTTCCCCGTTATGATGGTGAAATTGTCTCGCCCTACGGCCTGGCGCCAATGGATAACGGCGAGATTGCCATGATCGGCGCCTCGGTCATCGGCGCCGGGGCCAGCGGTTCGGAGCACCCGGTCATTGCCTTCAGCCCCGACGGTGGCGCATCCTGGAGCGAGTACCTGGAAATCAAGGGGGCCCGGGGCCGGCCGATGATGCTCGCCTATCTGGGCAATGGGAAACTGACTTTCTCGGAGGCGGACATTGTCGGCGACAAGTACCGCTATTTCAGCTGCGATTACGGCCGGACCTGGCCGGAGAAAGTCCTGCTGCAGCCCCTTGATGACGGCGAGCCATTTGAAACCGAGGGCAACCCGCTTGTGGACCGTGATGCTTCCGGCACCGCCGTGCGCATTGCCGAAACCGGCTACAGCCGCTGGGCGGACAATCCAAGTCGCGAGTACATCCGCTGGTCTTCTGACGGCGGCAGGACGTGGGACAATGAGATGATGCCGGAGGCCTGGCGCTGGGCCGTCGAGTACCAGGGGAAGACACACATCCGGAGCTGCTGGGAAGGCGGCCTGGTGCGGGCGGCCAATGGCTGGATCGTCGCCTCATTGCGCACGGATCATCCACCGCGCTACCGCGGCACCGCGCAGGCGAACGACTCGAACAACGGCATCGCGGTTTCCATCTCGAAGGACGACGGGGCGACCTGGACGCCCCTGCCGGATCGGATCTTGTTCGAGGGCGGCCGGCATCACCAGCATCTGGTTCTGCTGGCCAACGGCGATATTGTCATGACTTATATCGAGCGGACTGACATGCGCGACGGCGAGTTTGCCAGCTACCGGCGCGGCTGCGAGGCGATCGTCAGCCATGACAACGGCCTGACCTGGGACCTCGACCGTGTGTACATCCTCGATGAGTGGGCCTATTATGACGGTGCGAATTGGTGCACCGCCAAGTGTGGGCACAAGTGTTCGGCGGTTCTGAATGACGGCCACATTCTCACGGCGTACACCAACTGGCTGGCGGGATCGGTCATCATCCGTTGGCGCCCGGAGGCATAGAGCCATGTCAGATTCTGCAACTCATTACATGTTACGGCGCACGCTGCCGCTGTGGAAGGCTGAGGAGACGATCGCCGAGGCCTTGGAGTTCGCCCGTGTCAACGCGATCGACGAGATCATCTGGAAGACCGACACGGAGGCATTCAGCCATGGGCTTCCGCCGCTGGAGATGATCGGCGAGTATCTGCCGTGGCTGACCCGCGCCCGGGAGCTGCTGGCAGCGGACCAGATCTGCTCCTCGATCAATCCGTGGGTAACCATGAACCATGCGGACCGCGGTCGCAGTGCCCATCTCTATCACCCGGACATGCGCATGTTCACGAACGCCGCCGGCCGTGAGCACAGCTGCCGGCCGTGCCCGATGGACAAGGCCTGGCAGGCATGGCTGGTCGAGGCATACGAGCTGTATGCCTCGACTATACCGGAGATCCTGTGGCTGGAAGATGACCTGACCAACAATCCGAAGGAATGCCGAGGCGTTCATCTCCTGGAGTATGGCTGTTTCTGCAGCGAGCATCTGCAGGCGATCTCGCGCCTGTCCGGAGAGTCCTGGGATCGTCAGGGGCTGTTGCAGGCGATCAAGCAGCCCGGTGACCCGCATCCGGTGCGCAAACTCTGGTTCGATCTGCATGGCGCCACGATGATCGCGCTCGGCGAACAGCTCGAAGGCGCCGTCCATCGCGCCAGTCCGGAGACCAAGCTGGGGCTCATGTTGAGTTGGGCCAACGACGGCAGATGGTGGGACGAATTCATGCGCGTCGTGTCGGGCCCGCACCGGCCGGTCGTGCGACCGAGCCTGAGCTCGTATAACGAGCTACGTCCAACCATTCACCTGTTCGACCAGCAGGACCACCGCAAAGAGTGCCGCTGTGTTCCGGCGGACAGCAGGATTTGCCCGGAGCTGGAGAACAGCTGTTATACGGCCTACTCGAAATCGGCGCGGTTCACACAGCTTGAGCTCGGGTTGTCGGCGCTGATGGGATATCCTGAAATTACCCTGAACCTGTTCGACCACATGGGTACGCCAATGGCTGCAGAAGCAAGGTACGCCCGGCTGCTGGGCGAACTGAAGCCGCGGTTGAGTGCCATTGCGTCGCGGCGACTGCCCGGCGGCGACGAGCGAGCTGTAGGCGTGCTGTTTCGCAAGACCGCTTCAGATGTCATGCGCCTGGAGGATGGGCAGACGTCATTCGACCTGCAACCGGCGGCTGACGGCGGGGAATGGGGCGCTATCCTGCAGGGCGCCGGCATCCCGGTGAAATGGCACGACGCCGACATTCTATGCACCTCGGGCCAGGCGCTGCGGGCGTGCGCGCAGGATGAGGTCGAAGCGTTGTTGTCACGCAGCCTGCTGATCGATGGTTCGGCGCTCGAGATCTTGTGCGAGATGGGATTCGCGGCCCATGCCGGATGCCGGTTCGAAAAGTGGATTGCCCGGCTCGATACGCTCGTGTCGGTCGAAGAACTTGCCGAGCAAACGGTGCAACCGCAACATCCAAGCGCGGCATCTCCGGCTTATATGGCATTGCACCGCGCCTTTGTTCGTGACCGCTTCTGTGCCATGGCGGTTGATGACCGGGCGACAGTCGCGTCACACCTGGTCAACAACGACAGGGACCGCGTTGAGCCGGGCATGGTCTTCTTTGAAAACGAGCTGGGCGGAAGGGTTGTCGTGTATCCGTTCGATCTTTCCAGGGGTACGCACGTTGATTTTCATAACTGGCATCGCAAGGAGCAGATGCGCCGGGCGGTTTCCTGGCTGGGGCACGGCAGGCTGGACCTCCATGTCGAAGGCGGCGCCTGGATGATACCGTTCAGGGTTGACTATGACGACTATATTTTTGTTGGGCTGGTGAACCTGGAAACGGATGGCTGGGACAAAATCTGCCTGACGCTGAACACGCAACGCGAGGTGCAAACTGTTGAGCGCGTTGAGGATGACGGCTCGTGGCGACGGTGCGACGTCGCAATCGACAGGGACGAGCAGTCAAACGTCCGGATCGCCATCGATGAACGACTCGAATACATGGATTTCACGGCATTTGTAATTACTGCTTAACTTGAGCGGACACCGGCCTGGAATGGCCGCCATCGCGACCAAGCCATGTTGCTCCTCGATGGCATGACGCTGGTCGCCGTGATCGGCTCGAAAACGTCGATTGCACGGCGCCCTATATACTTTGGCGATTCTGCCCACTCGCCAAATAAATCCCGCCATTCCTTGAATTTCCTCCACTTTTTCCGCTTTTCAGATTTGTATCGCTCGTTTTCACACGCCTGGAACGTCTTTACCTCGATCTGTCGATCTTTATACTTGCAATTTGCCGGACAATTTCTTACAACAGATACTTGAGCGTAAAATCACAAACTGGCGGAATCCTGCTGATTCTGCTTTCTAACGAGGAAAAGTAGCATGTACTATCGCAATATTTTGGCCATGACCGCAGCCGTGTTGATCTCCACCCTGACCGGGATCACTAGCAGCGCGGTAACCGTGACCGCCGTCCTGACCGACGACAACCATGTGCGGGAGTCTGACCCCGACAGCGTCCAGTCGCACACCGGCAGCCTGATGCTGGGCACCAATGATCACATCTTTTTCAAGTTCGACATTGGGGCGGTACCGCTCAATGCCGTAATCAACTCGGCGACGCTGACCGTGCGGACCCGCAACGACGGGGCCAGTGATGCGTCGGTTACGGTTCGCGGCGCTGACGATGTCTCCTGGACGGAATCATCGATCACCTGGAACAACCAGCCGCCCATCAACGCGGTCGAAGACTTCTATACCGCCGAAGGCTTCGTATCCTCAGGCAATCCGGCTGGTACCTCGCAGCTCGATACGCCGGACGTGACCGCTGCCGTCGCAGCGGCGTCGCTCTCGGGCAGTGGCTACGTCACCATCCGCTTGAGCGCCACCGGCGGTAATTTCATCCGCAGCAAGGAACACCCGGACCAGTCGGAGCACCCGTGGGCATCTCTTGAGATCGACTACTCGCTGAGTCAGTTGTCGCAGGTTGCTATTCTGACCGACGACAACCATGTGCGGGTGTCTGACCCCGGCAACGTCCAGTCGCACACCGGCAACCTGGCGCTGGGCAACGGTGACAGAATTTTCCTGAAGTTCGGCCACGGTGTTCCGGCAGGTGCGAAGGTTTGTTCGGCAACCTTGAGAGTGCGGACACGCAACGACAACAACGGCGATGCAGTCGTCAACGTCAGCGGTGTCAGCGACAATTCCTGGGACGAAGCAACCATCACCTGGGACAACCAGCCGGCCGCCGGCTCAATCGAAAACACCTATACTGCCGAGGGCGCCACCTCCTCCGGCAATCCGCCGGGCACCTCGCAGGTGGATGACAGCGACGTGACCGCGGTCGTGCGTGCGGCATCGGCGGCTGGCGACCCGGACGTGAGTTTCCGCCTGGATGCCAACGGCGCGAACTTCATCCGTTCCAAGGAACACTCGGTCCAGTCCGAGCATCCGTGGGCCAAGCTGATCGTTGACTACGTGGTGCCGACGGTGACCGTCGACGCCGTGCTCACCGACGACAACCATGTGCGGGAGGGGGACCCCGACAACGTCCAGTCGCACACCGGCAACCTGGCGCTGGGCACCGGTGACAACATCTTCCTGAAGTTCGACATGGGGGCTGTTCCGCCCCAGACCGTGATCGATTCGGCGACGTTGACGATGCGGATCCGCAACGATTTCAACGGTGACGGCATCGTCACAGTGCGCGGCGTCAGCGACAATTCCTGGACTGAGTCGACAATCACCTGGAACAATGCCCCGACCGAAGGGGCCGTCGAAGACGTCTTTGCTGTCGAGGGCGTCGCCTCCTCCGGCAATCCGGCGGGCACCTCCCAGCTCGACGATGCCGACGTTACCCTCGCTGTCGTCGCCGCGTTGGCGGCCGGCGGCCTCGACGTGAGCATTCGCCTGGATGCGACCAACTCGAACTTCATCCGCGCCAAAGAGCACTCAGTCCAGTCCGAGCACCCGTGGGCCAAGCTGACGATTGTCTATTCGACCTGCGAAGTGACCGATGGCGTGCGCCCGGATCAGGACAACATGGTGAACGTGGAACAACCGGACACGGTCCCGGACCACACTAACAATCTGAGTATCACCAATCCGAACGAAAATTATGAGCGGCGTTCCTTCCTGCGCTTCGATCTTTCCGGCATTCCCGACGCCTCCGCGATCACCGCGGCGACCCTGACGATGAAGACGCGCCTGGACAACGAAACGGTCGGAAACGTCAATGTCGCAGCCGTGGCAGACGACGCCTGGGACGAGACGACGATCACCTGGAACAACCAGCCGGCGATCGGCGCTGTGCAGGGGACCTATGCGGTCGGTCCCGTGGCGCCCGGTGTCGCTGACATTGACACGGTCGACCTGACCAGCCTGGTCAACAGCAGTTTCAACAACAACGACCAGCAGATCAGTGTCGTGCTCACTGCCCAGGGGGCACACGGCATGTTCTTCCGGGCCGACGAGCACTCCTTGCAGACGGAGCACCCGTGGGCTTTCCTCGACATCCAGTACATCGACTGCACCGCCATCCTGAACGACGTTCTCGGTGACTTCTGTGACGCCGCCACTGCTGTGCAGCCGACGTCGTTGAACCAGCTGAGCAACGTGATCTCCGGCCTGCTCGACACGGCGATGAGCTGCGAAGCGACAAGCTGCGACCCCTGTCGTGCCACCGTCGAGGCCTTGATCCTCAACCAGTGAAAAATTTCGAACCGCTGTCGATGTAAAGCCCGGGACATTCGTTCCGGGCTTTGTTTTTTCTGCCGAATCCGGTTATGGTGTTCGTGCGGGGCGGCTGGCCCATTTGGCCCCATTGGCCCCGGCATCCGGAAGGAACGGCATGATTGACACGGAATTGCATAAACGGGACGCGGACACGCCGCTTACGGGTGAGTTCGATGTTGACCGGTACCCCCAGGCCTTCGCTGTCGAGCCGGTGGGGCCCGGCATCAGCGAGGGCGTGCTGGTTGCCGGCGTGGACGACCGTGTCTACCTCTGCTATCAGGAACGCGATCTCACCGCCGCCGATCCGCAGGAACACTTTTGCTACCCGGTAATGCTCGAATCCACCGACGCCGGCCGCTCCTGGGGTGAGCCGCGCGCCTGCTGCGACGAAAGCGGCAATCGGATCCACGGCTCGCACGTCAGCATCTTTCGCCTGCCGACCGGCCGGCTTGCGCTGGTGTGCAGCGATCTGCAGAATTTTTGCGACGGCCCGCCCGGCCGCGACGGTGGCAGCAAGATCACCTTTCGCACCAGCGGCGACGAAGGCCGGACCTGGAGCGATCCGGTGCTGGTCTACCCGCTCAATGCACTTTGCACCGGTGGCCATCCCGTGGTGCTCACCGACGGTACGATTGTGCTGCCGAGTTACCGCTGGATCAGTTACGATTCCGGCGCCGAATCAGAGAGTTTCAATTCGCCGTCACTGTCGTACAGCTTCTCCTGTACGTCCGACGACGGCGGGGCGTCGTGGCGCGTCAGCCACAGTCAATTGTTCGTCAGCCATTACCGCAGTGCCTGCGACCTCGAAGAGCCCACGGTCGTCGAACTCCGGGACGGTCGGCTGCTGATGCACCTGCGCAGCCAGCTCGGACGCTCCTTCGAATCCTACTCCACCGATCGCGGGCTCAATTGGTCGCGCCCCAGCCCGTTACCGATGGCGGCATCATACACCCCGTCGTTGCTCAGGCGTATGCCGACCGGTGAAATCCTGGTCGTCTGGAACCAGGTCTCGCGCGGCGAGATTCTCAAAGGCCTTCACCGCCACCGGCTGTCGTGCGCAATTTCCCGCGACGAGGGCGCAACCTGGGAGAACTTCAAGAACCTCGAGTCCCTGGACTTCCGCACCGTCATCGACCCGCCGCCGCTGGACCGGCGCGAAGTGATTGAGCAATGGGAAGACTACGGGTACTATCAGCCCGGCGACACCGAACAGTACCCGCGCGCGCCCGGCGGACTGCGGATATGCTATCCCAATGTGCTCTTTCACGGCGACGAGGCCTTGGTCGTCTACGATTACGGCAACGGCAACGTCGACGGAATCAAGTTCCGCGCGATTCCGACCGAATGGTTCCTCGATTGAAGCAGCTGGCGCGGATACTGCTCGTCTTGCCGGTCATGATTGCCGGCACTGCCGGTGCCAAGCTCGTTGTCACCGAGCAGGGCGACCGGATTGCAGTCCGCACTGCCGCCTATTCGCTGGTCTTCGACAAGAGCAGGGGCGGCACCATCGTCGAGTTCGGTGGCAAGGCGGTCGCGCAGCGGGATCGTGCCGACGACTATCTGCTTGCCAACGACACCAGGCCCGTGGTTACGATTCGGCGGCAGCAAGACCAGGCGACGATCACCGTCACCGCGTTTTACGTCCGCGACGGTGAAAAGGCGCCGTCGCAGATCCGTGCCCGGTACCGGTACCGGTTCCATGACCAGTCGCCGGTCGTGGGGTGCAATGCCTGGGTCGACCAGGGTAAGACTGTGGCACACACCGATGTGTTTGTCGCGCCCGCATGGTCACGGCTGTGCCTGCTGGATTTCGGCGAACAGGTCGCGGAATGCAAGCCGTTTGCCAGGGAAGGAACGCGGCAGCGCCTGCACTTCACTCCGGGAAAAGAAACGCTTTTCGACGTGCCGGATGACGAAGTCCGGCGGTTTGCCGCGCTGACGCGTCCGGAGATGCCGACAACCGGGCTGCTGATGCAGGATGATTTCGCCGACCTGAAGCGCTGGACACCGGTCGCCGGCAGCTGGGAGACCGGTGGCAGACAGTTGACCGAGACCTCGCCGCAGCTGCGCCATGCCTGGATTGTCACCGGCGAAGAAGATTGGGACAACTGCATGATCGAGACCGGGGTGTGGACCAACGACGACGGCCACGTTTATCTCTGCGGTCGCTGGCAGGACGCCGACAATCACTATGCCCTGACCTACATGACATACCCCGCAAATACGGTGCGCATCGAGCGCGTACGCGACGGCAAGCGTGTCACCTTGGCGGAGATTCGCAACATGCCGAACTTGCGGATGAAGCCGCCGACACGCCTGACATTCTACATGCGCGGGCCGCATCTGATGGCGCTGCGCAACGACGAAGTCCTGCTCGAGGCCTACGATGACAGTTTGCAGCGCGGGCGCGTGGCGCTCGGGGCGATCTGCATGTACGGCTTCTGGTTCAATGATTTCCAGGTCCACGGGCTGCCGCCGCCGGCGGACACCATCGCTGCCGTCAGCATCGGCCAGCCGGCCACCCGCCACGCTTATTACCGGGAGGAGGCGGACGCCGTGGCGCCGTTCATCATTTCGGCCGACCGTGACGTCGACGATCTTGTTGTGGCGTTCGCCCTGACCAATGACAAGTACCCGACGCAGGGTACGACACATGCCAAGACCGTTCGTATCGGGAAGCTCGCGGCCGGCGAGCAACGACCGGTGGGGTTCCCGCTGCAGCCGGCCAACTGGCGCAGCGGTGACTACACTCTGACCGTCGCGGTGTCGCAGGGGGATCGCGTTCTGGCCCGTGACCGGACGGTGATCTACCTGCGCCGAAAACCGAATCCCGAGCGCATGCTGGTCAATGCCTGGGATACCGGCGATGCCGAGCTGCTGGCGGCCCATGGCTTCAACCAGTTCAAGGTGCACCATGACAATACCATGAGCCGCTGGAACGGCGACAAGTACCTGACGCCGGACGTGCCGACGCGCCTGCTCCGCCCGTCGGCGGCGAGAAAGCGGCAGTATATCTACGACCAGTTCGATGAATGTGTGAAACACGGGATGTGGGCCTACGTGCAGCTCGAATACATGCGTCGCGTCGCCGAGGGCGTCGAAGCCGCGTATGCCCTGAAGCGCGACGGCAAATCGTTTCAGGACCACGCCACCGGTTCCCATGAGGCCAACCATCCGCGACCGAATCCGTGGCATCCGAAGAACATCGAAGTGATCCAGGAGTTCTGGCGCGGCGCGCTGCCGCTCTACAAGGAATTGGTCGCCTGGCACGGCATCCTGCTCAATTCAGAAAGCGAGAACTCGTTCGACGTCTACGGCAACGACTACTGGCTGGAGATGGCGGAGAAGGAGCTCGGCTTTCCGGTGCCGGCGGACGTCACCCGGTCGTGGGGTGTCAAGCCTCGGGAGCACCCGCTGCCGGACAACGGCATTGTCGAGAGCGACGACCCCTACTACCTGTTTTACCGCTGGTGGTGGGAGCGCGGCGAAGGGCAGGGCATGCTGCACAGCAAGGTGGCGGACGTAGTCCGTGAGAGCCGCCCCGACGTGCGCATCTGGCACGACCCGGCCCTGCGCCAGCCGTTCGTGCGCGGCCGCCTGAAAGGCATGGATCAACTCCTGCAGTGGACCTACACCTGGCCCAGCCCCGAGCGCATCCCGCTGGTCGCGGACGAGTTGCGCTGCGCCGCCGTCGATGACCAGGAGACGATCCTCAATCTGCAGCTGATTGTCTGGGGCGCCGTTGCCATCCCAAGTGCCGGGCCGCACTGGCCCTACATCAAGAAGGACTCCTATCTCGCCGCACACTCACCGGCCGTCATGCGACAGGCCACCTGGATGGCGCTTTCGCGAGGCGTCAGCGGCATCTCCTACCACGGGCTCGAGAGTGTCGAAACGACCGGCCTGCGTACGGGTGATGACCGTGCCGCGGTGCGCGGCGTGGGGTATCGCTCCTACATGTATTCGAATCCGGAAACCCTCACGGCGATCAAGGACCTGAACCTCCGCGTCGTCCGCCCCTATGGCATGGTGATCAAACAGCTGAGGCCGCGAAAGGCGGATGTTGCGATGCTGCTTTCCACCGCCACGTCGGTGCTCGCTTACAAAGACGCCATGGACTTCAGGGCCGGCGAAGCCGGACACATGTATGCGAAGCTCCAGGCGGCGCACATTCCGGTGGACGTCGTCTACGAAGTCGATCTTGAAGAAACCGGACTGGCGGATTACAAGGCGATTGCGCTGCCCGGTTGCCGGGTGCTGCCGCGGCACATCTATGACACCATCCGGGCCTTCGCCCGGAACGGCGGCATCATAATCGCCGATCAGCACCTGGTGGCATCGTTTGAAGAGGTTATCGATCTCGAACAGAAAGCCGGTGGCTGGTCTCCGGGCGACCGGGTGCAGAGCGAAATTCTGGGTGACGCCGGTGTACTGCGTGACGCCCTGGACGGCAGGATCCAGCGATGGGCGGACTGCGATTCCCCGTCCGTCGCGCTCAGCGTGCTGCAGGACGGTGCCAACCAACTGCTGTTCGTCACCAACACGCTCAAGCAGCGCGGCGACTACATCGGCGGCTGGGGCAAAGTACTGGACGACGGCGTGCCGCAGAAGGTCCGGGTCAGCATCCGACGAACCGACTGCGTCGTTTACGATGTACTCGAGCGCCGGCTGATCGACCCGCAGCGGACCGCCACGGGCCATGCCTGGGACGTCGACCTCGGACCGGGACAGGGCCGCATGTTTGCGATCCTGCCCGAAGCGATCGGCAGCCTTCGCGTCAAGGCGCCGGATGCGGTGGAAAAAGGGAACATGGTCGACGTTGCGGTAGCTGTTGCCGACAAGCGCGGCGCCAGGCTGGAGGGGCTCGTCCCGCTCGAGGTGTCGATCCGCAACAGCCAGGGCAGTAGACACGATTACAGCGACTATGCGGTTGCCCGCAACGGCGCTGCGGCAGTGCGTTTCCCGATCGCCTTGAACGAGCCGGCCGGCCACTGGAGCGTCGAGGTCCGTGAGCTGTACGGCGGTGCCGTCGGCCGCACCTTCTTCCGCGTTGACGGCAGCCGCGACGCGACGGCCGCGGCGCCGCCGAAACCGCCGCCGCGGGGAACCCCGGGATTCGTGGAGGTGCCGGAACTATGGAACTTCCGACGCGGTCTCCGAAAGCGCGGCGAGGAGGAAAACTGGCACCTGCCGGATACTGACCTGGCGGCCTGGCAGCGTATCTCGACCCACGCATTCTGGGATGACGCGGTCGGATCGTTCGAAGGCGACGGCTGGTATGCCATCGACATCGTCATCCCGCCCGCCGCCGGTAAGAACGTCAAGTTGGCCTTCGGCGCCGTGGACGAGAACTACACCCTGTGGATCAACGGCGACTACATCTCGGACAACCTCGCCGCCGGCACCACCATGTGGGATCAGCCGGTATCGGTCGACATCACCAAGCGCTATCGGCCCGGGCAGAAAAACCGTATCGTGGTACGTGTCCACAACAGCCTGCGTGCCGGCGGTATCTGGAAACCGGTCAGGTTGATCGCTGAATAGGCGCGCTATAGTAATTCTCGAAGCGAGGTCCCGACCGATGGCTCACTGGAGAAGATTCACATTGATCGAGTTGCTTGTGGTCATCGCGATCATAGCGATCCTGGCTGCGATGCTGCTGCCCGCACTGCAGTCGGCAAAGGCGAATGCAGTGCGGGTGAACTGCCTTAACAACATCAAGCAACTGGCGTTCGGGGTGTTCAACTATGTCGACGAGAATGACAATTACTCGACCAAATGGCACAACAACAGTCATTTCTGGTTTGATGTGCTGAAGCCTTATTGGAACATCGCGGACCCGGACCTGCCGGGCCAGATGCTGATCAAGGAACTGCAGTGCGGCGCCCATGACGACGCGATTTCATACAACAACCGGCGCGTCCATTTCACCTACAGCGCCCATCTGGGCGGCATGCACTCGTCCAGCTCGAATTATCCGTGGGTCAAGTTCAACCTGGGCAACCCGGCACAGCGGATGATGTTCGGCGATGCCGAAGTGGGCGGTGCAACCGGGCAGGGCGGCGCCAACGACACCAACCCGAACAACACCGACAACTGGGACACCTACAAACGCATTGGGTTCTATCATCCCGGTGATTCGGCCAACTTCGTGTTCTGCGACGGCCACGTCGGCCGCGCCACCCAGGGGGACGTACCCGACAAGTGGTGGAAGAACAGCGGCGGCTACACCTACCTCGATTGAACGGCGAACGGGATTGCTTTTTTCGATCCCAACGATGCCCTCAACGTTTCACCAGCACCGGTTCGACCCAGAGGGACTGGGTATTTTCTGCCGGGCACTCGACGATCAAGGTGATGCGTTCGGCCTCGCCCAACGGGATCACAATATCCCGGGCAGCATCGACGCCGGTGATCACGCCGCTATCGTAGACGATGGGCCCGCCGTAATCCAAAATCTTCTTCTCCCCTTCTTCATAAACAACAGGCGCACCATCCAGCACTGTCTTGAATATCGCTTGCGCATCATCAGCCACGGAACTCAGCAGGCCGATCTTCGCCCGCAGCTCGCCGTAGACGCCGCCGGGAATATCGTAGACGATATCGCCCCACGTCATGGCGATACCTTCAGCGAAAGACGTCGGTTCGCCACGGTCGTCACCGCTCTTGACTATGAGACTCAGCGGCACCGTGTACCCGTGCCCGTCTGCAACGGCGTCCATCAACGGCCGGAACCCGTACGGATCGATGGAAAAACCGGAGGTGTACGGCACGCTGCTGAGTGGAATTCGCTTCAACTGCTGCAGCTCGGCATCGTCAAATCTCCGGGCGGCGATGCAGTGCGCCGTGTGCCAGGCGGACGCGGTGAGCAACGTCGCCGTCTGGTACGGGCCGGTGATGGCGGCCGTCATAGCCGCCTTATCGCCGGCGTAGGCGGCGGAGATCATCGGCACGACTGCCTGCAACGACTTTTCCATCATCGCTTCGAACTGGGCCCGAAGCCGGAACGATGCCTCGGCGATCGTCGTGCCCAGCAGGCACGGCTCGATCTGTGCCAGAACGTCCGTATCCGGGTCGGCATCGTCGAACTCCCGGTGCAGATGCAGGTATCGGCCCTCGGGCTTGGCCACCAATTGGTACAGCCAGTCGTTGTGAATCAGATGTGCCGGCTGACTGGAATCCTGCAGGAAATGCGCGAACACACCGGCGAACATGGCGGACTCAGCGCTGTCGCCGGCGCCGATTGTCTCCACCAATTTGCCGAGGTAGTAGCCGATCGTGTGGCGGTGCGGTTCGAAGCTGCGGGACTGGGCGAAGGCACACGTGGTGTAGCGGTCATCCGTCGGTCCATGCGGAATGACCTGGTCATTGTCCATGACGCAGTACTTGGCGAACTTCTCCTTGTCGTGAAAATAGCTGTCCGGCACCAGGGTGTTGGCGGCAATTTCCCCATGGCGATCCCGCCAGAACTCGCGTTCCCAGGCGGGCAACGCATCAAGAGCGTACCGCGACATCAGACAGTGTTGTTTGCAGGGCATGGGTTGATTCTATGGCAGTTGAAGAAGATATTCAAGCCGTTTAACCGCAGTATCTCTGCGCCGGGCGGGGCAGCCCGAAAGATCTTTTCCTGAATGAGTCATTGAACCAACGAGACCGGACATGA
>CAJWLW010000087.1 GCA_913042885.1 uncultured Lentisphaeria bacterium | reverse complement strand
GCCGTCCGCGCCATCTGCATCGGCTCAGTCCTCCTGGTTGTCGGTGCCTTCTGGGTTGTGGTGCAGGAGATCCTGCTCAACGCCGGCAACATCTCCGCCAACGCGCCGCCGGTGGGCGCTGTCGGTCTTTTTCTCGGTGTCCTGACGATTGCCGTGCTGCTGGGCGTCATCCGGCGCAGATGGGCCCTGGACCGCCGTGAACTGCTGCTCATCTACTGCATGCTCATCACCTTTTTTCCGCTGGCGTCGCAGGGGCTCTGGCAACGATTTGTCGGCACCATGATCAGTGCGCGCACCTTCACGGCATACACCATGCCGATGCCGGGCTACATGGTCCCGCAGGGTGCCGACAATCTGATTCGGAATCCTGCCTTCGAAGATGGCCTCGAAGGTTGGGAAGGCGATTTGGAAACGACGGAAGTCACCGAAAACAACCGCCCGGTTCCGGCTGTTTTGTTCGCCAACAATTCACCTGATTCCGTCTGTGACCTGAAACAATTCATCCCGCGCCGCGCTGCCGATGGCAGCGACCTGTTCGGTCCCGGTCAGGTCATGCGTATCGAGGCCCGCATTCGCCCGGTCACCCTCAAGTCCAGTGCCAGATTTCGGGCCGACATCAGCGTCGACGGCCATCGCTGGAAAGATGCGTCGCTCAGCATGCCGAGCTGGCTGCAGCTTTCGCAGCTCAGCCGGGAAACTGTCGATGGCACCGGCCTGGAGACGATGATCGCGCCGATGGTGAAACTGCCCTACGGCATGGGCGACGGCCTGTGGCTGCGCTTGCGGCTGATCGGGGAAGGACAATTGGCGCTGGCACACATCAGTTGCATCAGCAACGAGGGTGTTGCGCGTTTATTGGAGGGCAGCGAGGAAATCGACGCCGCTTATTTTGACGCCGTGCCGCGTGACGGCAAGGCACGATTGTTCTCACGGCCAAGCGGTTTCTGGCCACGGCTCAAGCATACCCTGACCGGTTACATACCGTGGGATATGTGGCGGCGTCCGCTGCTGTCCTGGGGCCTGCTCTGGACCGCCATGTTTTTTGCGATGTACGCGGTGGGCGCGATTCTGTTTCGCCAGTGGTCCGAACATGAGAAGCTGACATTCCCGTTGACCGTGCTGCCGCTGGCCCTGACCGAACCGGATACCGACCGGCCCGGCGGTCTGCCGAAGATCCTGCGCAGCCGGGCGCTGTGGGCCGGCGTTGCAACAGCCTGTGTTGTCTATGTCTTCAACGGCCTGCACTTCTACAACAACAACATGCCGGGCTTTCCCACGAATGTGGATCTGGCGCCGTTGTTCGCCAAGCCGCCCGGGCGCGCCTTATTGGGGGACGGCAATGGCCTGGTGCTGCGCATCGTGCTGCTGGGAATCGGCGTCGCCTATTTCATGGATTTGAACATGTCGTTCAACCTCTGGTTCTTTTTCGTGGCCTGCAAGCTGTGGATGCTGATCCCGTTTTATCGGGGTACCCTCGATCTGTGGGCGTGGGAGGGCGGGCCGAGCAACGGACAGGCCTTGTGGTATCTGCAAGGGATTGGCTCGGCAATCGGTATCGTACTCATCGCGTTGTGGCTGGCGCGCAAACACCTGTGGCGCGTGCTCCAGAGCCTCTGGCAGCCGCGATCGAAGATCGATGACGCAAACGAACCACTGCCTTACCGCGGTGCGATATTGCTGCTGCTGACAAGTTTTGTGCTGCTTGCCGTCTGGGGGCACATTTCCGGCGCCGGCTGGTGGTTCGGCGTGTGGGGCATGGGGCTGATGTTGGCTTTTGCGATGATGGCCGCACGGGTCCGGGCGGAGTGCGCGGCACCCGGCATGTGGATCGTGCCGGCGGCGCCGGTGATCTTGTTGATCACGCTGGGCAGCATGGTACAGTTCGGCGTGCTGCCGATTTCGTACATGGTCCTCATCGGCAGTTTCATGTGCGTGGGCTACTTCCTGATGATCATGCCGGCGCTGATGGAGACGTTTCAGATTGCCAGGCTGACATCGATTCCGCGGCGCGCTGTGTTGTTTGCCATGATGATCGGGTTTGTCGTTGCCGTGGCATCCGGCGGTTACATGCTGTTGAACTGGGGCTATGCGCAAGGATTGACAAGCATGCGTGGCAGCCTGCAGGACGAAGTCGGCTGGGCCGGGGTGGCAGGGACATACACCGGAGAAGGCGTGCTCTGGCGCTTTCGGCTGGAACAGCAGACCAGTCGCGATACGCTGTCGAAGCGGGAGGCGTTTGCAGACCGCCTGGCGGCAGGTGAAACGTTGAACTCAGAAGAGCAAAAAACCCATCAGCAGGTAACCGGTTGGCAAATCAAGAAGCAAAGCGGCATAGCCGGCCTGGCGCTGCTCTTCACGTGCCTGCTCGGTGGTGCGCGCCTGCTCTTTCTGAACTTTCCCTTTCATCCCGTGGGTTATGCCCTCGCCACGACACAGGTGATGACCTACTTCTGGTTCAGCATTTTCCTGGCCTGGCTGGCCCGGTTCATCGGCCTGCGGCTCGGGGGCGTGCGGTTCCTGAAGGAAAAAATGCAGCCGTACATGATCGGCCTGATTGTGGGCAGTGTGCTGGCGTTGCTGTTGTGGGATCTCGTGGCAGTGCTCAAGATCATGAACGGCTTTACCGGCAAGGTGTATGTGACATGGTGAGACGGCGACGATACGTGATATAAACCGACATGCGAACTATCATCAAAATCCTGATCGGCCTGCTGCTCAGCACCGCGGCGATCCTCGCACTCGCCCTGCTGAGCTCGGGTACAAGCGGCGTGCGCCAACGCATGCCGCCGGTCGAGGCGACGTCGGCACTGACCGCGGAAAAGGTTGTCGTCGGCATCACGTCGGCATCCCTGCAACGCCACCTCGACGCCTTCTCGCAGTACCCGACCCGCATGGCCGGCACGCCGGGCAGCGATCATGCCGCCCGCCACATTCGCGAGACGTTTGATCGCGCCGGCCTGCAGGTTCTCGAACAGTCCGTTCCAATCACCGTCCCGGTCACCCGCTACTGTGAAATCCTGGATGCCGACGGCAATCCCGTGCCCGGTGTGTCACTGCATCCGTTCTGGCCGAATGTGGCGCGAACCTGCACGATACCGGAACCTGGTTTGAGCGGGACCGCCGTTATCCCGCCACGGGGCAGTGCATTTTTCTACGGCTTCAAAGGGTACGATCCGGCTGAGACAATTCCGGTGATCCGCACGAGCAATGCAGAGCAATGGATCGGCCTTGCCGACGCCGGCTTCGAGGCGATCGTGTTTTTCGACGACGCCTCCGTGCAGACGCAGGACTACTTCATGAAGGAGTTGGACATCCCGGCGGACATTCCGCGCTTCTATCTGCAGGGCGACCCGAAAAAGCTGGACGGCCAAAGCATTCGTATTCGATGCCGGGTGGACTGGCAGACCTGTCATGTGCCGCAGATCGTCGGTGTGCTCGAACCGCCGAAGCCGCCGCCGGTTCGCGAAGGCGTGATCGTGACCGCCCACTACGACAGTATCGGCTGCGTTCCGGATGTTGCGCCGGGTGCGGAGGAGGCAAGCTCCCTGGCGGGTCTGCTTGCGCTTGCGGAGTTTGCAGCGGGTCAACGCGAGCATCTGCGCCGGCCCATGCTCTTCGTGGCCCTGGCCGGACACGGCCAGGCCTGCGCCGGCGCCCGCTGGTTTGCGCATCTCTGGGGTGCCGCCGGAAGTGAATCAGCCACCGCCAATCGGACACAGGATGAATTACTCGCGGTCGAGCGCCGATTCGAGTTGTGCAAGCAGCAGCAGGCGCTGATGACTGACGATGGCTACTGGGCCATCCTCAGCGACGACAAAAAAAGTCGCGCCGCCGAGCGCGCATTCTGGAAGCAGCAGGCGGGTGCACTCGAATCTGAAATGGTCCATGATGTCCGTGCCTTGACCGACCGGCAAATCGAAGCTGCGCAGGAAGCCATGATCAATTGCGATCTCGATCGCAAGCGCGCGATGGTCCTGGACACGGCGGAACAATCCGATATGCGCCCGGCGCTCGAGGCGGTGTATCAGGGCGCGCGGGAAACGGTCGAGCGCCGCCGCATCGCGGCAACGGCCACCCTGTTGGAAATGAAGGTCTATCACGGACTGGCCCGCGAAGGCGATCTGTGGATGGCGTTGAAAGAGCGGCTGAGTGCAAAACACGACCGGCTGCAGGCCGAGATCTGGCGCCTTGAGCAGGCACAGCAGGTGCAGCAGGTGCTGCACGGTTTGGACAATCATTTCGTGTTCAGCCTCTCCTACACTTCCGGTGCGCCGGGCACCAGTATTGTCGCGCATTATCCGGAAACCGCCATGCGTCACGGTGCCCGAAACTGGTTCGGCCAGATTGCCGCCCAGATTGCCGAAGACGCGCGACCGCTGCTGCCGACACTGGCCGGGGTTGCGCCCGGCGATGAAACCGCCCAGGTATACGCCAGGGGGTTGTTGATCAATCGATTGAGTGAGCCCGGCTCGCAGTACCCGCAGAGCGAACTCGATGGCGGCTCGATGGAGTTTCCGTTTACCTATTATTACGAGTACCTGGCGATACTGGCGGAGGGCCGGCATGCGATGACCTGGTGTACACCCCTCGATCAGGCCCGGCAAATCGGCACGCCACAGGACACATTCGATCGATTGAACATCGACAACCTGGTGGTCGCTACGCGCGTGGCAACAGCTGTCACTACGCGCGTGGCTGCCGGGCACGTACAACTCAATCCGGCTGAGCACATTGCCCGTACCAAACAAGCCAACGGCCAGGTGCTCCAGGCCGCCGACGCAAGCAGCGCCATCCCGACCCGGGGCGTGCCCGGGGCCGTTGTCGTGGCGCGGCAGTACAGGCGAATGTTTGTCGGTGGCGTGCGCCTGGAAGATGTCACCATCACCGACGACCGCGGGTACTTCCGGTTGCCACCGAGCGACAGCATCAAGCCGGCACGCCAGTTTCTCGCGTTTCGCATCGATGCCGAATCGGGCAGCATCATCGGCGTCAATGACATGGGCGAGAAAGGAGAAGGCAGCTCACCGACGACGCGGGCCTGGAACAATTTCGACAATCCCCTGCGCATGGTGTTGTTCCGCTGTGCACAAACGGACATTTTTTACCCGCTCCATCCGCTGCAGGGCACCGAGCTGGGATCGGCGTTTGCAGTTGACCGGGCGAGCCTCACAACGCCGTTGTCCCATGGGGTTCGCCGGGGTAATGAACTGGATAATTACTGGGGTACGGTGCGGATTTTTGGCCAGGGCTACAGCTTTTTCAATCCGCCGGCGACGCGATTGTACTTCGGGATTCGCGACGCGAGCCTGCTCGATCCGACGCTGCAGGCTCTTGGCACTTTCCTGGTGGGTGCCGGCGAGCTGCCTGCGGAACCGCCTGCCGACAAGACGATCTGGGGCCCGGGCTACCTGGCGGCGGACACGAAGTCCATTCGGATGTGGCCGCGTCATGCGGCCAACGCAATGGCGACAATCAACAGCCATCGCCTGGCGCGTCAGCAACGCCATCGCGTCGCCGACCCGGTCGTTCTCCAGCAGCAGGAAACAGCCACTGCGACGAACAAGAAGGCGCTTGCCCACGCGGCTGCCGGCGAGTATCCGGAGGCACTCAGCGACGCGCTGGATTCGCTGGCGATTTCCATGCAGGTCTATCCGCGGATCGGTGAGACGGAGCGCGACGCGGTCATCGCCGTCATCATGTACCTGTTCCTGCTCATCCCGTTTTCGATTTTCCTCGAGCGCCTGGTGTTCGGCTTTGCCGATATCCGCACGCAAGTGACGACGGTGGTGATCATTTTCATCCTTGCTTTCGGTCTGCTGCGCATCATGCATCCGGCATTCGAGCTGGTGAACTCCGGGTTGATGATTCTGATCGGCTTTGTCACACTGGCAATGTCGATCTTCGTGACCTTCTTTTTGTTCGTCCGATTTCAAAACAACATCAAACAGCTGCGACTGCATCTTCAGAAGACGGCGGAAGCGGCGGACGTGAGCCGCTTGTCGGCAGCCGGCACGGCGTTTGTGCTGGGTATCAACAACATGCGCAAGCGCAAGGTGCGCACGGCATTTACCTGTGCCACACTGGTCCTGCTGACTTTCGCACTGTTGTCGCTTACCGCGGTCGGCCGGCAGTCGACCTTCAAGAAGATTGCCGTCGGCAACTCGGCGTACACCGGGTTGCAGATTCGTGGCCACAACGGTGCTGCGGTCCCGGGTACGGCATCGTTATTGGAGCGATTCGGCCAGTCGTTTCCAACCAGCCGGGTGGTGTGGGACGAGTACTATTATCATACACCGAAAGGGGAGACGAAAATTTCGGTCGTGCACCCCTCGCAGCACTCGCTCGGCGAGCATCCCGTTTCGCAGGTGACAAAGATCGTCGGGCTCGATCCGCAGGAGCCCGAAGTGACGCCGGTGATGGATGCGTTGTTGTATGGCCGCTGGTTCAAGACCGATTCGGAACGTGCCTGTATCGTCCCGCTGCGGGTCGTTCAGCGGCTCGGTATCAGCCGGGAATCGGTCGAGTCCGGCGAGGCCAAGGTATGGCTTACCAAAGGTCAGATGCAGCTGTCGGTCATCGCTGTGTTCGACCCCGCGATCATGGATACGATTCGCGATCTCGACGGCAACAGCTTCCTGCCGTACGACGCCGCCGTGAGACGCGGCGGCGAGGCGGGCGACGCGCTGCTGGCGCCGGCGCAGTTTCCAAGGTTCCCGGCCGACGAGGTCGCCTTTGTCAGCCCGCGACTGATCCCGACGCCCGATGTCTACCGGGTGGCGGTCAATATGAACGACGTGCCGCCGGAGCAGGCGATGACAGAGATCAAGGACTATGTCCAACGATCGACGGACTTTGTCTATTACGGCATCGGCGGTGTCGCGTATATGGGCCGCATTTATCACGGGACACAGATCCGCGGGCTCGGGGATGTTCTGGTACCACTGTTGATTGCGGCGGCCATCGTGCTCAACACCATGCTTGGCAGTGTGTACGAAAGGGCGGACGAGATCGGGGTGTACAGCGCGGTCGGGCTGTCGCCGACTCATGTGCATTATCTGTTCCTGGCGGAAGCATGCGTGTACGCGACGATCGGCGCTGTTGGCGGCTATCTCTTCGCCCATGGCCTGGGTGCTGTATTGGGTGCTGCCGGCCTCGCCGGCGGTCTCTCGTTCAACTACACGACGCTGTCGACGGTGTACACGACAGGGGCCGTGGCGGTCGCCGTATTTTTGTCCACCCTCTATCCCGCGCGCAAGGCGGCGCGCATGGCGATGCCATCGGAAAGCACAACCATCACCGTGCCCGAAGCGGTTGGGGATGTCATGGAGATCGAGCTGCCGTTCACCTATGTCGAGCTGGATGCGGTCAGCGTCGTTCCCTATCTGTATGACGTTCTTGAAGATCACGGCGAAGGGTCGGCCGGCGAATTTTATTGTCAACTGCCGACATTGATCGAAAGCGGGCAGCACGCGGGCAGTTTCGACTCGTCGCCGGAGTATGGCGTAGAAGCGCGTTGCTGGTTAAAGCCGTACGATCTCGGCGTCAGCCAGCAAATGACCTTCATCGTGCACGAGACGGATTCACCGGGGATGTGGAGCTGTCATTTGCAGTTGCGGCGATTGACCGGTGACGTAAGTTCCTGGCGCCGCGGCAATCAATTGTTTCTGAAGATCCTGCGCCGGCACCTGCTGGCCTGGCGCGGTCTGGAAGACGAACAACGAGATGAATACCTTGTACGCGGAATGGCCGCGCTCGGTATACCGCTGGAAAAATTTGTGTAGGCGGGGCATCGGCTTTCGGGACATGAAATTCGAACCCTTTATGAGCTTCTGAAAGCCGGGACTCGGGCCAAGGTCGGGCAGTCGAAGGAAAACTCGAAGTGAACGGCCAACCACCTGAAGGCGGAACGACAAGCGAAAGCTGAACCATGGCAGATCCCAACCAACCGAGCCCGGACACGCGCCGCAGCGGCGATGCGGAGCTGGAAGAGTACCGCACACTGATGGAACCGGCGCGGACGTTCCGCGACGGCTTCGACACCAGCAGCGTTGTCGGCGCGTTGTTCTGCGGATTTCTCATGGTTCCCGGGGCGATATATCTGCAGCTGATCATCGGGCAGAGCATGGGCCCGGCGGCGACCTGGGTAACCGTCATCCTGTTCATGGAAGTCGGGCGCCGGGCGTTGAAGAAATTCGATCAGGCACAGGTTGTCGTGCTGCTGATGGTGGCTGGTACGATGGTCGGCGGTGTCGGTTATTTTGGCGAGCTGGTGTGGCGGGCGTATCTGACGACGTCCCAGGCATCGCAGGATGCCGGGCTGGTCGGTCAGTTCCCGGATTGGTGGATTCCCCCGCCGGATTCGCCGGCACTCGCCGAGCGCACCTTCCTGCACAGCCACTGGCTGGTACCGGTGGGTATCATGGTTGTGTTGACCGTCATCGGTGCGATAAACGCCTACTGCATGGGCTATGTCTTTTTCCGCCTGACCAGCGACGTGGAAGAGCTTCCCTATCCCATGGCGCCGGTGGATGCGATGGGCACCCTCGCGCTGTGTGAAGGGGAGACCGGGGAATCGACCTCCCGTTGGACTGTGTTTACAACCGGCGCCATGATCGGTGTCGGCTTCGGGATCGTCAATGTCCTCATCCCTACAGTGACCGGCGCGATGTTCGACGAGCCCATCATGCTGCTGCCGCTGCCCTGGCTGGAGATGACGCCGTTGACCCAGTCGCTGCTGCCGGCGGTTGCGTTCGGCGCAGTGCTTGAGCTGGGTCTTGTTTTCGTCGGCATGGTGTTGCCGTTCTGGGCGGTCATGGGTACGGCCGCGGCCGTGCTGCTGACCATGATGCTCAATCCGCTGCTGTACAATATCGGTGTCCTGCACACCTGGCAGCCCGGCATGGACACTGTGAATACCATGTACGCGAACAGCCTGGACTTTTGGTGGAGCGCCGGCATGGGTGTGATGCTGGGGCTGGCGGCAGTCAGTATTTTTCAGACCGTGACCAGCTTGCGGCGGGCAAGGCGCAACAAGCGCTCGTTTTCCAGTGACCTGCCGGAGGGCCGCGGGGATTTCAAGATCCGATACGCCATCGGGATCTATGTGTTCAACAGTTTGATCATCCTGGCGCTCTGCTGGGCGCTGCTGCCGGGCTTCCGCCACATGATGTGGCTGATGGTGATCATTGTTTTCGTGTACAATCCGCTGATCTCGTATGTCAGCGCCCGTATTCTGGGTATTGCCGGGCAGCCCGTCGACGTACCGTTTGTCAAGGAAGGCATGTTCGTCCTGAGCGGTTACAAAGGCGCGGACATCTGGGCGGCGCCGGTGCCGGTCGCCAATTACGGATTGCAGGCCCAACAGTTTCGGACGATGGAACTGCTCGGCGTAAAGTTCTGGAGTCTGGCCAAGGCCCATCTGCTGACGATTCCGTTGTTGCTCATCGTGAGCTTGATCTTTTGGTCGTACATCTGGCACTCTGACGCGATCCCCTCCTCGACATTTCCGTTTGCCCAAAAAACCTGGGAGCTCAACGCGCGCAACACCATGCTGATGTTTTCTGCGACGACTGGCGAGGTCGGCGGCCAGAGCATGTTCGAACAGGCGTTCAACGTCTGGTATCTGTCCGCCGGGGCACTGCTTTGCATCATTGCATTCGGCGCCATGAGCTGGCTGCAGTTGCCGACGATGGCAATCTATGGTTTTGTCCGCGGTCTCGGTGGTATCCCGCACCTGTTCGTATTGGAAATCATCGGTGCATTGATTGCGCGGTTTGTGCTGTACAAGCGTTTCGGTAAACAGAATTTCCTGCGGATGGCTCCCGTTTTGTTGGCCGGATACTTTACCGGCATGGGGCTCGTCGGAATGCTTGGGGCCGCCTTTGCGTTGATCGCAAATGCCGTATCGAAAGGGGTTTTTTAGGTTTCTGGTTTTGGTTTTCCGATCTTGAGGTTTTCGAATGAGTGATCAGAACAATCTCGTTCCGGGGCAGACGCAGTCGGTGCCGTTTTCGACGGTAATTTCGATGGTGGTCGGCAACGTCCGCAGCCGGCTTGGCCGCTCGGCGGTAACTTTGTTCGGCGTCGTTCTCGGCGCGGCGTTTCTGATGGCGGCGGGTACAGGGGATATCCTCCGGGCGCATTTCGCGCAGGAGGAAGCCAATCGGTTGTCGGCAGCGACAGCAGCCGTCAATGTGCTCTCGGAGCTCGGCACCTTGGATGGTCGCACACTGGCGGTGTGGGTGGAAAAGCCGAGTCGTCGAACACCTTGGATACTGGAAAACATCAACCAGCTGGGCGACGTGAAATTGCAGATTTATTCGCCGAGCTCCGTGCTGTCGGAGGCTGTCGGCAACAGCGCCGGTGACCTGGCGGGCGCTTTGGCCGGCGCCGATGCGTTGATCGTGTGCAATGACGGCGTCGATGATGCCGCGACATTGCCGGCGGCGGTCAACGGATTGCCGGGGCAAGTTGTCATGGATCTCTCCGGCGTGTTTGACCCGGAGACACTGGCCGCTCAGGGCTTACGCTATCGCCACTTGTTCGGCGCCGGCGCCCTCGGTGAGCTCGAGGGCATGCCGAGTGTGAAACTGGCCGCGGGCAGCGGCAGACGCACCTGGCTCATCGTGATCTCTCTGTTGGTCAGCGGTATCGGCATCGCCAACGCACTGTTGATGTCGGTGACCGAACGGTTTCGTGAGATCGGCACGCTGAAATGCATCGGCGCGCAGAACAAGCTCGTCGTCCAGATGTTCACGATCGAAAGCGCCTTGCAGGGGCTGTTCGGCTCGGCGCTCGGGGTGGTGTGCGGCTGGTTGATCGCGCTGACGGCGTCCGCATTCAATATCGGTTGGGGAGTTGTCTGGTCCAACCTGCCCTGGCCGCCGGTGATTCAATTTGCGGTGATTTGTCTTTGCGTGGGTATCGTGGTTGCCATGGTCGCGGCGATTTACCCCGCAGTCGTGGCCACCCGCATGGTGCCCGCACTGGCACTGCGCAGTGAGATTTGAGGAGCGTAACCATGTCGATGGCGATTGATCAATCGAAACTCGAGGCGATCCGCGCTAAGCTCCCGGAATTGCGGGACCGGCGGCATTCCGAGAATTCTGTGCAGACCGTTGATGTGACGCGGCAGTTCCAGCTTGGTGAGAATGTCATTCACGCGTTGCGGGGTATCGATCTGACGGTCAAGCGCGGTGAGTACACGTCCCTCATGGGGCCCAGCGGCACCGGCAAGACCACCCTGTTCAACATGATCGGCGGGCTCGACAAACCGACCACCGGCAAGGTGTTTATCGATGGCGTGGACATCGCCCAGCTCGACCCCTTCGAGCTGGCCTGGCTGCGCTGCCGAAAGATCGGGTACATCTTTCAAAACTTTCGCCTCATCCCCGTGATGACAGCGCTCGAAAACGTGACATTACCCATGATCTTCGCCGGTGCCAAGGCGGATGAAGCGCGCGATCGCGGCGTTGATATCCTGACGAAAGTCGGACTTGGCGATCGTCTGAAACACAAACCGGGACGCATGTCGGGTGGTCAGCAGCAGCGGGTGGCGGTGGCAAGGGCCCTGGCCAACAGCCCGGTTATCGTGCTGGCCGATGAACCGACCGGCAACCTCGACACGAAGACGGGTGAAGAGATTATTGAACAGCTCAGTGTGCTTTGCCGTGAGCGCGGCGTTACAGTAATCGCCGCGACACACGATCACAAAATGCTGTCGGTCTCCGATCGCGTGATCTCCCTGCTCGACGGCCGCATCGAGAAAATCCGTATGCGCGAGGACATCGATATCAAAGTAGGTTCGATCCGATAAAGCGCGACCGCGAAACCTCGGAATCAACAAGGACAACGACCATGAGCAAGGACATCAGGGTTTTCCTCACCGACGACGGCAACATCGTGGGCGGCGGCCCGTTGCCCCTGGACCCCGGCGAGAAGCCGCCGGTCGACAAGATAGAGGATTACTTTCAAGGCTATGCCAACCAGGGCATCGACGCCGTGAGCTTCGACTTTTGCGGCGGACAGATGAGTTCGTTCCCGTCAAAGGTCGCCGATCCGCATCCCGGTGAAGCTCATCAATACATGGATGCCGGGATCGATGTCGGCAAGATCATGGAAAAGACCCTGCATGACGCCGGCGTGGAGTTCTGGGCCGGTGTCCGGATGGGCGCCAGCCTGATCTACCGCTCGAAGTTTCACGAGACGCATGCGGATTGGTTGATGACCGAACAGCATTGGTGGGGGTTCTTCCGGCCGATGCTCAATTACGAGCTGCCGGAAGTGCGCGCCTACATGATGGCCATCTGTCGCGAAGTCGTCGAGAACTACGACACCGATGGACTGCTGCTGAACTTCCTGCGGTATTCCCCGCTGTTTCATCCGGACCGGGATCTGCAATGCGCCGGCTTGCTCACCGACTACATCTCCGAAATCAGGGCCATGCTCGACGAAGTGGGCGAGGCGAAAGGCAAGCGACTGGGGTTTGCCGTACAGGTGTGTGCCCGCCCCAATGACGGCCGTCGCCACGGCCACAACGTCGAGGACTGGATCAAGCAGGGCACAGTGGATTACGTCATGCCGACTCGGGCCAACAACACGGATCTTGGCATGCCGGTCGATCTCTGGGTTGAGATGGCCGAGGGCACGGACTGCCGCATTCTGCCGACCGTGCACTCACGCATCTCCTATCCATGGGAATCTTATACATTGCAAACTCGCGATACGCTGCGAACCGCGGCTCACGTTTTTTACGGGCAGGGCGCCCATGGAATTTCCGGAATGAACCTCATGTGTAATTCCCAGGAGGTCATCGAAGGGTGGTTTCACTGGCTGCGGGATCCGCAGGCGTGCGCCCCCCTGCCGCACCACCACCGGTACGCCATGAAGGCGAATAACAGCGAAGAAGATATTCTCCGTATGCCGATCCTCAATTTCAATACAGACGATCTGCCGCCGAACTCCGGCATTGTGCAGAAATGGTACAACACGCTCGCGGTCCGAATCGTCGACGATCCCGCGACGTTCGAGTCGACGAATGTCCACGTGACAATCGAGACCGGGCAACCCGGCGCCCGACTGCAGGTACTTGTAAACGGCACACCGGCCCCGACGCCGACCTGTCCGGGGCATCGGCTCGGTTACAAATACGAGCCAATGGCGACCGACGATTTTTATTTTGTGGATTATTCAGTGCCACCCGACCTGTTCGTCAAAGGCGTCAATCAAATCGGTTTTCAATCCCTGGACGGTGAAGATGCTCACAGTCACGCACCGCCCCCGGGATCGATGACGGTGCGGGAGGTTGCACTAATGGTACGGTAGGATTGAGGAAGTACAGCGGGCACTCTGCCTGTTTTCGATTTGATTCCGGCCGCCGAAAAACGGGCACAAGTGACCATTCTGCTTTACGGCGGCTTAAACTGTCAGAACCACAGATACTTTTATGCAAAACAGGCCTTCTCTATTTTTCATCTGCATCACCGCACTGGGCTGCTTTTTCGGCGTTGCCGTATACAGCAACGCCGAACCTGCGGTTCATGCGGGGCCGGACAGCATCGTCCTGGAAACCGACCATCTCGTTTACACCATCGGCACGGACGGCCTGAATCGCAGCGTGCGCGACCGGCTTACGGACCGGGAGCTGCTGAATACCGATGAACCTCGGCATTTCATGGCCATTTTTCGGGACAACGAGACCATCGGCTCGACCGCTGTCGAGCTTACCCGGGGATTCCTTTATGTCACCTTTGGCGACTCCGGTGTATGGGCGAAGATCCACGTGCGGGCGTTTCCGAATTACCTGACGCTGGAATTGACCGCGCTCAACGACCGGACGATCGAGTCCATCTTCCTTTTGCATCTCCACATGAACCTCACGAAATACATTGGCAGCAGTCTGACCAATTGCCGGGACGATGATTATGCGGTGGGCTTGATTCCGCTGAACCGGCACACCAACGTGGCGGGGCGCCGCAAAGTACCGGCGGAACTGTTTGCGAAAGCCGACCGCGTGGTGCGGCTGGACAAGGCAAAATTCGCGATGTACGGCTGCCCGGCATCGCAGCAGCTCGACCTGGTCGAACAGATCGAGCTCGAGAACGGTTTGCCGCATCCGACCCTTGACGGTGTCTGGGCACGCAGGTCGCCGCTGCTGATGCTGTCGTCCTTATATACCGAACTGACCGAGGACACGGTTGATGAAGCGATCGATTTCGCCAAGGCCGGCGGCTTCGGCACCATCGTGCTCTACAAGCATGTGTGGTGCAAGACGCAGGGCAGCTATACGATAAACAAGGAGAATTTTCCCAATGGCGAGGCCGGATTGAAAGCCGTCAGCGACAAGATCCATGCGGCCGGCTTGCGCTTCGGGCTGCACAACCTCGAGTTGGTCATTCACAAGCACGACCCACTCGTCTGGCCGGTGCCGGCCAAGGGCTTTCAAATGTATCCGGGCCGGCAGCGCATCCTGGCCGCGGACATCGGCCCGAATGACACGTTCATTCCAACGACCACTTCGCCGTATGGTCTCATGAAAGCAACGGACAAGTCGATGTTCCACGGGCGCAACCTGCGGATTGGCGACGAGATCATCGAGTACCGGTCGCTGCAGACAACCGAGCCGTTCGGTTTCAAGGACTGCGTGCGCGGTTCGCTGAGGACACGGAAGGCCGCTCACAAGGCAAATGCGGCCATTGACAACTTCGCCGAATTCTTCTGGAGCTATTTCCTGCCGGACCTGGAGAGTGATCTGTTCGACACGGTGATGCGCAACGAGGCAGGTGTGTTCGACAAATACAACGTCGACTACTACTACCCGGACGGCTCCGGTGAGAACGTGTCGCGAAACCCGAAGCTGCCCCGCTGGTATGCGCGCGGCCGATCCAATTTGACACGGTTTGACTACACGAAACGCGAAGTGATGTTTGCCCACGGTGTGGTTTCGACGCATGCCTGGCACATGATGGTCCAGGGGAACCACACCGACTGTGTGGGTAACGGCGGCATGCAGCATTTCGATTCGATCAGCCTGCCCGACATCCCGATACTGAAAGCGAATCATCAGTCATTTGATTTTGGCTGGTACGGCGCCTTCATCCATTCGATCAACCACCCGGCATCGCGACCCCGCGAGATCGAGTATGTCTGGGCAAAAGCGTTGGCCTATGGCGCACCGATTTCGTTCAACGTGCCGATCAGCACACTGCGGAACAACGGCCGTATGCCGGAAATTCTTGCCCGCATAAAAAACTGGGAGGCGTTGAAGCTCGCGAACTACTTCCCGGCATCGGTACGCGATCAGATGAAGGAACCGGGAAGGGAATTTGCCCTGGTCAGGAAGGAAATCAGCAACGCCAATCGGACCGCGACCGATTACGGATTCGAACAAAAACCGAAGTGGCAAGTCAAGCCCGTGTCATACGCCCCGGATCAATTCGTCGATGACAAGCAAACGAACTGGTCGTTCGATAATCTGGATCCGGATCAGCCACTGCGTGTCCA
>CAJWLW010000086.1 GCA_913042885.1 uncultured Lentisphaeria bacterium | reverse complement strand
GCGTTCGGTCAGCGCAGGTTTCAGTGGTTATTCGGATTGATTTTCTGATACCTGACACCCGGCTCTCAGTCAATTACTCAAGGCATAGGTGATGAGGTTGATGACGATGCGTGTGGCATCATCGTTGCTCACGCCCTTGGCGTAGGCATTGGATTCCCGGTTAACGCCGCTCATAAGATCATACGGCGTGTAAATAATTGCCAACCGGTTGTCGATGAAGGCACCATAGAATTCCGGAAACTCGAGGTCCGGTTGATCCCGTAAAGCTGCCGGCGTATAGGTTATCCCGTTGATTGGATTCCAACCACCGGCAAAGACCGGATGCGTTGGCGGCAATTTAATCAGCGGATTCTTCGGCAATGCTTTGTCCAGCTCACGACGGAAGGCGGCATCGAACGGTTTCAATCCCGCCGCGGCACTGGCGACCAGCGTACCGCCGCGCCGCAGGTACCTGGTGAGATTCTCGATCTCCGCCTTGTTGAGCAGGAAATTATAATGCCCGGTCATGAACACCAATGGATACTCGGCGATGCCCGGATCATCGAGTGACACGACCTGCGGCTGATAATCGACGTCTATATCCGTGTTATCTGAAAGCGCCTGCAAGACACTGTTCTGAATCGCCGGGTTGATGCTCCAACTGCCGTGATACCGTGCCAGCGCGAAACGGACAGCATCGCCCTCGCCGGTGCGGCCGTCGTACAACGGAAAATCCTGGGCCAGAAAACGGCCGTACTCAGTGCTGGCAAGGACATAGGCGACGATATTGACACCGAGTCGCACGGCCGATTCGCCCATGACGTGTTTACCGCCCACATGATATGATGAGTTGCTCCAGGCCGCGCCCATGCCGTCGGGGGCCAGGATCGCCGCGCTGCGTGTGCCGATGTCCATGGCATAAATGACGGGCGGCCGCATGAATCGCACGCCGTTGACCATGGTCATGACCTTGCGCAACCGAAACCGCGCATTGAAGACCGGATGGTCCAGCGACAGCCGCATCATTGCTTTATTCGGGAAGACCTTGCGCATCTCTCGAACAACCGCACGGGAAAACTCGTCGCGGCCACGGGCGGCGTTGAACAGGATTGTGCCGCCGCCGTCCAGGAAGGTCCGCAGATTACTGACCTCTGCGGGCTGCAGCACAAAATCATAGTCGCCGGCCATAAACAGCAACGGGATGTCGGTCGGGTCAAAGCCCGGGCTGGACAGCGGTTTGGTGGCATACTGATAATTGTTGCCGTCCTTCAGCTTGGAATTGACGAGGTTCATGATCCTGGAGCCGTCGTTCGCGTAGCTGCGCCACTGATCGAATATCTCGACCCGGCCGTCCGGGTGTACATATTCCAGTGAGGTACCGTATTCGACCTTGTACATGACCGTGAGGTTTGTCGGCGGCGGCGGCGAACGCTCCTGCGTCTTGCGCATGGCAGGTCCCCAGCCGGGAATGAATCCCGTGTCCTCGCCGCTCGACTGTGTCTTCGGTGGCGCCTTCATCGCCGGCGGCGGCTTACTGTCTGCCGGCGGGAAGTTGACGCGCCGGCTCTGTCCCGTTACCGATGGCACGAATGCCATGGCGACGACTGCAGAGAGTATCAGGGGTATCTTCATCTCATTCTCGAACCTGGTTCAGGACAATACATAAGGACATAAAGGTCGCGGCACGAAACGCAACACGTACCACTTTTGGAAGGTTTTTCACTTCGTGCCGCCTTCACTCCGGCCCTCGATGAAGTTAAACAGGGCATCGTATTGCTGGTCGCTGACCCGCTGGATAGAAAGACCGTCGAGCTCCATCAGGCCCGTAAAGTGATGTATCTTGGCAGTGAAACGGCCATCCTGGGCCATTGGAGTTTTGTGCAGGTACCCATACTTGTGCCACAGCCCGAAATTGCCGAGGAAATCGAATCTGTTCTCGCTGTTGGAAGGCGCATGCATGGTACCGGCACCGCCAAGTATATTCGTCACAATATGCGGCGGTGATGTCGGATGCACGTGATCCAGAGTTGCCTTGTACCACATCTCCACCCAGTACCAGGCATCACCACTGAGGTTCGGCAGATTCAAGCTGTAGTCCAGAAAGCCCCGGTGAGTAGGGTGGCTGTCTATCAGCAGGACGTGAGACCCGAAGAGCCCAAGGCCCCGGGCCACACCGTATTGCTTGGTTTCCCCGACAATGTCCGGCGGTTCGAAACTGGTGAATCCGTCGGTAAAATCTGCCGCGCCGCGCCGCACGCGCTCCTGTGTTTCACGGACCACGTTTGCAAAGACGCCGCAATTCTCGGCTTCGTAGAACTTGGGGTAAAGCTCCTTGATCTTTCGCAGCCAGGCTCTGGACCGTTGATAATCACGCAACCGATAATAACAGTCCGCTACCCCGAACATGGCGTTGTCGTGAAAGTCGGCCCACTGCGTAAGCCGCAGAAGCACTTCGTAACTGCGCAGCGAGGCTTCGTAACGGCCGGCAATCCGATCCGTCTCGGCGCGCAGGAACCGATACAACCCGCCCAGCTTCTGCTGGGGATAGTGCAGTTCGATTTTGTCCAGTAGTGAACGGGTCTCACGGATGTCGCCGCTGCGCAGTTTCTGCTCGGCGATCCGCAGCAGTGCACCGCGGGTGATTGCTTTCGCCTGCGACGTCACCTCGAACTCGCCGCCGCCCAGTTCATCGGCGATGCGGTAGCGTGCTTCGGCCTCCGGAAGGTCACCGGCCTCGGCAGCCAGGTCGCCCCAGCGAATTGCCGCCAATCGCAGCGACGGGTGCTCGAGGCCGCGATAGTCCTCGAGAATCTTTTCATAGCATTCGTCAGCCTTCTTTCCCTCTTTGAGTTGTCGGTGATAAACCCATGCCGCTGCCAGCTGCAGTGAAACCTGCGCGTTCCGCAGTCGCTCGAACTCCGGCATGGCCCGCTCGATCAGAGCCAGGGCGTCGGCCTCGCGGCCGAGTCGGGCCAGCGCTTCGATATGCACCGTGTACAAGAGCGAACGATATTGGAGGTCCGGGTCGTGCTGCTGCAACAGGAAGTCCGTCACCTTCTCGAGCAGCGTCCAGCGGTTCGGCTGATCGCACAGCTGCAGAAACTCGAACAGCTGATTGATCCGTTCGGTGTTGTACTGCCGCAGATCGGTCGTCTCCAGAATGTCGATCGCCTTGGCGGCCGAGAACGGGCTGGTATTGCCGGGTGCCGGCCAGACATGTATCGTCTGGCGAAACGGCGGCAGCGTGTCGCCGTATTTCAAGGTGACTGTGTAGTCGCCGTCATCAAAATAGATGTGCGTCGGGCTCCGTCCTTTGGCCGTCTCCGTGCCGTCACCGAAATCCCAGACCAGCTGGTCCGCCGCCGCACCTGTGGGCAGATTCACGCCGTGGGCAGTGAACTGCATGATACTCAGCGTCATGCCGCTCGGCGTCACCAGGGTTTCGTCCAGGCCGGCGACAAAGCCGGCGCCCGTGACTCCCGGAGCAGTTTCGATTGCCACGGTGCGGCCATAGTCGGCGCCGACGTAATGGTGCCGCGCAGGATATGTCCAGGCTGGTGTGTCGGGCTGGGTCCATAGCAGGTAGCAGCGGCCGGAAGCACCGGGATTGTCGCTGGTTACCTGGTGGATCTCAAAGGGGTGTCGCCCGGCTGCCAGGTTCAGCTTCGATCCCGTCGACTGCATGGATACCTCACCGGTCACGGGGACATTGGAACCGGTACGCTCACAGATTTTGAAGCCGTCAATGAAGAGGAATGACGCGTCTTCACTGTTGACGAAAAAGCGGTACACGCCCGTTTTCTTGATCTCCAGAACGCCGCGATAAGAAACGGTGAGCCCAGACGGGGCAGAGGGCCGAGCCGGGTTGACGTTCTGAATAATCTCAGCGACCGGGAGGCAGCCGATGACCTTGCTCTTTTCCAGCCCGTTGCGGACTGCGGGCCAGCTTTCGAAGTTGTCGCCGGCCCACTCACGGACCTCGACGGTCATCCCTTCGTGGACTGGCGGCATGTGCTTCGCCGTCGCGCTCGGGTGAGCGGCGTACGCCCAGTACCAGGCCTCGTTGCCCCGACGCGGAAACTGAATGAGCGTGTGGCCATTCGACACGTGTGAAAGGACGGCGACCGGCAGAATCTCGCCCGCGGCGGTCTGCACCGTCACCTCGGCGGCGTCGTCCCGGGCCCAGCCACCGGTCGGCAAACGCGCCATAATTGTGCGGGCCGTGGCCTTGGTCCGATCACCGGCGACGTGCAAGGGATAGCGGACTTTGTAGCCGGCCAGCCACGGGGGCGTTGCGGTCGGCAGGTTGGTAACCGTCGTCGACAGTAAGTCCGTGGCCAGTGCCATGCCGGCAATGGTAAGCAGTGTGAGTTTGTAAGGTCCGGTCATCTTGGGCCATCGGTGGGGTGCAGTGCCTTGCGGTGATGTCGAAACTGTACACGTTTGGATTCGTCAGTGCCATCGCGAAGCTGGCGCTGCGGGGGGCGGTCATCCCATGGCGTACAGATCATCACGGCAGCGACAAACGCACAGTCGGTGTCTTGGCCCTGAGTTCGGCTCGAAACCAACTGCTGTCTGGGGTTACGTTTACGGACTTGATCGTCTTGAATTTGCCTTGCTCGCCCGGCACCTGGACCGACACTGTATACGTCGGCGCTTCTTTGATCGTTCCATCGGTCTCGATTCTCCAGGCGTTGACCATCAGCGATATCAGCGATCCGGGCAATGGCGTCAGGTTGTTCTTGAGTATGGGTGCCGGTGAATTGCGGATATTCGGATCGATCGCTCCCGGGGCTGTGGGTTGGGCCGGATTTGCAGTTTTGACCTCGATCCTGGCACCCGTCGGCACGTCGCCTTCGAGTCCGGCCACGAGGTAGTACGTGCACTGAATCATCGGCCGCGACAGCACGCCGTCGTTAATCAACTTATCATAGCCTGGTTGGCCTTTGTGCACGACCTCATACTTTGATTCGCGCACGACCTGCGCCGGTTCAATAGAACTGTTGATCAACTCCAGTACCCCGTGATGGCATACCAGCGACCGGCCGTCCTCCGGCATGTTCTGCACTGTCCAATTGCTGATCTGCATGTATCCCCGGTAAATGATGGCCTCCTTGCAATTTTCGGTGATCAGTCCATCGATTGCACCTTTTGCCCGATCCGTGAGTTGAACGCCGGTGCCGCAGTTTCGAATCGTCACGTCCTGGATCATGACATTCCCCCCGTCCCAGTACAAGCCGACCCCGGCTCCGTCCACGAGGTTGTTCACCACAGCGCCATCGGTTATCGCGAGGCTGAACACGCCCATTTGATATTTGCCGATCATTTCGTTGCCACGAATCTCGGGCAGCTTGCAGCCGTTCATTTGAACCGCACCGCCAAAGAATGTGTGCACGGACTGGCGCTCGAATCGGTTGTTCAGGATCAGCGGGGTGTCACAGCCGTTCATGTTGATGTTGCTGTTGCCGATGAACAGGCTTTCTGTGATATTGAGGCGTTCGTTGAATTGCGCACCGGTATTGTCGAGCCCATGCGCGATGATCGTAATATTGATGACCTGGGCACGCTTGATATCCAATCCCGAGCCGCGCCATCCGGTTACAGTGGCGGAGATGTATTGGATCTTCCGGTCATCGCGTACTGCTGAAATCACCACGTTCGATTTGCCGTCCGCAGTGTCCGTACGTCCGACAGCAGTGAGTGAACCGCCCTTCCTCAGGTTGAGCTTGCGTACCGTTGCGTCTCGACCGACCAGGCGCAGCTCGATTCGATCGTCACGGCGTGCGGTACCGTCGAGGCGGATTGCTCCGTACGACTCTACAACGCCGCCAAAAGAGGCACGGATGCTGCCGGCCTTGGTCTTGAACGACAGCCTGCCCTTCCTGTCGATATGCAGCTCACCGCAGGTAACTCTGTCGACGTCATGGCGATCAAAAATCACGTTGTCATCGCGCCCGATGACAACGATAGAGTCCGGCCCCGGCACCGCGCCCGATCGCCAGGTGGCCGGATCACTCCAAAAACCACCGCCACGACCGTTCGAGTATTCCTCGACAGCGACCCCGGTCAAGCAGGTGATGAGCCAGACTGCGGTGACGATTAGATAGTTGAAGTGCGGCATTACGGATTTATTGATTTTCAAACTCTCCGCTCCATCTCTGAATTGGTCCGGTCAAGGGCAGCGGTCAGGTGGAGCAATGAAGCGTTTATGTCCTGGCACCTTACCGCGGTTCATAGGAGACGTCCAGGCGCCAGTGGCCGGGGGACCAGGTGGGTGCATAGAAATTCACTGCGCCTTCCGACTCGAGGGTGAGAATCCAGCCGTTGTTGGGCAACGCCTGTGAGTACCATAGCTCTACGTCCTCGGTAACATTGACACTGAATTCGCCCATCCCCTTCAACTGTACGACCGCAGTTGCACGCCGCGCCCGGTCCGCGCCGATCGCCGCCGCACCCGGCTTGGTCCATGGCACTTTTTCCGGCAGCGTCCGCCGGTACAAGTGGGAGACGCCATCGCCCCAGTCGCCGATGATCCGACGCACCTGCAGCCGGTGCTTGTTCTGGTAGTTGAGGATGCAATTCATGCCCAAGGTGGCGCTTGTAATGCGCATCCCCTTGGGAATGCGTTCGATAGGAAACGCGATCAGGAATGCGCTCTTTCTCGTATCCGAATTGCCAAACACCAGCGCGCCCGTCCCGTACCCGGATTGCCCCGGGTAACCAGCCCAGCTCAACCGCGGTGCATCCGAGGCGATCATTGCGACGCGTTCGCAGTCACTGTCATCGAGTTCGAATGTCCGGCCGGAGACGATGGGGGAGACCAGAACGGCCAGCGCCACCCATCTACCCACAGAGCCATTTATCCATTTACCCATCGCTTACTTCCCCTTCTCCACTGCCACATAGAATTTATCGAATTTCTCGGAGTAGGACAACGCGGAAACATCGTCGGCTGCTACGCCAGCCCGCCGAAACTCCGGCAGGAAATGTCCCTGGTCATCAATGCTGATGAACTGTATCTGGCCCTTTGTGCCAAAGGCAACCATCTTGCGGCGCCCGAGTACGACGGGCCGGCTGGTTGGTCCCGAAATTGTTGTGGCTTGAAAGTTCGAGGTGATGTAGCCTTCGGCATGTTTAAGCTGCAGCACAAAGCCGGTATCAAGGAGGCTCATATAGATGACCGGAAGCGTGGGATGGACGGCGATCCGCCGGTAGGGCCGCGCCGGCGGCCAGACATGGACGGCAGAGAACCGTTGCCGCGCTTCAACCTGGTCCCAGGAAATCGGACCGGCTGCACCCGCAAAGATAATCACCTCGTCGCTGACCGGCACGAAACCACCGGCATTGTCATGCGGAATATAGGTCGAAAATGCAACTTCGCTCTGTGCCATAAAACCAGCCTCGGCCGTGCCGTCCTCCGGAAGAACCAGGCCGTTTTTTCCGATACGGAAGTAGCCTATTCCATTGACCGGTTTACCCTTCTCCATGCGGGTCAGATTGGGGAAGTACAAACGGGTCGCCCGATCATCGAAAGCGATGTAGCCGACCTTCCGGCCCGTGGCGTAGTCACTGCCCTTGCCGCAAGCCTGAACGAGCTCGGCTTTGCCGTGGGCGACCCGGAAAATCAGTAAGTGCTCGAAGGTCTCGGCCTGGTCCTGCGGAGCGTTGACATCTTGCCAGACATACAACAGGGGAAGCGTCGGGTGAAAGGTCACGCCCAGCGCATAGGTGGTGTGGGCGGCCAGCGGGCCGCGCCTGGGCAGCTCCAGGGCCATCGGCTCGGTGGCGGCCGGCGCGCCGGTCTCGTCGAGCGAATAGATCGATACCTGCGACGCATGCTCTCCCCTGTGCGTCACTGCGATCAGGCGGATCGTCTCGCTCAGCGCCATTTCAGACGCACCCGGCGCCACGAGCTCGGCAATAAACGGAAACGACTCTTCGTGTATATCCTGAAGCGTCACAATTTTCTGTGCTTTTGCCGGTGCGGCCAGCCACAAGACGACAATGGCGGTGCCCAATAGTTTGCCCGGATAGTTCATGAATATTGTCGGTGTCGCCAGGTTTTCAGTATCCAGGTTTCGGGGAAAATCGGTCGGATTGGTCGGTTTCCGTTTATTGCCACTCGTCGCAGGCCCTGAGCCTGTCGGGGGCTCCCGGCCGCTTGCCACTTCACCATTCAGTGCCGTCCTTCGGTAGTCAGCAACTCGTAGTATTCCTTTACCGCCTCTTCGTAGCCGGGCAGCGGCGGTCGCGCCGGCTCGTCCAGCACCCGACCGCGAACGACCTGCCAGCGCGGCAGGCTCGGTTCATACCCCGACTCTGGTCGGCGTAAGACCCGGAGCGTGATCCGCAACTCATCGAGCAACTGCATCTGCCGCTTGAGCGTTTCCGGATCCGGACTTTCCTTGAGTGCGTCGAGGTTGGCAGTGAGCTCCGCCAGAAGCCCGTCGAGATGTCGGGTCGGCAGGTAGACATTACGCAGCTCCTTGCGCAAAGTTTTCAGCCGCTCGATGGTCTGTTCCAGGTTGCTGTTGAGATCCTGCATCAGCTTTGCAATCTCGGCATCGATTTTGCCGTCGAGGCGTTCGACAATCTTGTGTTTGGCCTGCGGCTTGCCCATGCGCTTCATCGCCTCGTCATCAAACCCGCCGGCATCATTCAGGCTGAAGGACGTGTCATCGGAGTCGACTATCTTGCCACCGATGCCGGTCGAGACGTCCTTCTGCGGGTCGGCACCGAGCGTCTCCCGGAGTTTCCCCGGCTGCACCGGCGCCCGCTCCTGGCCTTCCATCGCTTCGTCGCGGCCGCGACGATTGACCGACTCGTTGCCAACGACCATGCCGTGTGCCCGGGCACCCTTGCGCCCGCTGCGCGAGGCACCGCCATAATTCTGCGTCGGCGGTTTCATGTTGCCGGTGGGGGCGGTAGCGGACACCGAATTGACGTCGCCGCCTTGCTTGCCGACGTCCCCGTCCTCGATGCCCTGTCCCTGCATGCTCAGGTTGTAGGTTTCGAATTTCTTGCGTACGTCGTCGTCCTCTTCAAGAAGATCTCCCACCAGGTCCTGGAAATCACCGTCGAGCAGGTTCAACTCCATCCTGTTGCCGATCAGGTCGGAAGATTTTGGAAAACTCATCTGCCCGGACGGTTCGCTTGCCAATGTGAGGACGTCGAAATTCGGTTTTGGCGGATTCGCAATGACCACGGAATCTCTCATTGCATCGGCACCCACGTAGTCGGGGAACGTCGTGTCATTCATATCCAGTTCATGTTTTTTTCTGTTTGCCTCGGCCATCTCGTGCATGCGGACAATCTCCTCCATGCTGATGTCTTCAGCACCCTTGTCGAGGAGTGACTGGAGGCTGCCGGCCAGCAGTTCATCGAGAGCGCCCTGGGTTTCTGCCATGCTCTGCAGAGCGGCGAGCTCGTCGAGAGCCTTCTTCGCCGCCTCCTTTTGCGCATTGCGTAATCGTGTATGAATTTCTTTCAGCGTCGAGGCCACCTGGTTCTGTGTCGCTGCGGTCGCCGCCCAGTTTCCGGCACCGGCATCGCGGCTCGCCTGCTGCATGGACGCCCGCAGCGTCTCCGCCTGCAGATCAGTAGCCGTCGCGGCAAAGGCATCGGCAATGATCGCCTCGCTCTCGCGCGTGTGCCGTGCGAGCCCTGTGAATGCGATGCTGGTCAGATCGATCAGCTCCAGCACTTTTGCCTGGCGCCGCGCGCCCGATGTCTGCCGCATCTTCATCGCTGCTGCGTCACCAGCGCTCGCAGCAGCAATCGTGGCTTGACGCTCCGAGTCCACCGCGAGTCTGGTCTCTCGGTCGGCGAGCATTTTCAGAAACTGGACCATGTGCGCCAGCTCCCAGCCCTGGCGAAAGCGGCGATACTGGTCGAGGATTTCGTCGAGGCTCTCGACGATACGTTCCTGAGTCAGCCGCGCATCGCCCAGCACTGACTGCATGGCCTGCGGTGTCTCGCGCTCCGCCACCGTTTCGAGAATACGAATGGCCCGCACAAACTCGGTGTCGGCGAGCATGCTCACGGAGAGCCGCAAGGTGCCTGCCGCCTCCGGCATGCTGCGGGCAAGACGGCCGGCAGCCAGGCGCAATTCGTCCTCTGCTCCGGTCTGTTCAGTCATCGAGGCTGCCAGCGCATCCAGGGTCGCGGCATCGCTCCAGCTGACACCTGAGTTCTGCTTGAATTTGTTCATCCACTCCGTGGCGTCACCGACCCCGTCCTGTTGCCGGCGAATCAGTGCAGCGATGCCGGCTTCGGTACGCAGGATCTGCTCGTACAGCAACTGTAGTGCGACGCCTTCGCCGCCAACCATGACGTTGTAGATGTTGCCGTCGGTCCACTGTCCGGCCTTGACGGGATCGTGGTCGACGGCTCGCAGGGCGATCTGAAAATGATCACCCTCGGCGGCACCGAGCCGCAGCATCGAAAGTGTGACATCCTCGTGCAGCGACCGCGTCTGTTGCGGCTCCCAGGTCTGCAACGGCTTCCATTCGTCTTCGCCCTCGAGCGCATCCGCTGACAGCGTTGCGCGGCGCCTGAACAACCCAACCGTCTTGAGACCGTAATCGTCGGTCGCCAGCACGCTGAGTGGCAGGGCCACGTCCACCTCCGCCTCCGTCTGGCGTTCGAGTCCGGTCAACTCCAGCTTCGGCGCTTTGTCCGGTAGCGCTCGCCACACGAGCGTCGCGCCCGTCGTGGGCGGATGTCCTTTTCTCTCGGTATCGACGTGGCAGGTCATGGTCGAGTCAAAGGTGATCTCACCAGTGAACACCGTCGAGGATTTGCGGGTCAGCGTGAGGCGTTTTTCCGGGTCGTTGCCGGCAGTGACGTAAAGGGAAGCAGCCGGTGTTTTCTGATCAAATGTGAAGGTCAGATCGGCGCGTGTACCGCGCAGGGCGCTGAGGCTGCCGCTTTTGCTGTCGACCGCCTTATCCGGCAGTCCCGTGTAGTCCGGGAAATGGTAAACGGCCTGGAGCCCCTTGAGCTTGCCCGGCTGCGGGACGGTTGCACGAAAAAACCGGCTGGTGTAGTCGCCGCCCTGCACCGCATAGTCGAAGCTGCGGTGGATGCTGGGGAAAGTAAATTCCGCAGTCGCCTGGTCGGCTTCGAGCGGCAGCTTCTCGGCGATGCGTTTACCGGCAACGTTGCGCAGGATGGTGAGATGCTCGGGTTGCTTGCCGTGAATGCCGATAGTGATGGTAAGTTGCTCCGCCGCCTCGATGTCACCGGGCTTGACGACGAGTACCGTCTCGTAGCGTGGATCGATGACGGCGAACGGCATCAGGATGCGCTTTGCTGCGGTCGCAAAGCCGCCCGGGCGTATCGACCAGAAGACGATTCCGATCAGGAGAATAGCCACCGCTGCAGAGATACGGATGATCGCCGGGCGCATGGCGTGGGCGTGGGCGAGTTTGATCGCCTGCAGCTCTTCCCAATTGTCCCGCACCACGAGCTTGCCGAATGAGTTGTCCGTGCAGTCGGTGTCCCGGCCGATCTGCAGCGCATTGATCAGCCGGTTCTGGACCCCGTCCGGACTGCTCTGTTCAATAGCCAGGGCGATCTCGTCCTCGCTCAGATGCAGGCGGCGCCAGCGACGAGCCACCCCCATGCCGAGCATAGCGATGCAGACGAGCAAACCGCAGGCGGCGATCAACCGGCCGGCAACCGGCAGAATCAGCAGATTGTCGAGCAATACGACGAGCAGAAAATAGCCGAGCACGGCAGCCAGAGCCAGGCTGAGGCTCTCGACCACTATCAGCTGTTTCCACAACTTGCGATTGCGCTGCACCAGCTCGGCGATCTGATCGAGCGAATGATCTGTATGACTTCGATTGTCCGTGTCGTTTTTCATAAAGCCGTTGGTTAACGTACCGCTTGCCCGAACAGGCTGCAATAGGGGCGCGGCGGCGCGCCTGCAGAGGTGTTTTGCAGGCTGGCCCTTTGGCAAATTGGCGTGCTGCCGATCCACGTCTTACGCCGATTGCTACAGACGGAAATTCGTTTGTCCGGTGTCCGCCATGACGGGCACGGCAGCGCTGATGGTTGGCCGGGACTGCCTTAGTGCTGGATGTCGGACTCGCACGGATCGTACGGCGGATGCGGGACGTTCGGCACGCGCATGCCGCCGGTCAGATACATCTCGGGAGCCGCCGCGCAGTCGAAACGCAGGACCGGGCAGTTTGGGTCGGGTGCTGTGTCCGGCAGCCCGGTGACCGTGACGACGCCGTTGGTTTGCGTGTAAGCGCACTCGGTGTCATGGCCGAGCAGGGTGACGCGTTCGATCTCCGTATTCAACCCGGCAATGACGAGCTCGTGACCGGGCCAGTACCGCACGAGCTGGTAAAACGCCCGACCCTTGCGCGTGAACAGACCGTTATAACTCCAGTCGCCCATGTGATCGCCGCGTTCCATCAAAGCGTAGGTGAACGGCTCGGTGTCGTAAATGCACTCGCCATGATCGCGCAACCAGTTGCCGACCGCTTCCACGACGGCAATGGACTGCTCCGGGACAGACCCGTCGCCACGCGGCCCGATATTGAGGATCAGGTTGCCCTGGCCTTGAGCCGCCTTTGCGAGAAGATCGATGACTGCAACCGGCGTTTTCCAGTTGTCATCGCCGCGATGATAGCTCCAGTGGTCATTGAGCGTCATGCAGCCTTCCCAGGGGCGCCACGGTTGCGGGGCCGACATGTGACCTTCGGGTGTGGCGAAGTCGCCATCGAGGCCATTGCGGCAGTTGAACAGGATGTGTGGCTGAATCTCGCGCACCATGGCGTTCATCTCTTCGGCGCGCCAGCCCCTGGCATTGAACGGCCACCAGCCGTCGTACCACATGACGTCGATCGGGTTGAACCGGGTGACGAATTCGCGAACTCTGGCAAACGTGTTGCCGATGAACTCGTCGTATGCCGTTTTGCTCTCCAGCGCCGCCACGGCATCCGGCTCGCTGCTCCAGTTGTTGAGGCTGTGATATAGCGAGAGCCGCAGGTTACGCGCGCGCGCCGCGTCGACCAGTTCGGTGACCAGGTCGCGACCGCAGGCGTTGACGCTGTTGAAGTCGGTAAGCTCGGTATCGTACAGGCAGAAGCCGTCGTGGTGCATGGTCGTCAGGTTGACGTAACGCATGCCGCCGGCGACCGCCAGGTCGCAGATTCGTTCCGCGTCGAATTTTTCCGCGGTGAATTGTGCGGCCAGGTCGCGCATGCGCTCGGGCGACAGGCGTTCACGATTCATCACCCACTCGCCGCGTTCGAGCAGGCTGTAGAGGCCGTAATGGATGAACATCCCGTACCGGGCATCAACGAACCAGCTAGTGTCGGTCTTCATGTTGTTCCGTGTTGTGTAAAACAGTTCTCTGTGTTTGTTCGAATGTTTATCAAAGGACGCCGAGGCCCATTGTCCTCAATGCAGATGCTGCGCAGGAGGGCAGGCGTTGCCGTACAATTCCGCAACCGGCCACAGCTGTGGCACGTAGCGGTCGTCAACCAGCGGATCGCCCACTGCGAGCGTATCGGCATATTCCCTGGGCAATGACGATGGATTGCCGTTGTACCGTGCCTCTTCGGGCATCAGCAAACAGGCCATGGCCCGTCGCGGCCGAGGGGTCATGTTGGCGCCGGCTGCATGCGGCACCATACCGCTGATAAACACACAGTCCCCGGCGCTCATCGGCGCCATGCTTGGTTCTATTTTATACAACTCGGGGCGATCACGGAACAGTCCGCCAACATCGCCACTATGGAAGTTGTTTTTTACGTCGAAATCACCCAGTTTGTGGGCGCCTGGCAGGAAACAAAGGCAGCCGTTCTGCATGGTCGCCTCATCGAGCGCGACCCATACCATGATCTGCTGCCGGGAGTGAAATGGATCCTCCGGGTTGTCGATATGCCAATTCGTCGGATTACCCCAGGGCGGTTTGATCAGTGCGTGGTCGTGGTACATACGGATCGCGGCAGTGCCCGCCAGTGTCGCCGCGAGTTTACCGATGCGCGGGTCGAGTATGAGGGTGCGAATGGCATCGCTGGTCTTCCACAAATTGACGCATTGTACGAAGACCTTCTTGTAATAATCCATCTCCGCGTCGGCAGGCGCCTCGGCTTGCGTGCGCAAACGCTCCGCTACGGCCTGGTCGAGTGTATTGCGCCAGTGCGCCAGCTCGGAACTGTCGAGGAAGTTTTCGAACACAAGAAAACCGTTCCGGTCGTATGACTGTATCTGTTTGTCGCTGAGTTCTGTTGTCATTTTAACCTTCGGGAATGAATAGCCCGACTGAATTGTCCGGCCGATAGGTACTCGCCCGGACTACCCACGCCGACAATCCCGATAGACCCGATTCGCAGCATATGACCTTCCCCAAAGTGAATGTTACTCATATGTCGCCGGCACTATAGCCTCTTGTGAAACAAACTCTTCATCTCGACTTAATCGGTTGTCCTGGGGTTCCAAGCGTGAGTCTTTTCCTGCCCAGGCCGGCACGCCGGTCAATTGCTGAAACTTGAAACCTTCGGTTTTGTTGGATTTGCCCCGGCTGCATAGACGGCTAATTTGCGGTAGTTGACCGGTGAATGGAGATTCCTGTGAAACTTACTGCCGAACAAATAGACCAATTCCAGGCGCACGGTGTTGTCATCGTCCCGGACATTCTCACTGATGCCGACCTGGCGCCGGTGATCGCTGCGATTGAAAGCTGGATCGATGATCGGGCCAATGCCTGGCTGTCTGAGGGACGAATCACGGATGCGCATGCCGGAGAAGGGTTCGGCACCCGTATCGCCAGTCTCTATGCTCAGGACGAAGAGTTTCCCCGCGGCATGGATCTTATGGAAATGCGCGATCCGGACATCCTCAGCTTCATGTACAACGACAATCTTCTCGATGCCGTCGAGTGTCTCGTCGGTCCCGAGATCACCTGTAATCCTATCCAGCATCTACGTGCCAAGATGCCGGTGCGTCTGACCGGCGAGGTGATCAGCTATGAGCAGAATGTGCCCTGGCATCAGGACGTCTCCGTCACCTGGGAAGAAGCCGACCACAGCAATATCGTGACCTGCTGGCTGCCGCTGGTCGATGTGACCGTCGAGAACGGCTGTATGCATGTCCTGCCCGACGTGTTTCGCAGCGGCTACCTCGAGCATATCGTTGATGACGGCACCCGTATTCGTCCTGACCTGATGCCGGACATTGAGCCGCTGGTTGCAGTCTGTCCGAAGGGCAGCATTGTGTTCATGGACAAGTGTACGCCGCATGCCGGCATCACCAATCGCACCGACTTTGTGCGCTGGAGCATGGACCTGCGATACCAGCCCACGGGCGTGCCAACCGGCCGGCCGTTTCATCCGGACTTCGTCGTTCGCAGCGCTGCTGATCCGGACAGTGTATACTATGAGTTCGACGAGTGGAATCGCCGTTGGGTCGAAGCCCTGGAAGCATCTGCAGGCTACCAGGCCCACCGATCGATTCCGATCGAAGAACGTTCGCCGAAATCCTGATACCAAACGCTACCACTACGGAGCCCCACAATGGCTACAGCACGAAAATCCTCGAAACCTGTCGAACACGATCCTACGGCGCTCGGCCGTGCATTCAAGCGTCGACTCAAGCGTGGCGACCTGCTTATCGGCGGTATTGCCACCGAGTACCTGAGGCCGTCCCTGGTGAAACTCTATCGCCATGCCGGAT
>CAJWLW010000085.1 GCA_913042885.1 uncultured Lentisphaeria bacterium | reverse complement strand
GTGAATTGCTGAACGAACGGTGAGCGTTTGATTTCACGATTCATCAAATGGCTCCGATGACATCAGGACAGTCGCGCCTATGATCGGGCAGAGCAGACGCAGATTACGCTTCGATATGAAGGACCCAAAGTCAAGATCCGCGGTCCTGACGTACATTACGTTACGATTCCTTTGCAATCCATGAGCACAAGCATGTGACGTGAGAAACATTGATTTTGGGCCCATGCTCCAATAGAATACTCCGTTCGGAACTTGCAGTGGAACAGCCACTGATTCCATTCACCGGGTCGCCATGAAAAGACAGTTCACATTGATTGAGTTGCTGGTTGTTATCGCCATTATCGCTATCCTGGCAGCGATGCTGCTACCGGCATTGAACCGGGCCAGGGAGACCGCGAAGACTGTCGTTTGCATGTCGAACCAGAGGCAAGTTGGTGTCGCCCACCTCGCTTACGCGACCGACAACGATGGCAGTGTCCCTGCGTCGGGTTCACGTTTTTACTCCCACGCAGTAGCGGGATACGTGACGCGGGGAAATACAGTCTGGGATTACCTTGGCAAGAATGGCTACCTTGGCGGCAACGAGACGATCTCGACCTTCGCGCCGGCGCCGAGCACATCCATCGAACGCTGGGATATTCTGCAGTGCCCCGCCGAGCCAGGCAGTTACTATGCCGGGATGACCGGGCAAACCTATTTTGAGACATCCAACGCCGGTACAAGCTATATCCAGAACTTCTCGATCGTGGCGAATTACTATTGGTGCGGTGTAGATCCCGGCACCGGCTCTTATCGCTGGCTGCATTGGCCGAATAAATCAGCGGATGCATATTTTCGCGACAACCTCTACGAACGAATGGACAATGACTATTCGCCGAGTACTGCCGGTTGGGCCTCGGAAATCAAGGATATCGGCGCCTTCTGGCTCGATTACAACTTTTACGAATGGGGTATCGATTTGCCGACGAGTACGGAATACTTCTACAGTTTTCGACATCCGGGGTACAAGATCAACTTGTTGTTTCTCGATGGCCATGTCAAAACCCGTGGCGCCAAATGGGCCACCGGCGAAGAGAACTACCACAAGCTGTTCAACGAGAAACCTGACGGCGAAGCGATGTAAGCGGAACGATTCAATCGTTCCGCCGGCACGGCAGCCCCATCGAAACGCTGTTGGCGATGTCATGTGCACGACGAAGCCGCTTGACTTCGCCTTCGCCTGACCGCAGCACCACCCTACCCCATCAACTGCTCCGACTTGACGCGCTCCGCAGCGCCGGATCGGGGATGATCGTCGCGCGGGGCGTACAGGAACAGCCGCGACATCAGGCCGGCAGCCATCTGGGCCGGCTGATAGTTGGTGTGCAGGCGCACAACGACGCTGTTGTTGCCGCCGGGAGCCAGTGCATCGGTCACTTCGAGGTCCAACTCGTTGGGGCGAAGGTAGGCTTCGTTGTACGGGCGCCGGCCGACATACACGCCATTGACCCAGACCCATGCCTCCGTTTCCGCCACGGTGCAGTACAACCACACGGCACGGTCCGCGGCGGCCTCAGGAACATCCACCTCCAGCCGGTACCACAGCGCTCCCAAGTAGGGAAAGCCCTGATCATCAAGATACGAACCCTGAGCAAAGAACGGCAGAGTCGTCAGCGCCGTTTCCCAATCCGTGTCATCAAACTCGGGCCGATACCAGCCGTCGAAACGCCCGTCATCGCGACAGTCCGTACGGAACTTCGCTGACTCCGGCAACACAGTGATCAGCTCGCCGGTCGTGCCGTTGGTCAGGTCCGTCAGCTCCCGGTAGTAGTCGCGCCGCGCCATCGCACCCCAATAGTAGAAGCCTTCGGCTTCCCCTGGCTTCCAATCGGTTTTCGTGCTTGGATCCCAGTAGAAGCGGCTGAGTGCGGTAGCCGGCTTTCTCACGTCGATCATGCCCTGGGCGTGCTTGGCCGCAGCCGCGAAATCGGCGTCTGCCTCGGCCCGTTCCATGGCTTTGTAGGCGAGCAGGTGATCGAAGGTCACACGATCCGCCAACACCCGAGCAGCGGCCCACTCGTCGCCGGCCGCCAGCGCTTCGGCCTCCTGCAAATGGACTTCGAGGCGGGCAATCAGCTCCGGCGTGTACACCAGCGACAACATGTGGTCCTCGTTGCCGCCGAAAACAGTGTCTTCGATGGCACTTTCCATGGCGTCCCAAAACGCCTGTGCGGGCACTGCCGCGGGCCCGTACCAGTCAGCGAAGAATTCGGTCATCAGCGCCTGGGCGTCCTGATCGGCGTCCCACATCAGGCGGGCCCGCACATACGTGGGAAAAACGCCGGCCTCGCCGGCAACGGTGCGGCCTTCGTCGGCGAATCCGGCGAGACCGAGCTTCTTGAGCATCGGCATTTCATGGATGTGCCGCCGCGCCACCGGGATCGGCGGCGCGCCACAGCCAGCCAGGTTGTAATAGAGGTAGTTGTACATGTAGATGTTGTCGTACATGCTGGCCCAGTCCTTGAGCATGTTGTACTGCCGCAATGTCATCCAGCTGCGAGGATTGTCGTAGGCGTGATAGGTGTCGGAGAAGATCGCGGCGAACATGATCCATATCTTCGGGTCGGGGTTCAGGCCGATCGGCGGCGTATCGCGATTGGCATAGCCGTTGGTCGTGATGATGTGGTCGGGGAACTCCTTGTAAACCTCCGCTGCAACGCGCTGCACCCAATCCATCCACTCCTCGGTCGTGCTCATGCCGGTGGGGTCGTTGAAACGGCCCATCATAGACTGGAAGTTCATGTGCCGTTCCTCGGTGCCGGCGCTGAAATCACGCGGCAGCCCGTCATCGGCACCAATGCCCCAGGACGTACTGCCCCACTTTGTGGGGCCATCACAGTTCGGATCGGGATGCTCGCGGAAACGGGCCTTGATCACCTCGGCGGCGTACTGCACCGACTGTTCGCTGGACAGGTTGGGCATATGCGGGTACGGCCTGCCGGCAGCGTCCTGCGCGAAAATCTCCGCGAACTCCGGATTGTCCTTCTCCTCCTCGGGCGGCAGAACAGAGCGTACCGAGGAGTCATCCGGCCAACTGACGATTTTATCGACGTTCATACCGTTGTGAATCTTCCAGCGTGTCTCGATACCGCACAGGTCTTTCGCGAACCAGGACGTCCACCAGTTTCGCATCTTGAAATCGGGACGACTGATCTCGCGGGTCGGTGCGACGGTGATCGTCGAATGGTCGGGGATCACCTCGCCGAACTCGCCCGGCAAATACCAGCGCACACCGAGGCTGTAGAGGAAAAAGGAGACGGCGTATTCGGTGCCGTGATACGGCCCCTGGTCGTTGCCTGCCAGCACCAGCGTGGTGTCGTCGGTGAGGATGGCGTAACCTTCCTCTTCGCGCAGATTGGTGACACCCGCAGGGATCTCGGCATCGAAAGCGGTTGTCAGACTGCTGCGGCCGACAAGGATCGTGGTGCCGGTGGGGGGTGGCTGATCATCACCGACAATCGGCAGCTCGGCACCCGACATCTTTTCGAGATAAACCTGCAGGTCATGCGCCGCCCAGGCGATCTTGTCGGCGGGGACCCTCGGGTCGGCCTTTTCGTCGTCGAGCGTTGGGAGGCTCTGTACCGCAGCCTGTGATATGACGATGACCGCACACGGTTGGCCGTCGGCGACGAGTTGTATGTTGGGGTTGTCCATATTCTTTCCTATGTTGACAGGGTAGTGGGCTACTGTTCGATCAAAACAATTGCAGTCTGGGCGGGCAATTCCACTTCGCCGCTCGGACAAGCTTGCGGCTCTGGCGATTCGGGACTGACGATCACCAGGTCGCCCGACGGTCCGGGCGTCAGGTCGATGCGAAAGTGTCTGGCGTTCTCGAGGTCGAAGTTACAAACGACAACCGCCCGTTTGCCTTCGGGTGTTACAAAGACGCTGTAGTGTTTGTGCGGCCGGCCGTCGACTGCCACCGATGCACCAAGCACGTCCCGATACTCGGCGTCCCAGAGGCGGTCCTGGTAGCGGCGGCGGAACGCTTCCATGCATCCGCCATAGGCAACCGTTTCCGGATACTCGTCCAGTTCTCCTTTGTACATTCGCGGTTCGTGGCTGACGATCATCCTGTGCATCAGCGCGAAGTTGATGTTGTTGCGGTCGCGGTAGCCGCAGACGGCCATCATCAGACCGGCTTGCGGATCGATGTACCGTGCCAGCACAATCGAGTCCAGGCCGTCGGATCGGAAGTAGGACAGGTGGTACGCCAGGAACTGCTGGTCATAGATGCCCTCCCCCGCGTAAAGGAAGTCCGGGTCGACCGGGTCGGAAACTTCCTTGAACGCCTCGGCCAGCAAACGATCACCGAGGTGATTATAGGCCGGCTGACGATGGCCGTGGTCCGGGTCGAAACAGTAGTTGGCCAGATAGTGATGCTGGCTCTCGTCGTACAGGGTGCCGGCCGGTCGCAGGTCGATCACCTTCTTGAACTCTTCGACCATTGATTCTCGCAACGCCGGGCTGGCGTGACACAGCGGCACCAGACGCCGGGTGTTGATTTGCGCCAGTTGCGGCCACGTCTGGTATTGATAGCCGGAAGCCGGGTATGGATTGCCGTAGCAATCCCTGGCGAGGTGCCGGCTGCCTGCCTCGTGATACCACGGTTGGGACTGGTCGGCCCACGTGAATTTGCTGAACAGAACGATCCTGACCCCCAGCTCCTGGCACCTGGCGATAGCGGCGGCCAGCTCCTCGCGGGTGCCGAGGCGGGAGTCGGTGTCATGCGAAGGATTTCCCCGGTCCTGGCCGCCGGTCGTCCAGCCGACCAACTGGATCGCCGTCACCCCGTGACGCCTGGCCGCCTCGGCGTAACGGACAAGATCCGTGTACCGACACCGAAGCTCGTCCTCGGGCGAATTGATGTGGATCTGGTGCCAGGCATGCGGCCGCTGAACCCACTCCGGCATATGGGGCCGGCGAAACCACGTCTGCCGCCAGGTCTTGTAGTGGTCGACCCCCTTATGCCACGTGCCGGTGTACGGCGCCAGCACAACGGGCGAAAGTGATTGCTCTTCACCCGCGTTGCAGTACGGAAAGTGAACGGCCTGAAACTCGATCCGCACGGGCTGGCCGTACAGTTCATCGCCGGTCGGCACCGTGCCGCAGCGGTTGGTATCGCTAAACTCCCATCCAGGTTTGAGTTGGAAGGTGAACAGCAGCATACGGCTGACGGGATAGTCGTGATACCCCATGTAAAGCCCCTCGCTGCCGTTCTCGACCAGATAGAACGGGGTGCCGCAGCTGTTGGACGGGGAAATCTGTGTCGGGTAGTCAACGCCCCAATAGCCGACCTGGCAGGGAAAGCTGGGGAACATCTCCCCGCGCAACATCATGTTGTAGTAGAGCCAGCCGGTCTCGAGTTTCTTCGTGCCGGCCGGCCGGCTGAAGTCGCCGATGCACGGCCAGGAGACAGTCTCGATCGTGTGCTCGCTGCGGTTGTCGATCTTGGCCGTGAAAGTCAACTGGCCGCCGCTCAGTTCGACGTGACCCTGGAAGGTAATGTCATGCTCGTTGCCCTGTTGATCCTTCAGCAGCCGCCAGGTCAGCACCAGGCTGCTCTCGTCCGGTCGCTCAATCTGCGGAGCGTCCTGGCCGTTGCCATCGATCTGGTTGTTACGCCGATCGGGCAGCGGCAGGAGCATGGAAAACGACAGTCCCAGCTCGGGACGCCGCTGGATGTCCCAACCGGTATCCTTGCCGACCAGTCGGATCATGGCGCCGGTACGGCAGTCGAATTCGGCGCAAAGGTGTTCGCTCTCGAGTACTATCGACATGGTTCAGCCTTTACGAGTATGCAGAATGGAACGCCGTGAATCTCTTGCCAATGCGGAGGCTTGTGGCTCCAGGCTCAAGCTGCCGCCTTGAATACAATTGCACCGCCTATAAAAAATGAAAGCACCGACATGTCCGCAGTAACCTGGCGGGCATTTTCAGTAGCTGCCGGTGCGCAACTAGATCGCCGCAGCGTGCCCGGTTTTGTGTCCGCGTGTCATCTTTCGACGTCCGAACGAAAGGAATCACCCGAAATCGACGCAACTGCGGATTGCCACCGGCTGTCCGATGGCGAAGGATTTGTTCGCGGCAATCCCGATGAGGATGGACCAGGCGCCGTCGACATGTGACGCGGCCCGATTGAAACGATCGGCGGCGGGCGGGCCGTTCAACGCCGGCGGCAGATCGCGTATCAGTTCGGGCAGGGTAACCTCGATCGTCTGCGGCCGGCGACCAATCCGGAAGCGTTCCGGGCCCTGAAACAAGCGAAGAAAATCAGCACCTCCGTCGTCCCTTCCGGACATGACAGCGTGATCTTTGTCGTCGGCACATCGCTGACGAAGCGTATCTCGACACAGGCCGGATGCCGTATCGCCCCCTGGGCAACCTCGTTCAAACTGGTGCGGACATCTTCGGGTACACGCTGGAAACACAGTCCCTCGAACGGATCGACCCGGCGGAGCTCCGCCACATTATGAAGTTCGACATTGGCGTGAATCATCGCTTGCGGATCTCCAGGAACACATGAATAGACAGTTGTCGAGCAGGCAGTACAGTAACTGGCCGTCTCCACATGCCAACCTCTGAACCTATGCCCGCACGGGCAAATCTCCCACTGGACAATCCATGAAACTGCGTACAACTCTCCTCGCCTTCGCCCTCACCTGCTGGTCCGCGTCCGCCCACCTCGTGCTCGTCGCAAATCGTCAGCCGCGCGCCGACATCGTCGTCGCTGCAGACGTCGTGGCGGCCTTGCCGAACGTCAGCCTCGACAACGCCGATCCCAGCGAGCGGGTGGACAAGATTGCCTGGGCCGCGCACGACCTGCAGGTCTACATCGAAAAGATCTCCGGCGCCAAACTGCCCATCGTCAGCGACGACGAGGCGGACAGCGGCCAGCACATCCTGGTCGGCCGCAGCAAGCTGACGGCGGCGTACGACGACAAAATCCCCAGCGGCCTGACCAATCTTCGCGAGGAGGAGGGGTACGCAATCCTCACCGATGCCAACACCCTCGTGCTCGCGGGCAACGACGAAGGCCCGTATCACGGCACCGAATACGCCGTCTACTTCTTCCTGCACAAGCTCGGCGTGCGCTGGTACATGCCGAGTGAATTCGGCGACGTCATTCCGCAACAACGGACGATCAGGGTCGGTGCCACCGACGAAGTCAGCCGCCCCGATTTCAAGATGCGCAACTGGTGGACGCACTGGTTCGCCAACGACCTGCGCGGCATCGAGACGCGCTGGAAAATCCGCAACGGCATGAACCGCGCCAAGATGAATAACGTGCCCGGCGACAGCTATGTCCGCAAAGTCGTGCCACCCGAAGCGGAAAAGGACAACCCCGAATACGCCGACATCTTTGCCAGGGATGCCAACGGCAACGTCTATCCGCACATGCCCAACCTCTCAAGCGAGAAGTCGGTGCAGTACGCCGCAAACGTCATCAAGGCTTACTTCCGCAAGAACCCCGAAGCCACGTCGTGGGGTATCGGCGCCGATGACGGCTTACCGCGCGACTTCAGCCCGGGCACCTATGAGCTGCACATGAACTTTCCATCGACGGTCGGCAAGTTCAATGATCCCAAGGGCGTGAGCACGACGGAGGAATGGATGCATTGGATCCAGCGCATATCGGCGGAAGTGCATACGGAGTTTCCGGACAAGTTCATCACCACCAACGGCTACGCCAATCGCGACACGCCGCCGGTCAATATCACGCCGGATCCGACCATCTGGATCATGTTTGCTGCGATCTTTTCCGACACGTACCACGCCGTGAACAATCAGCGCAGCTGGATGACATTGCGCCAGTACAGCATGCTCAAGGACTGGACCAGCATGTACGACAACGTCTACATGTACAACTACCTCTATTACAACCTCGTCGGCTGCGGCGCGCCACCGATCCCGCTGGCTCGCCGGCACATGGCTGAAATGCCGCTGTTCAAGCAGCTCGGTCTCGCCGGCTTCTGGGACGAAGGCCGCACGGTGCGCGGCGAGGCCGGCGTTTTCCCCACCTACCTGCGCGCCCGCCTGATGTGGGACACCGACCTCGATGCCAAGGCTCTGACCAATGAGTACTTCACGACCTGGTACGGCCCCGCCGCCAAGCCGGCGTTCAAGTTCTGGGACGAGATGGAGCGCGCCATCGAGGACACCGTTTTCGGCGGCAACGAGGATCACATGCTGTCGCTGGTCTACACGCCGGAGTTGATCAAGCGCGTCGAGTCACATCTGAAAAAAGCCGAACGGCTTGCCAAAGGCGACCCGTGGGCCGAGCCGCGAGTTCGCGCCGACCGCGCCACGTTCGACTACCTGCTGGCCTACAAGGCAATGGAACGCGCCGAATTCGACGCAGACTGGGCCGAAGCGGCGAAACAGGCGCAGCATATGAACGAGGTCCTGCAGCCGGCCATGGACATCAGCCGGTTCTACTGGGACATTGAAGCGCCCGAGAACAAGAAGCGCGCTGTCGGGCAGGCACACGGCTTTTACTACTGGGGCACCCTTCAGCGCCGCGACATATACCTGGACCTCGCCGCCAGGACCACGGGCGAGAAGGGCGAAATGATCGCCGTGCTGCCGGAGCGCGCCAGGTTCAGTATCGACCCGCGTGACGACGGGCGCTTCGATGGCTGGTACCGCACCGGCTTCAACGACCGCAAGTGGGACAGCATGCTCACAACCGAGCCCTTCTTCGCCCAGGGCAAGCATCTCGATGATCAGGGCTTCCCGTACCACGGCGCCATCTGGTACCGGCTAAACGTCGACGTCCCGGCAGCCGCCGCAGGCAAGCCGGCGAAGCTGTACTGCATGGTTGCGGAAACCGAGGCGTGGGTGTGGGTCAACGGCAAGTTCGTCGGGCATCGGCCGTACATCGAGGCCTATAGGCGGCCGAGCCCCATCGACATGGACGTGACCGAGGCTTTGCAGCCGGGCCGCAACCAGGTGGCGATCCGCCTGCATACGAATTACCAGCCCGCACAGATGTCCGCCGGCCTGGTGTCGCGGCTTTTCCTCTATGCGCCGAAAGAGAGTGCTGCGGCGGATTGAACACAGCACGGACGGCGGCGGTTCACAGTCTCACTCGACGAACCGCTCGATCTTGGCCTTGGCGATCAGCGGCGAGAAATGCGCCGCCCGGGAGGGGGGGCACCACGCTCCCCCGTGGGACGGTCGTGGTGTCGCGACCCGCGAATCACAATTTCCCACCGTTGCACCGCGTCAATAAAGCCAATATTGTACAGTGCGCATTCAAAAACCGACGACGAACGTTCCACGAAAAGAGAGTAACCGGCACTATGCAAACTTCCTTGATCAACCCGTTCGGGTTGCACGATGCCGACGGGTATATGTGGCTAAAGGGTAATCTGCACACCCATACGACCAACTCCGACGGGCGCGTCGCGCCGCAGGCGCGGCTCGATCAGTATGCGGCCAAGGGTTACGACTTTCTCTGTCTGTCCGATCACGACACGATCACGCGCGTCGACACGGTGTGTGCACCGGATGATTTCGTGCTGGTACAGGGTGCGGAGCTGCATCCGCTGAATCCATTCGGCGGGCGCCAGTATCATCTCCTGTGTCTGGATATCCATGAGGACATGGACTCGGAAGCGATGGCGCCCCAGGAGGTCATTGACTCAGTCAATGATCAGGGCGGTGCGGTCTGGCTGGCGCATCCGCATTTCTGCGCCATCAACATTCTGCGGGACGTTATGCCGCTGGCGGGGTTTGCCGGCATCGAGGTCTTCAATACATCGACGCGTCTCGCCGGGCGTGGCGAAGCGTCCGTGCAATGGGACGACTGGTCCGATCTCGGCGAACACCTGATTCCGACAATAGCCAATGACGATGCCCATGCAACGGAGGCGGAGAATCGCGACACCTATGCGGCGTGGACCGTGGTGCGCGCCAAGGAGCGGTCTGTCGCAGCCATAATGCAGGCGATCAAATCGGGCGCCAGCTACGCCACGACGGGACCGGATTTCCATGATATCTCGCTCAGCTGGATCCAGGACGGAACGGAGGCCCCGGGAAAGTTCAAAGCCTCTATCCGAAGTTCCGAAGCAGTGCGCGTGCTCGCTGTGACTGACTATATTGGTGCCGAGTACACGGAACAGGGCAAGATGTTTGACCGCTGTGAGCTGGAACTGCGGGCCGACAATAAATGGGTTCGTTTCGAACTCATCGGACCCGATGACACCAAGGCCTGGTCCAATCCATTCGACCTGGCCCTTGTACACGCGGCCTGAACAAATATTTTCTATGGTTAATCCTGAGGCCCGGATGACGTACAGCCATCTTGCATCTCTGACTGCAGAGACGTAGACTTGAAGGTTACAACACGTCGTTGTTGTACCTATCGACACGGGAAACTTGAAGTTGAATAATTGGACACACAAATGAAGCGCTGTTGGTCCAGTTCGACGCTGATTGAACCTGGAGCTCGCTCGTTCGAGAGATCGGTTCGATCAAGGTTTTCGTTGATCGAGTTACTCGTGGTCATCGTTATCATCTCCATCCTGGTTGCACTGCTCCTCCCGGCTCTGCAGCGGGCAAAAGACACCGCGAAGTCGGTGAAGTGCATGTCGAACTTGAAGCAGCAGTTTATAGGTGTCGATTTGTACTCCAGTGACTCCGGTGGCTATTTCCCCCCGATCGGGGTGAATTTTTACCAGGCCGGCGTGCCTTGGAACAGTGGCTCCTGGTTCAGCTGGCTGGGAGCCCACGGCTACATGGGCCCTTACGAATGGTACGACTACGGCCCGCACGGCGTGCCGATCCGCCGATATCCGATCATGGAATGCCCGAGCGAGGAGGGATCGGCTGGATATGTTAATGACGGGTCAAATGAAGGGATGCGATATTATGACGCAGACCGGATTGCCAGCAGTTACAACGTAAACTGGTCGGTCAGCGCGGCCAACTGTGCCGGCACCAACTGGTGGGTCAACTGGACTGGAGACGCCGAATATTACTACGACCCCAACGACACGGACCCGGCGCATTATTTCCGCAGAATCAGGAGCGGCCCGGATATCAATGCCTTCTGCCAGGTGGAGGCGAGTCCGGTCACCGGGCCAAGCGACGCGTTGTTTGTCATGGACAACGATGAGGCCGATAGCAATCACACGAACACCTGGGCGCCTTCTCATTTCCGGGAGATCGACAAGCTGGACAGTTGTGCGATATGGGGGTGCAACGAATACGCATTCCGTCATCCGGGTGACCAGGCCAACGGCTTCTACATGGACGGACATGTCGACAGTTTCCGCCCGTTCTGGCTGACCGGCGTGTATATTTACCAGACCCTATGGGTGAAGGAACCGGGGGAATAAGTGGACGCGATCGGTGTTTCCAACATCCTCGATACCGTTCAGACCTTTGTCGATGACAGTCGAATCGTCGCTTCGCACGGTGTCGTGCGGCGTTTTCACCCAGCGGTCCGGCACAGGGCCGAACCGGTGCTGGCGCAGACCCTGGACTGCGAAGCGAACATCATCTTCCCAAGCAGTGTACTGCAGGATCCGGAGGACGGCGGCTACCGGATGTGGTATGCCTGCCACTCGATAAACGGTGTACCAACACTGCACTACGCAACGTCGCCTGACGGTCTGACATGGGAGAAGCCGGCGCTGCAAAGCGACAGCGGCAATCGCCTCTGCTGGGCGGATGGTACACTGATCTCCGACTATTTATGCAGCATTATGTACGAGGCGGATGAAGCCGATGCCTCGCGCCGCTATAAGATGATCTACTATCGCACGGGTTATTACCTGGCCTATTCCGGCGATGGCAAAACCTGGACGCCGCACAGCGATGAACCGGTGTGGGCCAATGGTTCCGGTGACGGGCTCGAGGAATGCTATTTCTTCCTGCGTGACGAACGGCTCGGCAGGTATCGCGGTTACATGCGGGTCTGGACAAATCAGCACACGGTTCGCCGGGTGGCGCTGGGTGAAAGCGATGACCTGACGCAATGGAGCGGCCCGTCGATTATTTGGTCGGCCGGCCCGGAATTCGACCCGGGCGCCCAGTTTTACGGCATGAACGTCTTCATCGACGGCGGTGTCTACTGGGGATTACCGTGGTTGCTCTGCACCAGTGAGTCGTTGGACCCGCGTTACCAGCAAACCATCCGCTTGAAGCTCGCCTTCAGCCATGACGGCGTCGACTGGCAGTCGGTCTGTCCTGAAGAAGATGCGCTGCCACTCGGTGAGCCCGGCACTTTCGACAGCGAGATGCTCTATACGTTTTGTCCGGTGGTGCGATGCGGCGACGAATATCGACTGTACTACAGCGGGCGTCCGACCAAACATGATTACGACGGCCCGAAAGCAATCGGCGGGGTCGGTATGGCAACCTTTCGACGCAACGGCTTCGTCTCGCTTCATGCCGAGGACGAAGGCCTCGTGCAGACGGAACGCTTCCTGTTCAAGGGCGACGAGCTGCGCATCAATGCGATCACCGCAGAGACTGGAAGTATCGAGGCGGAGCTGATCGCACCGATCGGTGATTTGATCGAGGGCTTTACGTTCGCCGACGCCGACCCGTTCGTCGGTGACGCGACCGATCAGCCGCTCTCCTGGGGAGGGCGCAGCAATCTCAGCCCGTTCACGGGACAGGATCTGACGCTGCGGTTGCGGCTGCGGAAGGCGGATCTTTTCACCTTTCGCGCCGCCGGACACCCCGATCTGTTCACCGCCTCGGCGGAACCACCGCCCGTCCGCTGCGGTCACTGCCTGGCACCGCCGGTGATCGATGGCAACCTGAAGGATCAATGCTGGATGGACTGGGGCAATTCGGGGATTGCCGAGGATTTTGTACAATTCGAAAAGATCACACCGGCGAAGGTGCACACCCGCGCCATGTTCACCCGTGACGACGAGCACCTGTATATCGGCGTGGATTGCGACGAGCCGTTTCTCGACAAACTGGTCGCGGAACATGAAGAAAACGAGCTGGAGGCCAAGTTCCAGTTCGATGACTCGATCGAAATTCGCTTGAACGCGCCGGGACAGGGCACGTTTTTCAATCAGCTGTGCGTCAACACCGCCGGCAAACGGTTTCAGGCCTGGTTCAGCACCGAGGAAGGGGGCAGCCGCATCATTCACGATGTCGTGTGGCAAGCCGCGGTGTCGCAACTGCCTGGACACTGGTACGCGGAACTGTCGGTGCCGTTCACCGCACTCGACCGGCCGCCGCCCGTAAGCGGCGAACGCTGGCAACTCAACATCATGCGCCACCGGCATACCGAGGGGTACGAGATCTCGTGCTGGTCCTGCATGTTCGGCCGGGTGCACCGAAATGATCTGTCCGGGACCCTGGTGTTTTCTTGAAACGCGCCAGAATCATCAACCTCAGCTCAATCCGGACGAATCCGCCTGGGAACATTAACTGCCGATTGGGTTTACGGTTCCGGCGGGCACCCCTCAGTCGTCGAACCGCGTGATTTTCGCTTGCGCCAGCAGCGGCGCGAAATGCCCCGCCACCTTCCACTCGAGCATGACGTTCACGAGGTACCTCCGGAACGCGGCGCGTCCGTCCCAGAGCGACAGCATGAGAGCCTCACTCAGCGCCTCGATTTCAGCGTCGGAAACGGCCGCGTCAACATAGATCTTCTTTGCGGCAGCCAATTGGCGGCGCAGGGCGCCGTCCCCTTTGCCTTGGAACATCTGCATGACGGCGAGCGCGAATTGATCGAGTTCTTTTTTGTCGATCTTGATGTCGTTGCGTTTCAACTCGTGATGTTCGAAGTACCTGGCAACCAGGATTGTGTCGGCGTTTGTCACTTGAGGCCCCATCAAGGGATTGGCCCGGATGAACTCCGGATCCTGGTCAATTCCTTTACTGCGCGCCTCGTCTGCAAGGACGGCATGGATCAGGACGTCGATCAATTTACGGTGCGACTGGCCGCCCCCAGCTCCAGCGGCGATCTGCTGGAAGCCGCGCAGGGTGCCGAGCTCGATAGCCGTGCCGCCCGCGTCGATTACTGCAGCCCCGAGTGCGCCAACCGGATCGTTTCCGGCGCCGGGCAATGAGGCGAGAATGTGATCGATCAACGGGTCGCCGTTGCCGGTCGCTCGCGCGTCCACCGCCGCCTCGATCACGGTTGCCGGAATCGGTGTGCCGTCGATGGAAAATTCCGTCTTCGAGAGTCGCGGCATCACCCAATCGTTTCGGATCTCCGCCCGGCGCTGCGAGACCAGGCCACGGGTAGCGACCGGGCGCAGCTGGTCCTTCGGCATCTGGCCGTACCGTGGCTGATTCTCCGCAATGAACGCATCGACTTCGGCATCGCTTATGGCGGCGGCGGCGGCGAACGCCTTCTGCAGGTCGGCATTCGTTTGGATGTAGTAGCTGGCCACTATCATCGCAACCACATCATCTGTGCGTCCCGACCTCATTTTCATGTCCCGCACAGCCGCCACGTATCCAGGATCCTTGTCCAGTCCTTCCCGGACGGCAAGTTGCGCTGAGAGCGCCCGGCAAACAGCTCTGTCCAGTGCAGGTCCGACCGGATCGTCGGGGTTGAGTCTGGCGATGACGGTGGCGCGGTGAATCGATTTGTTGTTGACTTTTGCGAGAATTTCCGGCAGACCCTCCGAACCAGCCGTCGTGGCGGCCGCGAGCGCTGAAGCGAAAAGCGGCAAAACAGCCGCCAGACCGCACAATTCGGCGATTATTGATGTTTTTCTCGTCATAGTTCCCCTCCTTTTGATTGATCGGAATACCTGTCCATACGGTACCGGCTGATCCCGTTCGCGCAAGCCATGTTCCAACGAGTTGGGTACATGGCAAATAAGCCCTCTCACCGATACTGCAAAAAAAAATGGAAAAATCTCCAAAAAAAGCTTGGAATTGTAAAACTAATTGCTTATACCGTGATATGAAGTTCGGAGGCGATTGTCCGTGTTACGGAGATTGCGCTCAGAAATACCGAACAACCAAACAATCAAAACAATAACCCAAGCGGCTGTTTCCTTTCAGAATAAGGAGTTGCTGCAAAACAGAAAAGGACCTCCAAAATGAAGCATCTCATCACGGCACTATGTGCCCTCACACTGATCGGGCTCACTGCGCAGGCCGATGTCACCCTCCGTTTCAACGGTATTAAGGCCGGCGACCAGTGGGGTGGCGGCTACGTGAACGGCCCGGGGATGATCACGTGGAACGACTGCAAGTTCGACGGCACTGGCGCATGCGCCAGGGACGGCGATACTTTGAACATCGTGACGCAACCGAATGGAAGTTACTGGCTCGACATCATTCCATTGGACAAAGACAATAAAGATTTCGGGTTCACGACGGATGCCAGCGGTAATATCGCCACCATACAAAACGGCGGTGTAGCGCATGCCGGGATAGTTGACGGGGAATTGCATTTGATCGGCCGACAGATAACCTTCGACATAACCCCTACCGACTGCGCCAACGTCTGCTGTAAAATCCTTGCCAACTCGAACAACTGCACCTGCAACGGAGCCGCCGCTGTCATGCTCGGCTTCCATCACACGCACTGGTGGGGCGCGCGCGACGGCTGCGCGCACATCGACGGCGGCTTGATCAACGTCGATTTTAACGTTGGAGAGCTTGGCATTCCGGTCGGCGAGACCGATATCCAGTTTGTAGGCGACGCAACCATAACGATGGTGCTTGGCCCCGAGGCTCCAATCCCGGGTCCGGCGGGTGAGACGGGTGAGGCGGGTGCGCAAGGCCCGCAGGGCAAGCAAGGTCCGGCCGGTGCTGACTCTACTGTGGCGGGTCCGG
>CAJWLW010000084.1 GCA_913042885.1 uncultured Lentisphaeria bacterium | reverse complement strand
TGCAGATGAGCGCAGCGTTGATGTGCATTTTAATCTTCATTGTTTACGGCTCCTTAATTTGTTTGCTTTCTTTTCGGATGATTGACTGTCTTGCAAACTTCCGCCTGTTGCTTCTAATCGTTGGCATACGACAGGGGTCAGGTGATGACTCACACGAAGCGAATCCCACCCGCTAGTTCTTTGTATTATCGTAAACTTTCCCCACAATTCCAAGCATTTTATTTCTATGTCGTAAAGCCTGTAGAGCAGAAGATTAGATAGCATCGCCCGGGTCACTTTTTAGCAACAATTCGCCGCGTCAATTGGCTGGGTTACTGCGGTCGAAGAGCCGAATCCGAGGTCGCGCTGGCAATTCGCCAGCGCCCCTCGAGATCACAGGCCTCGTAAAACATGCGGAACCGACCGTCTGCAAGGTCGATTATACAGGGCTCGGACGCCTTGACAGTGTCCCAGGGCCCGCCGTTATCGAGACAGACGTCCGGGTCTTTGAGCCACTGCAGGCCGTCTTCGGAAAATGCGCTGAAGATTCTACCGTGAAACTTCGATCCGGCCGGAACCTCGGGTGCAGGCACCCATCCCGCGTAATACATTCGGTAACCGCCGCTGCCGAGGCGCAGCACTTCCGGCGCATAGACCTCATAGGATTCCAGCTTTTTCTCCCGGGATATGCAAACACCCGGCTCGAGCTCGAACTGCAAGCCGTCATCGGATTTCGCACTGACGATCTGGTGCGCCTCGAAGTCGCTGGCGTAGAGTCGATAGCGGAGGTCGCGGCCGTCCGGGCCAGGATCGAGATAAAGACATCGCGGCGCCCCGTACGAGCCGTTCTCACCACCCAGCCGGGCTCCCGGCTCCTGCTCCCAGACGAGCCCGTCACCCGATACAGCGCTGACAATCGCGCTTCGGACGCCATCGTCTGCGTCCTGCCACTTGCCTTCGAAATACATTCTATAGCCGCCATCGGGCAGTGGGATCACGTCCGGGCTCCAGATACATTGCGTCGCCCATTCACCACCTGCGGGTAGTCGAATGCCCGGCTCGAATTCCCATTGAGCGGTGTCGGCGGAGAACGCACTCAAAATGCCAAGGATCGAACCCGGACCGAGTCCATGGTAATACATTCTATAGCCGCCATCGATTTTTATCACGTTCGGCGTAAGGGCTCGATCGGCCTCAAGGCCGCGGCCGGAATCGATCGCGATGCCCGAGTCCTTGTTCCACCGGAGCCCGGGGTCTGTTTTCTGATAATGGATTGATTTGAACATTGTATCAATGGGGCTGCGGGATGTGGGCTATAGTTGAAAAATGGGAGACGGGTTTCAGCACGGCGAGCGATGCGAATCGTCCAACTCAATATATATGTGGAATTGTGACCGTCGCTACTTGTCCGGAGGTCGCTTCCCACTCTCAATCATCCGGAACGCAGCAACAACGCCTCATATGATACTGGCAGCGGTGCCAGGCAGGGTGTTTCCCTCAGACAGGGCAACAAAGCAAACGGCCTGCATGCTGGTGGTCATGCGGCTGCAACTTGACCGGATGAATTGAATGGTCATGTTTTTTTTAGATGAGTATAATAGAGTCTCGGGAATATCTTGTTTCTTAAAACCGTGGCTTGAGTTGTACACAACCCCTCTGCTGCAAACATTCACATTCAATGCCGGACTCAGAAACAATGGCCAACGACTTCAAGGAATTCACCGTCCGCTCTGTTCGCCGACTGACCGACGATGCCAATCACAATGCGTTCACGGGCACCGTGTGGTTTCAGGACGCGCTCTACGTCACCCATCGGCAGGGCGATCGCCACATCGACCAGCAGGGTCGCGTGATCGTGTTGCGCAGCCGTGACGAGGGGGTGACCTTCGACAAGGTGGCGGTCCTGCGCGGTGAATTCGACACCCGCGACCCTCACCTCTATACCGATGGCAACCGTTTGTACGTGTCCGCTATCGAGGACAGCCCGGACTGGGAATTCTATTCCGGCGTAGCGTGGAGTGACGATGGCCTGCACTGGACAGGTTGGAACCGCGTCGAAGGTGCCGATGACTACGTCATGTGGCGACCGCAAGTCTTTGACGGTCGTTTTTACTGTGCAGGCTTCCGTTTCCACGGCATAATCGAGACGCCTGGGAAACCCAACTTCGAGACGGAAAAAACAGACGTTGCCTGGTTCGAAAGTGCCGATGGCCTGCACTGGGAGAAGCAGGGCATCATCCACGAAGGCGAAGACTTACCAAACGAATCGTACTTCGATTTTTACCCGGACGGATCGATCGCCATGATCATGCGCCGGGGCCTTGAATCTCGCAAGCCGCTGCTGTTGCGCTCGGTGCCGCCTTACGAGAACTGGGACAAGGTCGAGCTGGACGTTGCACTGCATGGTCCGGCGCTGTGGTTGGTCGGCGAGGACATCTGGATTTCCGGCCGCTGGTACCTGAGTCCGCACGTTACACATGTGGCTATTTTCAAAATCGTCGACAATACGCCGCGACTTCAGCTCGTCCTGCCTTCCGGGTACGGCGGTGAAATCGCTTACATGGGCGTGGCGCGGCACCCGCTCAATAAACGGCGGTTTCACCTGTCCTACTATTCCTGTCACATGTCCCCTGCCGATCCGGCTGTCTGCCAATGGGATCACCCGGATATCTACCTCGTGGATATCTCGTTCACCGCCGAGTATCTCAGCGAGTGGGAGGTTTCGGATTTGATTGTCGACGGAACCCACCAGAACACAACCGTGGAGCAGGCGACCGGATGGCGGCCATTGCAAGCGTACGGCGAGGAGATGGTGCACCAGACATTTTTCCCGTACGGTTTCGTGGAGGCCACGCCAATCATCGACAAACGAGACGGCGTAATATTCTTCCGTAAAGATGTCGAGGTCGGCCCGATCGATGCGGGACTGCTGCACTTGGGGTACGACGGGAATGTTATCGTGCGCCTCAACGGTGAGACTGTCCATGAAGCGAGTGGTACAAACCCGGCGCATTCGGACGAGGTAACGATCCCGGTGGCGTTTCGCCACGGCACCAATCACCTTGAGATCGCCATGGAAACCAATGGCGGCAACGCCTGCGGGATTTTCGCGCGCTACGAGGCGACTTGATGGCAGAAGACAGCGCATTCACTGTTCGGCAAAATGCAGGTGTTGGAATTCAGTGGAACGGATCGCTCTTCCTTCTACCGCACTCCTGCGGTTTTATCCCCCCAACCAATACCAAACAGGAGGTGAATTATGTGTATTCCGTCTGGAAAACTGAACAACGCTGACGAGGCCGTGCCTCAGGACTATGCCGATGGGACGAAGTGGTTCCGCAAGGTGGCTGATCAGGTCAACGGTCGACGTTCGACGCTCGATGTTCACAATCCCAATGTGCCGAGCCTGAAGCCAATGCGATTCAGCCCAACATTTCAGGGATGCCGCAGCGTCTGGCTTGGCCTGGTTATAGTCCTGGTGTTGTCCGGAATCGGAATGCCTGTGTGCGGTCGACCGGCAGGAAGCCAGTGGCAGGTTGGCGCCCCCATCGCCACGTATTACCAGGGGCCGGGTTGTGGGGCACCGCCGCGATTTGAATTGTTGGCAACGGCGGTGGGAAAACTGGCAGACAGCGGCTTCAATCTGGTCTGGTGCCAGAGCGTTGCCGACCTCGATACGGCACACGCGCACGGACTGCGCGGGATGGTGCAGACGATCGACCCCACTCATATCGATGATCCGCAGCGCCGGGAAGGTCTCGCTGCCAACATTGATATGGTCAAGGATCACCCCGCGATGTACGCCTACTACATCGACGACGAGCCGAGCGCCACCGAGTTTCCCGCGTTGGGCCGGCTGATAGCCTTCATTCGCGAGCGGGATCCCAAACACCTGGCCTACATCAACCTGTTCCCAACGTACGCCAGCGCTGGAGCACAGGGCACCTCCGGTGACAAGGTGACCGCTTACCGGGAATACCTCCGCCGATTCATCGAGGAGGTGAAGCCCGACTTGATCAGCTACGACCACTATCACATGAGATTCACCGACCGGGCGTTCGACGGCAGTGACTACTTCCTGAACCTGGCGCTGGTCCGTGAGGCGGCGCTGGAAGGCGGTGTGCCCTTTCTCAACGTCGTTCAGGCCTGCGCCAACGGTCCGGGCTGGCGCACGCCCAACGGCGACGAGGGACGATATCTTGCTTTCACCACGCTGGCCTACGGCGGCCAGGGCATTGCGCAGTTCGTCTACAACGCCTGGGAGGGCGCCGAACATTGGGGCGGTGTCGAGAATCCGAATGGTACGCTGACACCGCTGGGCGAGGCGCTGCACCAGATCAACCCCGAGTTTGTTGCTGTCGGCGAAGTGCTGCAGCCGCTGACCTCCCTGGGCGCGTATCATCTGGGCGTCGTACCTTCGGGCGCAGTGGGACTGCCGCCCGACGCGTCCTTCACCGTCGATCCCGCGGTCGCTCCGGAGGAGGTGAACGGCATCCTGCTGGGCTACTTCGGCACGGGAGGGACTCCCTCCCACGTGCTGGTCGTAAATCTGGACTACTCAAAGGCGGTAACCACGACCGTCGTCGGTCCGGGACCGATGGAGGTGTTTGACGCTGTGACTGGCGAGTGGCACCCGGCCTCGGACGGGGCGCGGGCGCAGATAAGCCCGATGCCCGGCGGCGGCAAACTCGTGCGCCTGCGTGGGGCCGAGTGATCGGTCACGACTCAAGTTGGATCGGGATGGCGGATTGCTCTGGCGAGCGCGGCGCCCCGCTTTTTCGTCGTCAGTTCACGGTGAGCAGCGCCATTGCCTCGGCAACGCTGGAGATCAGCGGGCTGGGATACTACGAAGCCTGGATCAACGGCCGTCGCGTTGGCGATCATGTCCTTGACCCGGCTCAGACGGACTATGACCAGCGCGTGTTTTACGTGTCCTATGATGTCACCGGGTTCGTCCGGGACGGTGCCAACGCGATCGGCGTGATGCTCGGCGACGGCTGGTACAATCAGGACCGCGTCTGGACCGAGCAATGCACGCCGTCCTATGGCGCGCCACGGTTGCTGGCGGAACTACACATCCAGTTCGCCGATGGCACCAATCAGGTTGTCTGCAGTGACGAACACTGGTCGGGTACGGCCGGTCCGATTACCGACGCCAACGTTTACGCCGGTGAGTGTTACGACGCCAGACGAGAGCAGCCCGGCTGGTGCGCGCCTGATTTTGATGAGTCAAGCTGGCATCCCGCTGTAAGTATGCCGGCACCGGACGGACGACTCGAACGGCAGGAAATACCCCCGATCCGGAAAATCGAAGAACTCTGCCCGGTCGACGTCAGGATGCTGGATGCCGGGCAGTACCTCGTAGATATGGGGCAGAACTTTGCCGGGTGGGCGCGCATCCGGGCAGATGGCCCGGCGGGTGCCGAAATCTCCATGCGCTTCGCCGAAACCGTCGACAAGGACGGCAACATCGATACGGCCAGTACCGGCGTCTTCGCGACCGCTTTGGAGCAGATCGACCGCTATATCTGCAAGGGCGAAGGCCTGGTTACCTGGGAGCCGCGTTTCACCTATCACGGGTTCCGCTATGTCGAGGTAAGCGGTTGGCCGGGTGTCCTGACAGCAGAGGACATCACTGGCATTGTCGTCCACACCGATCTGCCGGCAGCCGGAAGTTTCGAGTGTTCGGATAAGCGCTTGAACCTGCTTCATCGCATGGCGCTGTGGACCCACCGGAGCAATATCCACAGCATTCCGGAGGACTGCCCGGCCCGGGAACGGTGCGGCTGGCTGGGAGATGCCAATATCGTGGCCGAGTACTCGATCTGGAATTTCCAGGGCAGGGCGTTCTGGGAGAAGTACCTCGATGATATCGAAACGAACCGCACCCGGCACGGGGGCCTGCCGTGCAATATTGCCCCGGGTAAGCGCACCTGCGGCCAGGCCCTCCATGATTGGGCGGCCGCTTTCATCATGTTGCCATGGTACGTATACGTTTACTACGGCGATCTGTCAGTGCTCCGGAAGCATTGGGACGGTATGCGCCTTCAGGTCGAGCATTTCGGCGAGTGTGCCGACAACTGGATTCTCGAGGGCGGTCATGGTGACTGGTACGACCCGGGCGGTGAAAAGCCCTGCATGCACACGCCGCCGACCCTGACGACGACAATCTGGTTCCAACAGTGTGCAGCAGTGATGGCACGTACTGCGGTCCGGCTGGAAAAACAGCCGGAGGCGGATCGTTTTGAAAGTTGGCAAGCGCAGGTCCGGGATGCCTTGATCGGTCGCTTTTATGATCGCCAGGCCGGCTCCTTCGGCTCGCAGACCGCGAATGTCATGGCCTTGCACTTCGGACTCGTCCCGGACGGCGAAGAAGACCGCGTCGCAGACAGCCTGGTCCGCGACATTCGCGAGCGCGATACCCATTTGAACACCGGCATCATGGGGGTGCGTTTTCTTTTCGAAGTGCTCACCCGCCACGGCTGTGGCGAGCTGGCACTGGCGCTTATGCACCAGGACAGCTATCCGAGTTTCGGACATCTGATTCAGCGTGGGGCGACCACACTTTGGGAATGCTGGGGTGAAGCCATGCACGATCAGACCGACGGGCCGCGTTCGTTGAACCACCCGATGATGGGCGGCTTTGACAACTGGTTCTACAACACCCTGGCCGGCATCCAGCCCGATATCGAACAGCCCGGGTTCAAGCACTTTTTCCTGAAACCGCATCTCATCCCGGGGCTTGACTGGGTACAAGCGCACCACGACTGCCCGCATGGGCGCATTGTGAGTAATTGGCAGTGCACGGACGGTCGCTTTGAATGGGAGATCGTTGTGCCCAGTGGCAGCACTGCCACTGTGACACTGCCGAATGCGCACGATGTCCGGACCCTGGCGGCAGGAACACATCGGATCACTGATGAGCTGAAGTAAAGGGCCGCAGAAGACAAAACGACAATACGAAGGCACTACGTCCTTTTCACCCGTCTGACATGAACTATGTTCAGCGGTGACAAGCCGACTGACTTTCTTCTTCGCCTTCCTGAAACCAGCAATATCCAAACCTGGAACCTGACCTTATGTCCAATTCAAAGAAAGTTTTGATCCTGGGTGCCTCTGGTGAAATCGGTGGCCGCATCGCCCGTGGTTGTGTCGATGCGGGGCACCAGACCACCGGCGTCACGCGCGGCACAAACGCCCGGCACCAGGTCTCCCTCGATGGTATCGAGTTCATCACCGGCGACAAGTACGACGAGGACTTCTACGCCTCCGAGCTGGCAACCCGGGAATTCGATGTGATCATCGACAGCGTGCCGTCCATCGCAGATGTCGAGCTCGCCAATAAACACTTCGCCGGCAGGATCGAGCACTATTTCATCTGCGGTTCCACCGGCTCGTACACACCGCTGCAGTACATCCCGGGTGATGAAAAGCATCCCTGGCGCGAGGATACCGGGGTCAACTTTTACGAGCAATGCCAGCGCGACGCTCGCGCGCTGGAACTAGAGAATTTCCCGGCCACCATCTTTCGCCCCACCTGCATCTGCGGGACCGGACGCGTGCCCATCGAAACGTGGGGCGGCCGCAATCCGCATTATTACCAATTGATGAAAGCGGGCGAACCCCTCGAGATCCCCGGCGATGGCAACGTGCTGCTCCAGGCCGGCTGCAACGACGACCTCGCCGCCGCCTTCGTCAGCGGCGTCGGCAAGGGCGACGAAATCGTCGGTGAGATCTTCAATATCTCCGCCCGTCGCGCCCTCACGTTGACTCAATGGTTCAACGCCGCCAAAGACATCCTGGGCAGCACGTCGATGCCCGAATACATGTCCTTGGAAGCGCTCTGCGAGCGCCGCCCGGACGATGCCTCGCCACGTTGGACCGGCTTCCTGATGGAACACATGTGTTTTGACATGCGCAAAGCCGAGGATCTCCTGGACTACGCCCCGCAGCACACGATGGAAGCGGGGTTGGAGCTGGCGCTGAAATGGTGTATGGATGAGGGGATGCTATGAGCTTGATGCCGGACACTGGAGGCTCGCTATGAGGGCAGCCCTGACACTCATCGTGCTCACGCTTCTGAGCGCGCTGCCGCTGCGCGCTGTAACGCCGCCGCCAATCGAGCGAGTTGAGATCCGAGGAAAAAGTCTCTGGGTAAACGGCGAGCCGTTTTTTCTGGTCGGCATCGGCCACGCGGCGCACTGGAATTTTGCGCTGCCGGAGGTGGGCGCGAAGGGCTTCAATGCCGTTGTTACCCATGGACGGCTGGATGATCCGGAGTCGTACAGGCTCGATATTGACGACGCGTTTGCCAACGGCATGTACTCATTGGCTTCACTCACCAATGGCAAATGGCGTGACCTCGAAAAGGTCGAGCAAATCATCCTGGCCTGTCGCGATGCCCCGGGGTTGCTGGCGTGGGAGCTGGAGGATGAACCCAATATGCGCCTCCCTGAACCTGCAGATTTGCCACACATGGAGCGACCCTACACGATACCGCCGGAGCAGTTCAAGCCGGTGTACGACCTGATCAAGCGGCTTGACCCGGGCCACCCTGTATGGCTCAACCTGGCATACGGCAGTGTCAAGGACCATCAGGACTACCGTGACGTTGCGGACATCCACTCCGACGACGTCTACCCGCTGCCCGATTATCCCCTGACACATGTCGCTGTCAATTCCGACAGCGTCGTGCAGGGCGCCGCCGGAAAGCCCGGCTGGATGTACGTGCAGATATCGCCGCAAAGCCCGACGCCGCTCGACGGCAAAGACCGCGCCCCGACCATGGAAGAGGTCCGTTGCATGACCTACATGGCGGTGACGCACGGCATCAGCGGTATTATCCATTTCAGCTTCCACTCCGGCGGCTGGTCGGTCAACGAACGGGCCCCGGCGTACTGGGCACAATTTGCGGACCTGACGGCGGAGCTGCGCACACTGACACCCTACCTGACGGCGGCGGAGTCGCCCGACAAGCTGCAGGCGGAGATTATCGAAGGATCTGCGGCCCCCTTTAATTTCGGTTACACGGCGCTGCACCTCTCGCTGCGGAAAACCGCCAACAGCTACTTCCTGATCGCTGTCAACGGCTTTGACACGCCGGTCAAAGGACGGTTCACGTTTCCAGTCCCCGAGGGTGGTCTGGCGCCACGCGCTGCGGTGCGTTTCGAGAATCGCCTGGTCGAGGTCACCGACGGTGTCATGGAAGATGCCTTCGCACCGTATGCCGTGCATCTCTATGAGTTGCCTTTTCCCGTGGTCAACGGGACCAAGCGAATGCCTCTGGACTGGCCCCAGTGGCAGCGGCGGGTGCGGCCATGAAGATCACGATTGGTGAGCCCTGGACGATCTCGAACTCGGTGACGGGAGAAGGCGAACACATCTACCCCGACCTCTGGAAGCTGCAGGACGGGACGCTGCTGCTCGACTACCACCTGGACCACGACATGTGCCCGGCCCGACGCGCCTGCCTGCGGTCCGTGGACAATGGCAAGACCTGGACGCCTGATCCGCCACGCGTCGTCCGTGAAGAGGCCGTCGTGCAGCTCCGCGACGGCACGGTTCTGGCATACAACGGCCATGCATTTCCCGTCACGCCGGGTTCGAAGCAGTCGAGAGGCAGCATGTTCCGCTCGGATGACGGCGGCAAGACCTTCGAGGGACCGATCGACGTCACTGTCAATATGCCGAGGGCCAATCGTGAGCCTATTCCACCGCCCGACCCGAAGTATAAGCACTACATCGCGATGGTTTTCTGGCGTTCGATCCTCGAATTGCCGGATGGCAGTCTTCTGGCGTTTATGTACGGCTGGTGGGAGGGCGACACGAAATATCGGGCAGTGGCAGCGATCTCGAGGGACCGGGGGTTGACCTTCGACTATCTCTCGACGATCGGCTACGATCCAAATCCTGACCTGGGCGAATATTACGAAGGATTCGACGAGGGTATCCTGTCATGGACCGCCGCCGGTGACATCCTGTGCGTGGCCCGTGTCGGCAGTTTTCATTCGTTGCGCCAGACACGCTCGAGTGACCACGGCAAGACGTGGTCTGAGCCAATCATCCTCGACCCCGACCTGGATCCGGCAGCGCAGAGCGTGGTAGAGGATCCAGCCAATGTTGGCATTGCCAGTGTCAACCCGGACATGCTATTGATGAGCAACGGTGTGCTTGCCTGCAGCTTCGGCCGGCCGGGCAACAGCATCATGTTTGACCCGACAGGCACCGGGGACAACTGGGAAAAGTCGATAATAGTGTACTGGGGCGGACTCACCGGCTACACCTGCATGCTGGAGATCGCGCCCGGCAAGCTCTTGTTTGTCTGTGACGCGTTGGGTATCGACGATGCCTCCGGAGACAAGGCGAATTTCCTGAGAGGTGTTGAGATCACGGTGGAGCGAGAATAGTACCACGAACTTCTGTGCTCGTCGGTCGGGTGTTTCAAGGCTTTTACGCTACGTCTACCTGGCATAAGTTTGAATCAATAGATTCGGGTTCGAGACTAAAGCCGAACAGCAGGAGCAATCCGGATGAAATTTCTTCCGACCCTTGTCATCGGAATCATGGCCTTTGGCGCGTTACTGCTGCAGGCCGAACCACCGCCGCCCATAGAACGCGTCGAGATTCGCGACGACCGGATCTTCGTCAACGGCAAGCCGTTCTTTCCGATCGGTATCGACCATGCCGCACACTGGCATTATTCGCTGCCCGAGGCGGGCGCCCAGGGCTTCAACATGGTCACCACCCATGGCCTGAAGGAAATCCCCGAGTCGTACCGTTACGACATCGATGAAGCTTATGCGAATGGCATGTACTCCGTGGTTTTACTCACCAATAGCGTGTGGACGAACATGGAGACGGTGGAGCGGATCATCCTGGCCTGTCGTGACGCTCCCGGACTGCTGGCCTGGGGATTGGAGCATGAGCCGAACCTGCTCACCGGCCCGAGACCGGCGACGCCGGACATCGAGCCTCCCTACCGGATGCCGCCCGCCACGTTCAAGCCGTTGTACGAGATGATCAGGCGTCTCGATCCACACCATCCGATACACGTTGAACTGGCGTACGGAAATCTCAACGACCATCAACGCTACACTGTGGTCACGGACATCCACAACGACATGATTCGTCCGGTCCCCAACCATCCCCTGGCCTTCGTTGCGCGATACTCCGATAACGTTGTCGAGGGCGCCGGCGGCAAGCCGAGCTGGATGGAGGTGCAGATGATGGCGCTCGGGGGGCGTAACCCGACCATGGCCGAGGTCCGTTGCATGACTTACATGGCCATTGCCCACGGCATCGACGGGATCATCTATAAAGCCTTCCACTACGGCCAATGGTGGGTTACCGACTCACCAGGGTACTGGGCGCAGTGGGCTGACCTGACCTCGGAACTGCACCTCCTGACCCCTTATCTCGTGGCGGCCCAGGTCGGTGGAACCCAAACTGAAATCATCGAAGGCTCAAAGGAGCCCGGCGCCCTCGGCTACACCGCATTGCACGTGTCGCTGCGGCAAACCGAGGCCGGCTATTTCCTGATCGCAGTCAACGGTTTCAATGAACCGGTCACCGCCCGGTTCACCGTCCCGGTTCCCGAAAGTGGCCTGACACCGCAAGCCGCTGTACGTTTGGAGAACCGCCTGATCGACGTCAAGGGCGGCGTCATCGAAGACGCCTTCGAGCCGTACGGGGTACACCTGTACGAACTCTTCGAAGCCGGCTCGATCGATCGCGAAACGATAGACTGGCCACGTTGGCAGCGCCGGCCGAGGCGATGACAGCGCAACAACAAGAGTAGCCCCCCGGACGCCATGCAAAATCCAGTATCCGACTCCCCCTTGACACCGCGCGGCGAGCATCGCATCCTGTACGTCAGCGATCCATCCAGCATCGTTGCCAACTTCCTGCCCGATCCGGTGACGGCTGATTCGCTGCGCCAGTGGGTGGACATGCTCGCCGACAGCGGCGTGGATATTTTCCAGCAGGATTGCTTCAACCAGGGGTTTACGGTCTACTGGCGGTCGGAACAGATGCCATACGACCAGCGGCCGCAGCACGCGAAGTTCCTCACCATGCTCGATGCCGGCGAGCAGCCCCTGCAGGTGCTGCTCGACCGCAGTCATGAGCGGGGCATGACATTCATCGCCGGTTTTCGCATGAACGACAATCACTCCGGCGAGCATTACCCCAGGCGGGCCGCCTTCATGGATGCACACCCCGAGTGGCTCCTGCCGGACCCGACTCTCGAAAAAGATGACCAGCGGATGCTCGACTTTTCATTCGAAGGGGTGCGCCAGTTCATCTTCGAGGTGATGGAAATGGTTGTCGACAGTTTCGATGTCGACGGTATAGAGATGACCTTTCGGGAGCCGATGTACTTTCCCCCATCTCAAGGGGCTGATCGAGCGCATTGCCTGACTGAGCTTGTGCAGCGTTTGCGCGACATGCTGGACGAGCTGGGCCGGGTCCGGGGAAGGAAGCTGTTGCTGGGGGCAAGGGTGTACGCCACGATGCAGGAGAACTTGGCCCTTGGTCTCGACGTGCCGACATGGATTACCAAAGGCTTCGTTGACTATGTCAGTCCGATGGACCCGATGTATTGCAATTTCAACGCCGGTTACGCGGACTTCAGCGAGCTGACAAGGAAGGGCGACTGCATGCTCTATCCGGGCATGGCGCCATGGACGAGTTGGCAGGCCCGCCGACGCAACCAAATCCCGGCCGAGCGCCTCGTGGCGGGCAGGACCAACATGACGCGCTCGAATTATCGGGCGCTGGCCCAGACCTTCTATGGCGGCGGTGCCGACGGTCTCTCTGTCTACAACCATTTCGTCGGCGGCCTGTATCCGCCGCCCTATTATCCGCAGGCGTTGCAGGTCTTCTACGAGCTGCGGGACTTGCCGCGCGCCGCCCGCGGCGATCGGCACTATATCTTCGAGCCCCCCGGGGACCCGGATACGATCATGTCGGCCCTGACGGAGCGCGTGGTGCTCGACCGGGAAAGCGCGCAGCCCTCCGGCATATTCCGCTTCCAGGCCTACGAACAGAACGACCAGATACAGGTCGCCACTTTGATGTTGCGAGGCAGCCTGACGCTGCACGACGTCGTCGACGTGCAGCTCAATGGCGCGACTATAGCCCCGGGGCCGTTCGGCAAGCCCGATATCAAATACCAGCGGCCGTTCCCGGACATCCGTTGGTTCCCGCTGCCTGCCGATGCCCTCGCTTACGGTGAAAACCAGCTGTCCATCACGCTGACCAAGGCGGATCCGGATGCATCCGGCGAGATCGTGATCGACGAAGTGGAACTTTGGGTGCAGCCGGTGTAGATGCGGTTACGGGCGATCATTAGTGAAAAAATGCGATACTGTACCGATCGAGAAAATCATGACACTTACTGCACACAATATCGAGTACGGCGTCGTCGCGGCACGGCCGGACCAGATGTACGGCTGGCCGGGCATCACGCGCACCGCTGACGGCGATATCGTCGTCTCGGCGTCCGAGCGGATCTACCATACCGGGCCGCAGAGCCGGACTGTGGTGATGCGCTCGGCCGATGGCGGCAGGACGTGGACCCTGCCGCAGGAGGTGTACAACAGCGAGACGGACGACCGCGACGCCAGCCTCCGCACCATGCCGGACGGGACGATTGTTCTGACCTCCTTCAGCAGCACCGACTGGGTGCCCCATGTCGTGTCCGGTGAGTTCTGCGCCGGCAGGATAATTCCCGATCGGTGGTTGTCCCAATGGCAAGGTATCGTCGAACGTATGGGGCTGACGGAGGAAGGCCTGCCGCGCCCCTGGCTGATGCGCTCGGAAGATGGCGGTCGGACCTGGGGGCCTCCTGTCGATACGCCCACCGGCCAGCATTCCGGGCCCGCGGCGCTAGCCGACGGGCGTCTGATCTACATTGGTACAGGTCTGGTCGAGATGGCTGAACCGATCCTGGCTTGGGAATCGAGTGACAAGGGCGACACCTGGGAAGCGGTCGGAGAAATACCGCGCGCAGCAGACCTGCCGGAGGAGACCTGGCTGATCGAGAACCACCTCGTCGAGACCAGTCCCGGGCGCCTGGTCGCACTGTTCCGGGCCGAGGGCTGTCCCTGGGAAGACCAGTATATGTATCAGTCGAACTCGAACGATTTTGGACGTACCTGGTCGGTCGCGGAGAAGCTTCCTGTGTGGGGTTATCCGCCGCATCTTCTGAAGCTCAGTTCCGGCGCAATTCTTTGTTCGTACAGTTATCGCGACCGGCCCCCGAGCATCCGGGCGATGATCTCGTATGATGAAGGGGAGACATGGGACTACGAGAATATGATGACGCTGCACGAGCTGCCGGTCGAGCATGATTTCGGCTATCCCGTGACGACGGAATTGACACCCGGGGAGATGGTGACGGTCTGGTACCTCAACAAGAAGTACGTTCGCGAGAACGACAAGTACGTGCATCTGGCGTATGCCGAGGATGCCGGCGGCATCATGTCCATCCACTGGACGCTGAAGTGACAGTGCCACGGCGGCATGGTGGTTTTGTTGTCAAATATAGATCCATGGAACAGAGATTAGTTTTAGATGCCCCGAGAATTAACAAAGCAACAGTTAGAGGATTGCCTATCAGCTATAGATAGCATTACACAAGAGTGGTTGGGTAGCCATATTCCCGAAGAAGGCACCGAAGATCATGATAAGTGGCAAATTATGGTATTGGATCGGAATGACATAAAGAGCGCTGAAGACGTTGAATATTGGATAGAAAGCTATACCCATCGTGACGTTGAGGATTTTTTTGCAGAGATTAAGGTGTGATTCTAATGCATACCCTCAGTGATGTTCATCAATAACCGCATCGATAAGTTTCCCATCAAATTCAACGCCACCCTCATCACCGTAAGTAACAGTTAACGGACCTTCCAGGCTGCCATCAAAATTCCAATAGTCCCAAAAGAACCCACCCTCATAGCCATAGCCCTTACCTCGAATATAAAGAGATTTTCCTGACAATATTCTGCTCCAATTCCGAGCGGTCAACGTGATGCTGTGTTGTTCATAACCCCAGTTCACAGTAATTGTCAAGGCGATTCGTCCAAACGCTCGACCGCTGCCGCATGCAACCCAGCCGCCTGAGCGTAATCCGGGTCGAGTGCCAGCGCCGATTGAAAGTCCGCCGCCGCCGCTTCGTATTGCTGCATATTGAAATAACAGACGCCGCGATTCTAACCCCGTTTGTGACTGCTGCAGGTGGCCTGTTGGGCGGCGCATGCCGCGGGCGTGAGGCCGGTTGCTACTTCTTTAACGTCCCGTAAATTAGTGGGCCATGACTACCGCCCACCCATTGCACCGTCGTTGCTGCTGATGGCAGTTGCGGCTACAGAGGTCGTCCTCACTGCTGCCGACGTCGAATACGGCATCGGTTCGCAGGACATTCTCACCGGCGTGTCGTTGACGATTCACGCCGGCGACCGCGTTGGGCTGGTCGGCCGCAATGGTGCCGGGAAATCGACGCTGTTGAAGCTGTTGATGGGGCAGATGTCGCCGACGAAAGGAAGTGTCATGCCGCGGCGCGATTTGCTGATGAGCTTTCTGCCGCAGGCTTTCGAGCTGGAAGATGAACGCACCATCTCGGAAAATATCGCCGATGGCATCGCTCATCTAAGGGCGCTGCTCGATGAGTTCGAGCAGTTGTCGCCGATGTCGGATCGGGCCGTGGCGATCGAAGCGCAGATCACCGCGGTGGACGGGTGGAACCTGCAGACACGTGTCGAGCAGGTGAGGTCGGCGCTGGCGGTACTGGCCGGTGACCGGCTGGTCGGCACGTTGTCCGGCGGCGAACGCCGGCGGGTGGCC
>CAJWLW010000083.1 GCA_913042885.1 uncultured Lentisphaeria bacterium | reverse complement strand
GGCACCACGTCGATATTGGTGAACTTGTCGTAGAAGTTGTACGTGGCGCCATTGATCCCGCGCCCCTTGAACCCGGCATCCCGGGGGTCGCCTTTGCCGGTGAATTCCATGTCCCATATTTCTGTTTTTTGGGTCTGGGCCTGACCCGGGAAAACCGCCACGACCAGGCTGCTGATGAGAGCACCCGCGGCGACGAGATTCCGCACGTTCAACAGCCGCGACAACGGCGCGGACACATCGGCATCCAGACATTTGCGCTCAATAATCATGCTCATGTTACAGCTCCCCTTTGGATTTATGATTTACTCGATTCGGATCCAGTCCCTTCTGGTATCTTGTGGCAGTGCAATCAACCTGACGGAACGTCCGCCTGGAGTACTTGTTGGGCATTCGACGACAAAAGTCCCGCTGCCAGGTTGTGGTCGGCCCAGTGGGCGGGGACGCCTTCGCTCCACCTCGCCGGCGATGCCTGCGGGTCGGGTGTGCGGTAGGCCATGAGGATGCCCCAGCGCATCGGGGTGTCCGGCAGGCGACGTCCAGCGTAGTGCGGCATGTGATGCACAAACGACACGATCGTCCCCGGCCCCATTGACAGCGTTAGAATCTCCAGCGGTTCGCCGGTGCAGGGGTGCGTCTTGCCCTGTAACCAGTCGGCCCGCATATCGTCGTGGTAGTCCGGGCGTTTGGATCGGGCCTTGAACGGGATGCGGTACAGATGCGCTCCGGAGATCACCGCGAGCTCGCCGCCGTCTTCGACTGTCGCTCCCTCCGGGTAACACAGGTTGCGTACGCACTGCTGCTGCAGAAGTTCAGTGGTGACGTAACGGCCCGTGCCGATGTCGCTTTCAACCTCATGCTGACCTTGGCGATAAATGTGCGCGTGCCAGGTGCGGCCCAACGAGCCCGCGGGCCGATTCAGCATCACGCAATGGTCGAGGATGAAGCGATCCCCAAGTAGCTTTGCAAAAAGCTCCATCATTTGGGGATGCTCAGTAGTGGCGTCCAGGATAAAATCGTCATAGGCTTGGGGGAAAAACTCCGGCAAAATGCCGTTCGTTTTGATTTCGCCCGCGGCAATTTCAGGTACCCTATATTTGTTCATGTACTCGCGAAGCTTACCGGAGACGCACCCCATCTGCTCCGAACCGCCGCCGTATCCGGCCAGCGCCTGCGGTGTGATCGCCTCCGGTGCCGGCCGTGGCAGGTCGAGCGACTCGTAATCAATCGCTGCCCAGTCCGTTTCCATGATGATCCGGTCGTTCATGTCCTGCAGGTTCTGCAGGCTCGCCGTGAACTGCCGGCGCCCGGCCTCGGTCAGCACGTTGTCCCACACCCAATACCCGTCGCGCTCGAAGGTGGCACGGTCGAAGGCGGCCAGAACCTCCGGCCGTAGCAGGTCGGGCACGCGGGCAGGATTGTTTCGGTCTTCACCCGACACGGGACTCTCGACTTTTGATATTTTGAGTTTCGTCTTTGAACATCCGAACTGAGTTTCCTGAAGGTTATTCGTCGATTGTGTCCGACGTGTGGTCGTTCAACGCGACCATAGCCTTGACTTGCTGGTCGTTTAATTCCTGGTCGCTGAGGATCAGGTGGACGGGTTTCCAAATGCCGCCCATTCCCATGGAGCTGTACACGCGTACGGTCAGCGGGTCCCTGCCGCGCAGCTCGACGCCGGTCAATGGTGCGACAAATGGTGTCACCCAAATTTGTCGGCGCAGCAGGCCGGTTGTGTCACAGGAATGCTCGAAAACCTGCTGCCCGTTCAGGTAGATCCAGGCGTCCTCGTCGCAGGCCCCGAAGTGGAGGTATTTGAACTTCCGCTTTGCGTCCTGCGCAGTCAGCGGCAGTGTGGTGCGGTACCAGCCAAAACCGGGCTCCGTTCCCCACCCGGGACCTTTCTCTTCTGTCCATCCGCTACCGGCCCACATTGGGGTCCATTGACTGTCATCAATGTCCGGATCGAACCACTTTTCACGGACGCCCTGGTAGGCGGCGTCCATTTTGAAACGCCACGGTTCGGGGAAGGCAATAAGCTGAACACGTTCGAGATCAATCCCGGCCAGCGCCTCTTCTGGCGGAAGTTTCCTGTCGCCCAGGTGCATCAGGGCGACGATTCTCCTGGCCATCTCGCGGCGGATGGCGTCGAGGTTGCCGCTCGTCGCAAATTCCATTTCGTTTATCCACTCGTCGGTCTCCCGGATCAGCGGATCGTCCCGGAAACGGCCACGCGCGCGGGTCAGCGCATCTGCCAGCGTCGTCAGGTAGCGGACATCATCCACCCCTTCCCGCCAGCCTTCCCAGTGCAGGGTGTCGAGGACGCCGCCGTCTGTGCGGAAGACCTTTGCATAGTGTAGAGGCTGTTCAACCGGGCCGCCGCCCAGGATGTGCATGTAGGCCCAGTTCATGGTGCCGTCAAAGCCCATGCGCCACAGCCCCAATCCTTCGTTGCGACGTTGTAGCTCTGGCAGGGGCACTCCGGCGGCGGGATTCATATAGGTGAGGATCTTGTTCCCGAGGCGATGCACACTGTCTATGTGTTTACGATGGCCGTCCGGCTGAGCCGATGCATCCATGGCGTTGAGCACCGGTCGATCGAGCAGATCCCCGACGTGCTCGAAAAAATCGGTTGAGACGGCCGTAAAGATTTTCCCCCCCGCTTCGCGCACCGACTTCATGCTGTCCCGTTCGGCCGAGAGTTGCTCGCCGTCCCATTCATCGGCGGCCATGAAGAAGACCTCGTCATAACCCCGCGTGCGGGCCCAGTCGTTGATCTGCCGGACTTGATCCTGGTTTCGCTGGCGCTCCGGTGCCGTCAAGGGTCGATCGGTGAATGTCAGTGAATGCCCGACCAGGTACAGGACTTTCGGCCGCATGCCGACGCTTTCGCGCAGATCGAGAACCTCTGCGAGGGGCGCGAAATCGAGGCTGCCGTCCGGACGAACGCGTGGGGCCGTGTAGATGTTCGGGTTGGTCAGGCCGTGCGCCATCATGTTTTTGCACTCAGCGAGATACTGCCTTGGAGTGATCCATGCGCCTGACCCGTCTGCCCATTTCCCGCGGAGCCAGTCCGGCGAGCCGTCGGGGACCAGCTTCACCGGGTAATACATCGAGTACTCCAGCATCGGCGGCAGCAGCGTGAAGGGATACACCTGCACCTGCAGGGTCAATTCGGAAGCCTCGCTATTTTGCGGGACGATCCGCACCGTCGTCCTGTAAGTTCCCGGCCCGGCATGTTCGGGGACATGCACCGTGATCCAGAACTGTTTTCGCCGGTCGATACTGACCGGCTGAAGTTCGGCCGTATCCCGCACCTCGCCCCTGGCCACGTTCTTCATGCCATTCGGGTTTTCCGGGGTCGGGTCCGGTTCGACAGCCAGGAAAGTGTCATCGTGGACAAGCAGAGCCGGGATCGCTGCCCAGCCCTGGGCCAGCGGGCTGTAGTCGCGGTAGTACGCCTTCAGCACGCGGACGTCCACGGCTTCCTTCGGCCAACTGCCGCCGGGACCGCTCAGCGGTTCCAGCTCAATGCGCACTGCTTCGAGCGGCTTCGATGCGGTGACCACGAACGAGGCCGGCTCATACTCGCCGCGACAGGCCGACAGTTCCATCGCCGTGGTCTTCCTGCAGACCGGAGGCAGGGGGACGTCGGGCAGGATCAGGTGATTCGTGACGGCCGGCTCAACCACATGAATCGTGTAGTCCGCGCCGTGGCAAAGGGTACCGAGTCCGGCCAAAAGGCCATACACAAGCAACGTCTTCACGAGAATACTACGATGAAAAAAGTATCGCGTTTTTCGCTCCTTTTCTCTGTAAATATCTGTCCGTTAACGGCCAATACTCTGTCAGTTTATCATGCGCGTGACTGGACTTCAACGTTGGCCGGGCGCGTTTTCAGCTACTCAGTTCCGTGGTATCGTCGCGCCCTTGTGGTAGCGAAAGAAGTTCCATCTTGCCTGGAAGACTGAATTACCCCACTGCACCCGATTGATGTTGTTCACGTTACAATGAGGCAGCTCACATGCTGCCGGGGCGAATGCCAGCGCCGGCTCCGGACGATTGTCAATGTACAGCTCCACCGTGTCACTGCCCGGCTGTCTGACCAGTCGGTACAGGTGATATTCGTCAAGTTTCAAATCCAGGGTGGCACCGGAATCCGGGAGGTGATCTTTCAGGGTGACCGAGGTTTTCGTATAGCGGAGCGCCACGGCGTTGGTATCATCTCTGAAACTGACCAGGTCCAGGGGGGCCGGGAGCTGGTGCAGGGTTTCTGCTTTCATGCCCCATTCCACCGTCCACCCGGTGGCCTTGGTGCAGCCGCTCACTGGCCGGTGGAATTCGCCGCCGGGATTTCCGACCGCCAACAGGAAGCCGGGCGGCAGATCGATGTGGAACTTCATACTGTTCGGGTGACCCTTCCAGATCTCGGAATCCGGAAGGCCGTCCCCACTGAACTGGATGTCCCACTCTTCGTTGGCAGGGGCGCCCTTCAACTTGCGCGGATCGATCTCGATCAATGGTTTCACGTGTCCGCCGAGCTCCCTGAGGGCGATGATTCGCCGGGCCATCTCGAGGCGGGTTGCATTCAAGTCGGCTTTTCGTACGTTCAGTTCGGTCAGCCACTTGAGGGTTTCGGCGACCAGCGGTTCCTTGCCATAGGTGCCGGCGACCCTGCCGAGGACGTCGATAAGTGTGGTCAGATAGCGGACGTCGTCCACACCTTCGCGAAAGCCTTCCCAACGCAATTTGTCCAAGACCCCGTCCTCGGTGCGGATCACATAGCCGTAGCCGCCCTGTCGGATTGCTCCCGGCCCCGGGCTCCCTTTGATATGGGTGTATGCCCAGTTCATGGAGCCGTCAAAGCCCATCTGCCAGAGTGCAAGCCCGTGCGTTCGCCGATGGGTTTCCGGCACCGGCGCGGAGGTCCACGGAAAGGCGTAGGCGAAGACGCGGTTGCCGCGGCGATGGGTGCTGTCGAGTACTGCGCGGTATCCTGATTTCTCGAGGGGAATCACACTGACCATCTGTTCGTACTCGGCGATCAGCCTGGCCTTGGCCCTGGCGCGACCTTCATGGTCATCCAATGGCAGCATGCGTGGATGATCCAGGCTCAGGCTTTCCTGCAGCCGGTCCAAGGGGACATTGTTCGGATTACACATCACTACGGGCAGGCTCAAAACGTCACTGACCAGGTTGTAGAAGCCCGCCGAGCAGGCGACCCAGGTCTTGCCGCCGCCGTCGAGGACGGCCTGGAAGCTGTCGCGCTCGCCGACCAGACGTGATCCGCTGGCTTCATCCATCCCGGCCCAGTACAAATCCGGATAGCCTCGTTGCCTGGCCCAGTCCATAATCATGCGAACGTCCTCGACGCGTTGTTTCTTTTCGTCCACGCTCAACTTTTTCGAGATTGGTTCGGCAACATTGCTCATTGCGTAGAGCGGGACACCCGGCCCGATCCCTGCCTGCTCGCGAAGGGCCAGTACTTTTTCGAAATTGTCGAAATCCATGGCGCCTTCGGCGTCCCACTGAACGCCGGTGTAGATGTTTGGATTGGTCAGCCCGTGCGCCACCATGTTCTCGAGCTCGAGCAAATACTGCTTCGGCGTTATCCATGCGGTATTGACCCACTTGCCGGTGCGCCAGTCCGGTGAGCCTTCTGCCACGAGGGTGACGGGGTAATAGATTGAGTTCTCCATCATCGGGGCGAGCAGTTCGAACGGATAGACCTCGAGGTTCAGGGTGAGTTCGGCCGGCGGGGCGTTCTGCGGTTTGATCTTCAACCCGGCCCTGTACGAGCCGGATTTGGCCTCCCGCGGCACCTGCACGGTGATCCAGAACTGCTTCAGGTCGTCGATGTCAACGGGTTGCAGCTGCGTCGCATCGCGAAGTCCGTTTGGTGCGACAATGATGCTGCGCGCCGGGTACTCTTCCGTCGGCATCGGTTTGACCATAAGCATCGAATCGTTCTTGACCAGCACGTTGCGTGCGGGATGCAAGTCCCCGATCCGCGAGCCTGCGACCCAATGCCAGACGATGCGCACATCAACGGCGTCGGCATCGAGGGTGCCCTGCGATCCCTTCAGCGCGCCCACTTCTATTTCAACGCCCTTCAGCGGCTGGTCCGTGACGACGACAAAGGAGGCGGGCTCATACTCGCCGCGGCAAGCCGACACTGTCAACACACGGCCCGGTTTGCACACGTCCGGCAGGGGTTTGCCGGCGACGATCGATCGATTGGTGATCGGCGTATCAACCACGTGTACCGTGTAGTCCGCCTGGACGACCGGCAAGGCAGTGACGGCGAAGAGGAGAATCGGAATGAGAACAGTGCTGCCGATGCGAGGATTCATGGATATTCCTGTGAAACGTTGTTTCAGGTTGTTGCAGAATCGAGAGGCAGCGGACGCCAGCGGACTGCTTGCAACAGGGGCGGGCGGTCCACGTGAACAGACTGCGGGCGATCGCCGAGTACGGTGAGTATCATGCCCGGCTCGCCGTCGGCCAGCTCGGGCGGCAGGACGCAGTTGGTCGAGTATTCCGGATAGGTTGGCACCGTGCTGAGATAGTAGGTTTCCCGGTCCCAGGCATTGCCACCGTCGCGGCTGACCCTGGCGCGCTCACCGCTGTGCAGCCAGGGTACGCGGTGCACGTGCATGAGGACGATCCTGCCGTCGGGCAGCTCGACTGCCGAGCCGTGCATTTCGCCCAGTCCGTGGCAGCCCTTTCGCACGTTCGTCCAGCTGGCCCCGCCGTCGTCGGAATCGGCGAGCATGACGTTCTTGTGCAGCGACTCAAGGCTGTCGGCCCGGCCGTACTGCATATGCCATAGCCGCCATCGATCTTCATGCTCATCCTCGAAGAAGGCCGGCACGTGGCCCGGCTTGGATATCTGGTTGTTTCGCACAACCGCAAGTAGCCGGCCGGACGCCAGCTCGATCACCGAAGGTTCGCCCGTTGGGCAGACGGGCGACGGGTTCGACCATGTCACGCCGCCGTCGTTGGACCGAAAGGTGTAGGTGGCGTGGTGGATGCCGGGTTTGCGGTAGCCGATCGGCCAGATGAGCGACCCGTCACGCAGCTCGGTGAGGCGGCCGGGGTTCGCATCTTCGTACATCGGGCCGGGCCCGCCCAGCGGCTGCCAAGTTTGCCCGTCGTCTTCCGAGCGAGTCAGGCACAGCCGCCCGTCTTGGATGGGCGGCGGCCAGTGCGGCGGCTCCGGGGCCGTATAAGATAGAAAGCTGCCGTCACGCAGCACCGCTGCGATTGGGCGGGTCACCTGCTGCGTGTCCCACGTCCGCCCGCCGTCGCGCGTGCAAAGAAGATCATTATGCACTCCGGGGTTTTCAACCGCGGCCGGCATGTAAATGCGATGATCGTTTGTGATGGTGAAGTTCCACGTGCCCTCGCCGATCTGACAAGTCGGCAGGCGATACCGCTCGGCCGGTAGCTCGTGCACCTCGCCGTCGCGCGAATAAAGAATGCCCTGAAAATCGTCGCCGACCGGACCAAGTTCCTCCCAACCGAACCCGGCTTGCATGACCGGGTGGACGGTGAACATGTAGCCGTAGGTCGCGACATCGATGCGCTCGCCCGCTGCTGAAAACACTTTCGCGCGAAAGTCACCCACCCAGGGAAAGTCGATCGACAGGGCAATGGTATGGCGGCCGGGCGAAGCAGGGGCCGCAACCTGCGTGGTCAGCATGTCGCGGCCTTCGAGGGTTTCGATGCGAACTTCCAAGTCGCCGTTGTCGTCTGCCGGGCGGTGCTGGTAGACGTTGAGCTTCAGATCGAGCGGCTCACCGTGCAGGTGGAGCATGCCGCTGAAAGGGGTGTCGGCCGTGATGTGCGCTTCGGTCGCCAGGCGTGTTTCAAAGGTTGTGGCCTGCGGGGCGTGCTCAAGCTGCACGGCGTCGACCCAAAGCTTCGCATCCCCGTCCGCGACAGCCATGAGGTCGACGACGGCGGTGTGCAGCCATGTCGGCACGACGAACGTCATTTCGTAACGCTGCCACTGGTTCGTCACCGCGATCGGGTCACTTTGTGCGTCCGGCGGCACGTCCCAGTTCAGCGGCTGATGCCAGACGCACATATGCAAACGCGCCGCCGCCGCCGCATCGTCGCCGCGTGCATAGACCGAGAGCGTGTATCCGTGCCCGCCCTTGACGGCCATGACCGGCGAGGTCAGATGCCCCGGCTTACCGGGCGCTGAAGGGATCACCGCAGCCCGCACGCCGTCGGGCGCATCGGCTGCGGCCTCGATTGTCGGCCAGGCCTGCGGCACCTGCTTGTTTTTCGCCAGCGGTGCAGTCAACGGGGTGAACATGTCCGTCCAGTTGTCGGCCGCACCTTCACCGGGATTGTATTTGACCCAGTCGTGTTTGGCTTGTCCGAAGTCGAGCTCGAAACTGGCGTTGGGCAGCAGGTTTTTCAATTTTACGTTGTCTTCAGTATCCATAAGTCAATTCCCTTTTGGTTTGCTCCGTCCCCGGTTGAACGATTTTCCACTCAGAATTCGGACTCGCTGAAGCGGTAGCTGCGGATCTGGGCATTGGGGGCGTCATCGAAGATGTAGTTCACGACAAAGAAGTCATCGCTCGGCAACTGCAGCCAACCGGTATAGCCGTTCCCGGAGAGGCCGGTGGTTACGCGGTCGTGGTCGAGCGACAGCACGATACCGTATTGTTTATCGTGGTCGGTCTCGAGCGCACTGTCCTGGGTCTCCAGCAGTGCGCGAAGGTTGCGTCGGCCCGGGCTGATTTCATTGAGCATTTCGGCAAACGTTACCATGACCTTGCCGCTTTTCGTCAGCCCCGCCACGGGGCGGTGGGCGCAGGGCATCAGCGTCGGGTAGACGCCCTCCCAGCTCAGGCCATCGTCGTGCGAGATTGTCTTGAAGGCAGGGTAGCCCTTGCGCTGGTCCTCGCGCAGGTAGCAAACGAGCGCCCCCGAATCGAGCTGTACGGTGCTGCCTTCGCACAGCTCCAGATTGTCGTCGTACGCCACGCAGATCGGTTCTTCCCAGGTTTTCCCCTCGTCGGTGCTTCGCCACAGGTATTGGCCTTCCATCTTGCCGCTGGCTGGCCGATAAGTCGTTGAGAACATCCACGTTCCCTGGCGGGTCACCAGGATTTTATCCGGCACCACGCCTATGGGGCCGGCCTGGCACTGGGGGCCTTCAAAGGTCTGGCCGTCATCTGTGCTGACCCAGAAGTAGATGCGGGAATCCCGGCAGCCCTGATCCAAGTCGGGCGGCAGTTCGTAGCCGTCGCAAATGTAGATCAGGCGCCCGTCCTGCAGGCAGACGATGCGCGGGCAATTCCATGCGAACAGTCTATCGCCCCGGCACTCGGCCTGCGCCAGCAGACGCCGCGGCCCCCACGTCCGACCGCTGTCGTCGCTCGTCCGCCATACCAGGTTGGAAACAGCTACGGGTCTATGGGCGTCACTTTCCCGACAGACGCAGACGAGCCGCCCGCCGGGGGTCGCCGTCACGTCGGGAAATCCCTCATACAGTTGATCATCGCGACTGACAATGGCCACTTCAATAATCGGCATTTTTCGTCTTCACAGGATTACTATTTATGGATCGCCAAGGCGGAGTCGTTGCGTTCCTCTGGGAGCGAAAAAAGGCCCTCTCGCGGAAGATCGGGGACTTGGATTCCGCGCGATAATAATTCGACGTCAACGGGGAATTGCACGGGTGACGGGACCGGTTACTGGTTGTCCGGCGGTATTCCGCTGGGCGGTTGTAATGCGGCCGGTTTGCTCGACCGGCACCACAATATATGCCGCGTCCGCCTATTACAACATTATAAGGCACCTGTACGGCATGGGCGTATTCAGTGTGACCTGGAAACCCGTGCCCCCGGGACAGGTTCGCCGGCAATTGGCTGTGCTGCGCGGGGTAATCGGATTTTCATATTCCGCCGTGGACTCGAATCAGCCGCGGCGCTTCCGGCGTGTCACGGCCCTGCGTCACCAGGCGGTGTATTCATCCCATGCCGTATGCTCCAGCCAGTTGCCGCCCCATCCGGATACGGACGGATTGGCTCCGTCTGCCATGATGCTGTGCCGGTTCAAGACGCCATGGCCATCGACGAACGTCACGCTACTCTCCTGATATAAGGAATACGGCCAGTAACCATACTTGTCCTGGTGGGCGTATTGTATGTACCAGAACGGGTCGGGAATCCACCTGAGCGCATCCCCGACGAGCGGGGCTGAGGAATCGCCATCGGACAACCTCATGATTGGCCCGTCGCCGTTGAGGCCGCCGTTGGTGCTCCAGTCAATGAGGGCGTTTGGCTTGAAGCCGGCGAATCGGTAGTACCCGATTGTCCACATCAGCGTGCCGGAATTGAAGCCATGGCTGAACAGTTCCGGGTAATACGGGGCGTTGCCGTTGGGGGCCCATTGGCCGCCGGCCAGCTGCCACGGGCACCAAAAAAGGTCAACACTGCCGGATTGTTCCTCGGCAAATGTGTCGGCCAGCGCTTTTCCTTCGGCGGTCGAGTTGGCGCGGATAATCACGCCAAGCCCGTCGCCCAGTATGCTCGGGCCGGGAAGAAAGTGTCCCGATGCGTCGTCGTTGGCGTATGAGATCATCCCGATGGCATGCTGCTTGAGGTTGTTCAGGCAGAGAATCGCCTTGGCAGTGCGCTTCGCGCCGTTCAAGGCCGGCAGCAGCATGGCAGCGAGAATGGCGATGATGCTGATGACCACAAGGAGTTCGATCAGGGTAAACCGATGTTGCGGCAGTCGTGGGGTGGCTTTAATTTTGCTCGTCATGGACATCTACCCTGTGTGGCGGCAGCACAACCGGCGTACGTTTGAGAGACCGTATCCTACATTTTAACGCAATACAATATCATGCTGTCTGCGTGCTCAAATTGCAGGTCTCCGCGCCACAGCGATCGGATATACATGTGCGGTACCCCGGGCCCGATCGCAAATTTCCCTTCCCTCTCACTGGTCCGCGATTTCGATTTTTGCCTTGTTGCGGAGTTCGTTGAGGTAGGCGGCTTTGGCGGCAAACATTCTCTTCGACTTTTCGCCGATGGTGAGGACGCTGCGCAACATTGCCGGGCCGTTCGGCTGTTTCAGGAGGTTCTGGTAGCCGGTGTTGGCGGCCACGGCCCTGCGTCACCAGACGGAATATTCATCCCACGACGTAAGCTCCAGCCAGTTGCCGCCCCATGCGGCTGCGGACGGATAGGCTCCGTCTGACATGATGCTGTGCCGGTTCAAGGTGCCATGGCCATCGACGAACGTCACGCTGCTCTCCTGATAGGCGGAATACGGCGTTAAACTACCGTACTCGTGGGCGTATTGTATGTACCAGAACGGGGACGGAATCCACACTTGCGCATCCCCGACGAGCGGGGCTGAGGAATTTCCATCGGACAACCTCATGATTGGCCCGTCGCCGTCGAAGCCGCCGTTAGTGCTCCAGTCAACAGCGGCGTTTGGCTTGTAGCCGGCGAATCGGTAGTATCCGATTCCCCACACTTGCGTGCCGGAATTGCCTGGGTTATAATGGAACAGGTCCGGGTAAAACGGGGCATTGCCGGCGGGGCCCGAGCCCTGGGCCAGCTGGAACGGGCACCAAAAAAGGTCAACACTGCCGGATTGTTCCTCGGCAAATGTGTCGGCCAGCGCTTTTCCTTCGGCGGTCGAGTTGGCGCGGATAATCACGCCAAGCCCGTCGCCCAGTATGCTCGGGCCGGGAAGAAAGTGTCCCGATGCGTCGTCGTTGGCGTATGAGATCATCCCGATGGCATGCTGCTTGAGGTTGTTCAGGCAGAGAATCGCCTTGGCAGTGCGCTTCGCGCCGTTCAAGGCCGGCAGCAGCATGGCAGCGAGAATGGCGATGATGCTGATGACCACAAGGAGTTCGATTAGGGTAAACCGCACTCGTGGTGGTCGGCTTTGATTTTGTTTGTCATGAACTTGTCTCCCGTGTGGCATGCAATCGAACCGGCTTACGTCTGAGACCGTATCCTGCATTTTAACGCAATTTAATATCATGTTGTCCGGCGCTCAAATTGCAGGTCTTCTTGGCGCAGCGATCAGATATAAAAGGTGCGGTACCTCGGGCGGGGTAGCAAATTTCCCTTTCCTTTCTCACCGGTCCGCGATTTCAATCTTGGCTTTGCTGCGGAGTTCTTTGAGGTAGGAGGCCTTGGCGGCACCCATTCTCGTCGACTTTTCGCGGCCGGCGAGGACGCTGCGCAAGATTGCCTTGCCGTTCGGCTGCAGAAGGAGGTTTTGGTAGCCGGTGTTCGCGGCCACGGCCTTATCGATCTCGGCCTCGGGGATTTCGATTTGCGATGGATTCAGCATGCCTTTCCGGTCGAGCATCGCGTCGATCAGCCCCAGTCGGACTGGATCCGACGCCAGCTGGGCACGGGCGATGGTGTCTATGTTTTGGCCTCTGAAGGCATAAGCGAGAGAATCGAAGCGGTCCGGGTTTTTGTCGAAACCTTCAGACCGGGCGGCTTCGGCGAAGACCAGTGACCCGAGCAGGTATGACAAACCAGCACCGGATCTCAGGCGCCCGCCTGATTGGTCTTTGGTGAGCATCTGGGTCCAGGACAGTTCGTCAAAGTCGTAGGTCGTTTTTCCGACGGCCAAGGTGTGGCCGGCCAACTGCCTGGCGATGGCCGCCATGTCGGGGGCAACGTCCGGGTTCTCACTGATTTCAATCTCCAGCATTGCGCGGACCACCAGCCACGTCAAATCGTGCTGCTTCGATCGCGACGAGATAACCGCGGCTGGTATGACCTCGCCGTTGAGCTTGACCGGTGTCGTGGCAAACACCGAACTCACCCACTCGTTGTGCTGCTTTGCATGTCCCTTGTGATCGTGGGTATGCCCGTCGTCTGTGTCATCGTGTCCGCTACCCAAGAAATGCTCCTGGCGGTAATACCCTCGGAAGGCAGCGGCGAGGTACTCGATCTGTCGTTCGGCAGCCAGGTTCGTGCGATCGGCCAGCATCTCCCGGATCTGCGGATCCTGGTCCAGCTTCTGGCGCTTGGCCTCCTGGTAGAGCAGCTCCCTGTCGATCGCCTGTTCAATGATGGCTGATTTGCTCTCGGCCGTCGCCTTTTCCAAATCGAGGCTGGAGTCGATCAGCAACAACTGGATGGCTTTGATCGCCGTGCCGTTGACGGTTGCGACGGTTTTGTTGTCGGCAACCTGGGCGTGGAGCCCGCCGGCGGTTGCGATGATCCAAGCGGCAGCGAGCAGGGTTGTGAAGCGATGCGTGGTCATGGGGTTGTTACTCCTTTCTAACTGTTGGCGGTTCTAAGAAATTGCGAGTTGCACAAGTTGTTGTCTTATGCTCACCCGGCAATTCAGATGGGCGTAGGCGTTGATCAAAAAAGCTGTTAAAACATAGCCGTAACCTGTCGTCGATTCAATCTTGATTTTTTTTCAAAAACGGTCATTTTTTACTTGCAATTGGTTTTTTTTTTTCGTATACCATGAATGTTGTTGAGGGAAAAAGATTTAAAATAAAACATGGGCATAAACCCAAAACACTGAAGGAGAATCCAACCATGAACACGATGAAACAGACAATAGCCGTAATGGCTGTAGCACTTGTGGGGCTGTGGACAGTCAACGCCACGGCGATAACGTGGACGCACGCATGGGACGGCACAGGCAGTCCGGTTACGGATGGTTTCTTTACAAGCGGGGATCACGGTGCTTTCCAGAAGAACAACGCCATCGGCGTCCCGGGCGACCACCCGGGCTGGATGACCCTCACCGGTAATCCAGGCGGTTTTTTAACAAGATACTTTCTTACTGAAGGCGACTCTGTTACCAAAGCCGACGGCTGGACGGTGGAGTTCGGAATGATGGGGCACTCGGGCGCAGGCGGCAATTTCAAGGAGTTTTTGCAGTTTGCTGATGACGACACCTACGTCGCCATCCGGATGGCTTACGGGACTGGCTATGGTAGTGTTGATGGTGGTACTGGTGGGGCAAATCCCACGGCCTCTGCCGATGGGCGGGACTATATTGAGCTGGGCGGGACTGATCCAGCCGCCGGTTGCACTTTTCCTTCACAGCGAAGCCAGCCCACGGTGCTGAATCTTCGCGATTATCACGTTTTTCGCCTGGTGCGGAATGCGGGAGCGGATACGGTGCAGCTCTATATCGACGGCAACACAGAACCGGCGATCGACTTTACTCCGCACGCCTGCGTGCTGCCGTGCTGCGATGGCGGCAACGTTAACCATATCTTCTTCGCCCCTTCAACCTTTGAGTGTGCGGTTGATTACATCCAGTTCGCCCAAGGCGGTCACGCGCCAGGCGCCGCTTCATCTGGCGGCGGCGGGCTGAGTGAAGAAGAAGTACTGGACATAGCTGAAAATGCCGTCACAGCGGCGACGAGCGGCATGGGTATAGGGGGCACCACTACTGTTGCAGGAAGGAGCGTCGCGCCAGCGATCGGGACGGAGAACTGGGACTTCTACTGGGACTGCACAGGCGGCACCCACATAACGCAAAGTTTTTTCACCGCCGGTGGCTGGAACAGTGCCATGTTCAATTCAGACGACATTTTCTCCAATCCCGACCTATACCCGGGGTGGACTACTGCCAACGGTAATCCTGGCGGGGCGTGGTATTGGTACCCCGAGCCGAGAGACGAGAGTCCGATTACGGCGGCAGCCGGCTCTACGGTGGAGTTTGCCTTCATTGGGATCAACAACAACCCACCTGAGAAGCAAATGATTTGTTCCTGGGGCGATGACGTCAGTCCGTTCACTCTCTATACCAGCAGCGACGGCGGCGTCTATATGCACCATGACTCACCGGGGAACGACTCGGAAGTGTTGCTGCTGACCATGGCGGATTACAACGTATTCCGTTTGGTACGTGAGCCCAACGCCACCCAGGTCGATTTGTATATGAATGGCGGCCTGAATCCGGCATTGTCGCTGCCACTGACGGGCTGTAGTCTGCCGTGGTGCGACGGCGGCAATCTAAACTACCTGGGCGTGGCCAGTAGCAGATACGAAGCGGCTTGGGACTATGTCGGCATGAAGTCCGGCGCGGAAACACCGCTAGGTACGCAGATCGCCAGCTCCGTCGGCGATCTGCCTCCCGGCCCGGCCGGCGCGGACGGCGCTGCCGGCGCTGATGGCGAGCAGGGGCCGCAGGGTAAGCCGGGCGCGGACGGCGTTGCCGGCGCGGACGGCGCTGCCGGCGCGGACGGCGCTGCCGGCGCTGCCGGCGCTGCAGGTGCTACAGGTGCAGACGCGCCGTGTGCGGCATGTGCAGACGTGACGGTCGTCGTGTTCGACGCGCTCTGCAAGCTGACCAGTCCGACTTCGCTTCAGGAAGCCCTCGATTGCGGTGGCGTCCTGGCGAGTCTGGCATTGCTCGGCGTGAATCCCTGCGAGGGGACAACCTCTGACTGTCACGACGAAGTCATGGCGGGCTTGACCACGCTGGTTCAAGAAAAACTGTCTGAGTAATTAGGCGGAAACCGAATAAATTCGATTTGAAAAGCCCGGCAGGTCCCTGCGACTGCCGGGTTTTTTTGTGCGGCGGGAGAATGGGGTAATTTCAACAGCAGTTCGTCAGCATGAGGCCGCTTCGCGATCCGTTGAATTCGCCGGACATATCGCACCACCCGTTGCCGCTTCACGTGTATTGCGGAACACGTCGCGCACTCACTCGAGTCCCGATACCTACAGTACAGAGATCTCCTGTCAGCGTAAATGTGTGGGGCGCTTGATCACGGTCTTTGTGGCGTGACGAGGCTGCCAACGAGTTCCGCGGCCCCTTGAACGCCCAAGACGACTGCCTACCTTACACGCATGTCTGCCGACACCACCAAACCATTCTCCGCCGTCCGCGCCATCTGCATCGGCTCAGTCCTCCTGGTTGTCGGTGCCTTCTGGG
>CAJWLW010000082.1 GCA_913042885.1 uncultured Lentisphaeria bacterium | reverse complement strand
TCCGGTAAGGTGACGATGAACGGGCGCGGCGAACGGTCGGCAAAGGCGGACGGTTCGTCAAGCAGCCGCTTGTGCGAACGCAGCAGGGCGACAATTCGGGCCGGCCCGTCGCGAAAGGAAAAAATCCGGACGCGCGCTGTGTGGTGCCCGGCCGGTCGTGCCATTATCTGTGGTTGGATACCGGCTTCATGCAGGAAGCGTCCGAGGATCTGCTCCATGCCCAGGTTGCGTCCGGCGGCGCGCAGGGTGAGATAATGCTGCATTGCCATATTCATCAGGCAGGTGCGGCCCTTGCCGTAGGTGTTGGTGATGAATACCGGTGTGCCCGCATCGGTAACGGCCGACGGTTTCCCGTCTGCCGCTGCTACTGTCCGATCGACGGGCATCGGGACGCGTTCACCTATATCATGGGACACGCCGGCGGCCGTAAACTGCAGGATTTCATCGACCGGGACACCCCAGGGATCTCGCTCGTCTTCCTCGACGTTCTCGTCGACCTCGCCGAGATGCCGCAGGTCGGCGAGCGTGACGATTTCATCGTGCAGCGACTCGACGGCCGAGCCGGTGCGCCTGATCCCGAACACGTCATCGAGCGGCCCCTGGTCCAGCAATTTGACATGCTGGTCGAACACCGCCGGTTTGACGTCGGCCAGGAGGGTGCCGCCGGCTTTGACGAACTCTTCAATCGCCTTCGTCTGCTCGGCGGAAAGGGCATGGGTAAACGGCATCACCAGCATCTTGAACTTTCTGTCCTGTAACGCACCGGCGGCAATTTCGGTGTGGTCAACAAAGACGTACGACAGTCCCATGTCGTCGAGCAGTCGGAGATTGGCCTCGGTATTCAACGCCCACGTATGGTCGGGTGATGCAAGGTATGTCGTCCAGCCGGGGTCCGTGTCGAAATCGCGTGTTGGCACAGGCGGAGTGATCATGGCGGCATGCTGGCTGGGGCGCGAAAAGACGACAGCGATGTCACCGGTCTGGCGCTCGGCACCGAGCACGAGGCGGTCAATCCCCTGCTGGATACGGTTTACCGTGGCGGTGGTTTCCGTCAGGCATGGCATGGGCCGCAGGTCCGGAGCTATGCCGATCGATTGATCGCCTGCCTCGGACCAGCCATAGGTGGAGAAAAAATAGTAAATGTTGGCGCCCTGGAAGAGCATGTACCATGGATAAAACCGCCGGTCATCGGGGTATCGATACATCGGATAAGCCCCGTACCAGCCTCCGAGAAACAGGTTTGGCCGGGCGAAGGATCGGATGATGTCCCACTTCCAGGCGTTGGGGTAGGGGGCCATCTGGTCAACCACATCGAGCAGCTGTTTCCACTCGAATCCGATCCAGCTGTTATCCGCCAGAGGCCCCTCGAATCCGACCCGTGCCTCCGGATCGACATCACGGACGATCGCCTTCGCATCACGGTGGGTTTCGACGAAAAGCCAGTCCATGTACAGCCGATGGTCGACCCAGCGGGGGTACTGTCCGGAAGCACGTGCATCCGGCAGTGCCAACGGCATCGCCTCATCAAAGGAGGTATACTGAGTTTCCCATGAGGCGTTGAGTGCCTGCAGGGTGCCGTAATGCTCGGCAAGATACTCACGAAAAGCAGTCAGGCATGTTGGCGACACACAGCCGTCGAGCGGTTCGCGCATCATGCCCTGGTCGTCACCGAGTGAATAGGCTGGCGGCGAGTAGTGTCTGTAGTATTCAGTTTTTTCCCTGAGCTTCTTTTCTTCGGACGCGAGGAACTGTGGATTCGTCAGACAGGGTTTGCGGACGATCAGCCCGGTCTCGCCGCCAGGGTTCAAGGAGATGTGACGCGTGATATACGGCCCCGCCATCACGTTTAAGGTGGCCCAGTCGTCCATGTCCCCGCCGAGAATGCCGGTCCGCACGCCGTGCTCGGCCAGTAACTTGGCGGTTTGCCGCCGCACGAATGAAGCGTTGTTAGATGCCCAGGCGCCGTATTCGTACCGATCCGTTGGCGGTTGCGGCTGGCGAATGAGTACCGGGAGGACTTCCTGGGCAAGAACGGTGTCGTTTCTTGTCAGCGTTAGCCAAACCTGGCACTGCACGGTAGAAACATCGGACACGTCGACGGTCACGGAGTTGCGGTGCTGCGCTTCGGCTTCGCTCGACCAGACCAGCCGCTGGTGCGTGTCGTATACCTTTACACCCAGTTCAGCGCCGGCCAGGTCTCCCTGCAGCGTGACATCAATCGGCATCGGCTGATCCGGTGGATATGATTTTTCGTCCGTAGTTATCGAAGCTATTGTGGCCCCGCTGAGGGAGGTGAAAAATCTGGTCCCCCAGTCGAGAGTCCTGCCGTCGCTGTCACGGAGGATGACGTCGGCGTAATGTCTCCCGGATTTTAGCTGCGGCAGCTCCAGATGGATTCGTCCATCGGCGGATATTTTCGGCTGCGACTCATGCTCAACCGTCGAGAGAAGGTCACGAATGCGTAACTGCACGGTAGCGTTTGCCGGTAAGTTTTCCGGAGCCACGAGCAGGTCGCCCAGGTGTGCGGCGCCGCCTTTCGTATTGATGTCACTGCGAAGATCATTCCAGCCGGTCAGCTTGATCTCCGGCATGTTTCGTCCTGCCCAGAGAACAGTCCGGCCGGCAAGGGAGCAGTAATAGTCATAGTGTACATCCCGTATGCCCTTGTCCGCCTCGTGAGAACCCGGCGGCGAAAGGTAGCAGTTGGTAGAGAGCGCGGTGGGCAGCGGCGAATAATCGACGACGACGATGCGCCCGCCGGTTTGCCGCTGGTAAAACTTCGCGCCCTTGCCGATAAGTTCGCGAGGTTCCGCGGCTGGCATCGGCGGCAGGTGCCGGGTCGGAATGCCGTCTACAACCGCATGCAGCGAGTCTCCGGCTACGGGTTCATGCGCGTCGATCAGCGTTTTCAGCTTTTCTGAAAGCGTCCTGGGATTGAAGATCACCAGACCGGAGCCCGCGGCAACGTCGTCGATTATCGCCTGCTCGACATCGTCCGGAATAATCGAGCTGTCCAGCCAGCCGATGACAATGACATCCGGACGCCGCGCTGCTTTCAAAGCGGCCATGGCCCGTTCCGTAGTCACTTCTTCCGTACCGTACTTTAACCAGCCGTAATGCGGGCCGTTTGTATCGGCCCACTTGTGATGGAAGAAGGTCATTACCGCGGCGGCGTCGAAGTCGAAACGCTGCTGTAATTCGACTGTGGCCCGCTGCGTCCAGCGCGGCGCGATGACGACCAGCTTCAGTCGGCGCCCGGCATAGGAAGTCGCCCAGGGCGTGTGCGGCGTCACGACATCCGGGCGCAGCTCGGAAAACGACGGGTCCTCGAGCCACATCCGGTATTTGGGCAGCACATTCAACTCGGAGAGCCCCGGCGGGGGCGTGTCAGCCTGGACTACAGATGCCACCAGTATCACACCCCACAGCAGCGTTGTACGCAGCAATACAAAATTATCTCTCACGTCTAGCCTGCATTTTTCGTTTGCTCCTCGCCGGTTGCCGGCTGCTACTATACCTTGAGACGGTGGAGCGGCAATAGAAGTGCTTCCGACCGTTTTTTGCCTGCGCCCCTGCGGGGTTGACTGGCGCGGGCCAAAATCAGGGCAGGCGCGCAGGACAAACCAACTGGGGATCGTCCGTTGCCGGCGCAACGGTCACCAGTTCTGCAGACCTCTGGCGACTGGCGGCACGCCGGCAGCAGGCGTATTGCTGTCGCGCTCCCACTGGCCGCTGCTATGGAAGAGGCCTTCGTTCCATGTCAAATTTTCCCAGTAGCGCCGGCGGTCGCCGTCCGGGTCGGGGTAGGCGAGGGTGCAGGAATAGAGTTTCGCGTTTTTCATGATGAACTGGGTCATGAAAGCGCCGCGGTAGTCGCCTTCGGCCTGGTCCGGAACCGGATCTCCCTTCCAGCGCACTGGCTGGTCCTTGCCGTTGGCGGTGATCGGGATGCAGTCGGCCCGGCTGAATCCGGGAATGGGTCGTTCATAACCGTCGACCAGCTCGACAAGGATCGAACCGCCGTCGGCGTTGGCATTGATCAGCATAGCTTGTGGCAGTTCCCGCCATGGCCCTGCCAGCAGTACACCTTCTTCAGCCCCCGCGTCGAAAGACACCCAGTGATCTTCCGGCATGATCGCCAGCATCCCCGAGACGGTTTGCGAAACGTCGTTGTCGACCCTCTCGAGTGCCTTTGCATAGGACCATGCCGTGTGCCGGCCGCGCCAGCCGCAATAGTAGATGTAGGTGTCACCGTCGACGACGATCGGGCTGTTGGCCTGCGGAATGATCATGCCCTCGTCCGGCGCGCCCTCCTCACCGACCGTAATCACCGGCGATCGATCATCGGCGCGATGCCAGGTTCGACCGTCGGTCGAGTATCCGAGCTGCAGGTCCATCAGGCCGATCATATCGCGATCCGGATAATCCGGCGGCGGTTCCTGGAAGACGCCGAGATCTTCCGAGCGCGGGTGCAGGTGCATCGTATTGAGAAGTCCCAATCGGTAGCCCTCGTATTCGCAAACCGTCATGCCGTGGATGTTGTAAAGGGTGGGCGGGTCGAGCCCATCGCCGGCGACCAGGATCCTGCCGCAATCCTCCCAGTTGACCAGGTCGAAACTCTCGTACAGCGAGATGTCCCGTGGCAGGTTCGGTACCCGCCGGGTATACAGTTGATACTTGCGGCGATGGATGTCATAAAAGAACATGAACACGTCATCACTGATGCCGCGCAGCACCGGGTTGACGAAGGAAGGACGGTGCCACCGGATGCCGTCGTCGGAACATGCCAGGTTGAGTGATACGTGGTGTTTTGCCCAGTCGCCGACGTGCCCGGAGTCGTACAGGTTCGTGCAGCCGAAGATCATCTTGAACCGTCTGCTGTCGGGGGCGCCGGGATCAATAATCACGGACGGGCAGAAAGACTCCAACTCGGCGGGCAGGATGTAATTGTTCGCGGTGCTTCCGAGGTGTTCGACCAGGTTCAGAATGGGGCGGTCCCAGTGAATGCCGTCGGTACTGGTCGCATACGCTGTTTTACACTCAGTCGCCCCCCAGCCCTCCATCCGGTTGGCGATGCGGTACCACATTTTGAACAGCTTGTCCTGCGGGTCGTACAGGACGTTCCGGCCGTTGAGATTGACATCCTTCGTATCCCAGGGCGCATCGGGCACCATGACCGGTCCGGGATGCTTGACAGCCTGGTTGGTAACGCGCCGGAGGTTGTCGGACTGAACTACCGACGAATCATCGATGAAAAGATACTTCTTACGGTATTCAGGTTGTGCCATAATTCAGCTTTCCGGTTTGAGGCTTCAGTCGGTTCGTCAGCCTACTCGTGATCTCACTGGTCATCGCTTCTTTTCATTGTCTGAATTTAGTCGAAGTAATTGCGATTAAGAGTCGCGATGAGGACCTTACAGTTCGGAGTGTAGGGGTTTTTCCGCTGTATCCGTGCCCGGGTTGGTTGCGGATCATTGTCTTGGAATATAGTGTAGGCGTGCAAATGATTCTTCCCGGCGCGGCTGGGGCATCAATTCGACTGTTTTCTCGCAAAGCAGGCAAAAGGAAATTCAGATGAGTATGCACGCCTACCGTCCCGTTGACGCCGACATGCCGCATTTGCGCGAGTCCGCGGACTGGGGCACCGACCCCGATAGCGGGGCCCGCATCATCCGGCTGACCACCAGCGTGGCGATAAGCCACAATATCTACTGCGAGCAGCCGTATGGCTCGCCGGACGGTCGCCGCCTGATCATCTTCCGCACCGCCGACTCCCTCCTCCCCCATTGCCAGTTGCTGATCATCGACTTGGAAGCACGCGACACGACGCTGGTTGAGCCCGACGTTCCGTCCGAGTCGGTTGGGCACGTGTCATGGGGTGAGTGGGTATACTATCCGATGCACGACGGTTCGCTACGCCGCGTCTCGCTGATGACTCTGGCCCGGGAGGAGGTCCTGCCAGTCGGTTCGATCCCGGCGTTTCCCGCTTGTTGGATCGATTCAATCTCCTCAGACGATCGATATGTGATCGCTATAGAATCCGACGGCGACTCCTACGTTACCAGTGCCATCGACCTGCACTCGGGCGACCGGCATGTCCTCGCCGACGGCCCGGAAAACCGTAATCCGCACCCGCAGATGTCGCTGGACGACCCGGCGCGACTGCTTTACCAGATGATTGTCGAGCCGAAGAGCGCCGGCGAACCCATTCGGGTGGTACTTAATGTTCGCGACCTCGTGGGCGGCGAGCCATCGCGCTTGCCGATCGGCGATCCGTGGACGGCAGAGTCGAGCGGGCACATGGCGTGGATTGCGAATACCGGCCGGGTCGCCTGCGCAGTGAGCTTTGATCGGGAAAACCGTTGCCATGATCCGCGGCACCCGGAGGGCAACCTGGTGTACGTGGCACCGGGGGATGAGCGGCCGACTGTATTCCCGGCGCCTGACTTCGGCTTCTATCACGTGTCCGTGTCGCGTTGTGGCCGATACTTCGTGTGTGACGACTTCATGCATTTCCAAGCCACCGGCCCGGTCGATGGCAAGCTGGGTCCTTGCCCGATTGTCATCGGCAACTTTGAAACCGGCAAGAGCAAAGCATTGCTGCGCGACTGCCAGAACTACGGCATTGCCGGCTACTCGCGCTTCGAGCCCAACCCGTACTTGACGGCCGACAGCCGCTACGTGATCTACAACGCATCGCCTTTCGGCACCATGCAGGTCTTCGCCGCCGAGTTGCCGGACGATTTTCTGGGCGATCTGGATTAGAAACAGTGTGGGACAAGGGTGACTGGCAAAGGTGTTGGTGCATTGTAAGTTGGTCGGCTCGTGCATCAAAATGAACACGAAAATCCAGTAGCGAACCAACACGTTTTTCAATGAAAGAGGGGGAGGGGAAATGACTTTTAAAACTATCGTTTGTCCAGTGCTGCAGACCGTCGTTGGTCTGATCGCCATAGTGTTTTGTCATGCGTCTGCGTCTGCCGCGGAGCTGGTGATCGCAACAAAGGATAAGGCGAACGCCGTGATTGTGCTTTCGCCGGACGCCGGCGAATGGGAGAAGGAGGGCGCGGACCAGCTGGTGCGCTGCCTCGGCCTGATGTGCGGCAACGCGCCGGAGCTGGTCAACACGGCGGACGCCATTGCCCAGGCGCTGGCCGGCGCCGCGCCGGTGATCGTGCTTGGCCAGGAGGCGATCAAGGCCAAACCCGAGCTGGAGAAACGCATCGCAAAGGTTCTCAAGAAGAACCCCTACCTGCGCACCGACGGTATCGCGCTGGAACGTGACGGCAATCGTGTCTACGTTGCCGGCAACAACGACCCCAGCCACTACTACGCGGTCGCCGAGCTCCTGCGCCGCTGGGGCTGTCGCTGGTACATCCCGACGGAAATCGGCGAGTGCATTCCGGATGTTGACAGGGTCGTCGTCGACCAGTTGGATCACGTTTTCTCGTCGCCCTTCGAGGTCCGTGGCTATTGGATCTCGTGGATCGGTTCGACTGACGGCGCCAAAGATTTTCGCCGGCTGAACATGATGGGAGGCCGTGAAGGCTTCCCATCCACCGGGCATAACCTCGGCAAATTTGTGAAGGATTTAACCGAAAACGCGAGGACGGTCCCGCTTACGGATCCGAACACTGCACGGCATATTGCGAAGCAGGTCGAAGACCAATTCGCGGCTGGTGAGGGGTTCTCGCTCGGGATGGACGATGGCCCCGGCTACGACTCCGATTATCCGCCTGACCGTGAACTGATGGAATTACAGTGGGACAAGTACTTCATGCGCTGGAGCGCGTCGGACGCCTTCCTGGAACTCTACAACAACATCGCCAGGCTCCTGCAGTACAAATATCCGGACAGCACCGGCAAGATCGGGTTTCTGCTGTACGTGAACATGACGATCCCGCCGGTCCGCGACATGAAAGCCGAACGCTCGCTGTTTGCCGATTTCGCCCCGATCGATATCGACCCGATCCACGGGATGGACGACGTCCAGTCGCCGCCGCGCCAGGAATATCGTGACATGCTGTATAAGTGGGCGAAAATCTTCGATGGACGCATCAGTATTTACGACTACGACCAGGGCATGCTCATTTGGCGGGACATTCCGAATCCGTCGCACCAGGCATTTCGCCAGGACGTCCAGCATTATCGCAAAGCCGGAATCATGGGCATCAACACCGAGAGCCGCAATGCAATCGCCACGACCTTCCTGAATCTGCACATTCGCGGGCGCCTGATGTGGGACCCGGACGAGGACGTCGACGCGCTGCTCGACGAATTCTATCCGATTTTCTACGGGCCGGCCGCCGAGCCGATGCGGATCTATTGGTCCACCATCTACGATGCCTGGGAAAAGACAATCGTCACAGAGCACGAGTATTTCGTCGCGCCGGCTATTTACACGTCGGCGGTCATGGCGGTGCTGACCGAGCAGATCGCGGCGGCGGAGCAGATCATCAACGACCTTCGGAAACAAGGCCGCGCCTTGTCGCGCAATGAAAAACGCTATGTCGACCGTATGCGTTTCACGAGCTACAGCTATGGGATCACGAAGGGCTATATGGATATGGTCCACGCCGCGGCAACCGAGTGTGAATACGCCAGGGCAAGCGAGATCGGCGTACGCACAGTCGCCCTGCGCGAGGAGATGTACCAATGGAGCGATATCTTCGCGACCTACAAGCGCATGAATCTTACCGACGCACCATACTGGTGGCTGGGCGAGGCGAAGCAGTACCGGGAGCTCGCCCCGTACGTTGATGGAACCAAGGGCAAGCTGATTGCGCGGTTGCCGATCGAATGGGCGTTGCGGCGCGATGTGGATGACAGCGGTGTGGCAAAGGGGTTTTCCGGCACCGCAGACATCGACCTGACCTACTGGAACAAACACAAGGATTCGCTGACCCCGGACAACCGACGGCTGTATCCCGACGAATGGGAAATGATCCGCACCAACCTGTACGCCCAGGCGCAGGGTATCCGCGCGCCGGACCGCCAGAGCTATACCGGCACACTGTGGTACCGGACAGAGGTGGAACTGACCGCTGAAGAAGCCGCCGGCGCGCATATCCGGTTCCCCGGCATCTTCAACGAGTCATACGCCTACATCAACGGCGACCAAGTGGCGAAACGCGAAAACTACAAAGTGATGTGGTGGCACAATGACTATGGGTTTGAATGGGACGTTGATACCGCCGGTAAGCTGAAGGCGGGGAAGAATGTGATCATCGTACGATGCATCAATCCGCACCACTTCGGAGGCATCTTCCGGCGCCCGTTCCTGTACAAGCCGGTGGGAGAGGAGTGACGCGCCGCGGCGTCATGTCGTTCTGATGACAGCCGCCGGCCAGTTCAACCCTTTCGAGCTTGCGGCTTTGCCGGCTCAGGCTGCGCAGGCAGGAAGAAAAAGTGCCTGGCCGGCCGCCACGGCCGATCTTCCCATTGGATATTCCACATGGGATCGTTCGTTCGTGCCATTTCCTCCAGCAGTGCGTCATGCATCCGGTTGCGCGTTGCCGCGTAGTCGGGGTTGTCGATGCGGTTGGTCAACTCGTATGGGTCGGCTTCCAAGTCGTAGAGTTCATCGCAATCAAACAGATTGACAGCAAGTTTGTAACGCCCGTCGCTGACGCAACGGATGGGGTACAGCCCCCCTCGTTCCCGCTCGTCGACTTGATTGAGGTTGTAACTTACAAACACGTACTCGCGCACGGCGGCAGCCGGATCAGCCAGCACCGGTGCCTGGCTGACACCATGCAGCGACCCCGGTATTTCCTGTCCCGCCAGGTCGAGCATCGTCGGCATGATGTCGAGGTGTGAGAGCAACGCGTGGCTCACCGCCCCGCTTGGCACTCCGGGACCACACACGATAAACGGGATGTTGGTGGTTTCCTCGTACATCTCCGGTCCCTTGTCGTGCAGACCGTGGGAGCCGAGCTGGTCGCCATGGTCCGATGTGTAAATAATCATGGTGTCGTTTCCGTGCAGCTCGTCCACGGCTGCCGCCACCCGCCCGATCTCGCGGTCGATATAGCTGTTGCAGCCGAAAAATTTCAGGCGTTTCGCCACCAGTTGCTCCCAGGTGGGGTCGGCGTGGGCGGCGGCTGTCTCCTGCGCCTGCATCTGCTGTAATTTGGGTTTGCCGTCCATCGGTGGGCAATAATTAGGCCGGCAGGGGATATCGTGGGGTTGGAATTTCTCCCAATATTCGACTGGAGCCATCCACGGATCATGCGGTTCGTCATATGACACAACCAGCACGAACGGTTCGTCCCCCACAGTTTGCAGGAAGTCGAGCGCACGGTCCGTCACGCGGTGGCCGTAGACGTGCTCGATGCCGAAGCCGGCTTGCCGAAGATCGTCGGGCGTTGTTCCCTGCGCGTACAGGGCGCGAATGTCGTCGGGCAGCTCTGTCAAGCAGTTCGTCTGTTCGTACCACCAGTCAGGCTCGAACCCGCCATCGGGCACGCCAGTGCCGCTGTAGCTGGCCCCGTCCAGATGCCATTTGCCGGTGAGTGCGGCCCGATAGCCCAGGTCCCGAAAAACGTCACCCATGAGCGGTACGTGCCGATGCGGGCTCATGTGGTTGCCCCAGACGCCGTTTGACTGCGGGTGCAGTCCGCTGAAGAGCGCTCCGCGGGCCGGTCCGCAGATCGGCGAGGTCGTGTAGGCTCGTTCGAACCGGACACCTTGTGCTGCGAGTTTATCGAGGTTTGGTGTGTCGCACACCGGCTGCCCGTAAGCGCCCACCATCCACTTGCACTGTGTGTCGGTGAAGATAACGACAAAGTTCATACTGCTTCTTTGCCCGGTCTATTCGTGTTTGAATGTGTCATCGAATCTTTGGAGTTAGATATTATATACAATCCGTGTGTCAATTCCATAGATCATCTGATCTGTCCATACTGGAAAGCTATCGCCGTAGAGACCGCTTGATTCCTTGTGGTTCGATTCTTCCGGCTCGTAGGCGTGGTTGTAGTCCCGCCAGATGCTGTGGCGCTTGTGGCCGGCGTACCTGCCGTTGCCCCAGCCCTCGTTGATGGCGCCGTCGCACCGGAACTTCACCGCGCGGTCCTTGAACCTCGGGGCAATGCTGAAGATCACGGTAGTGCCGATCGGACCCGGGCCCAGCGCTCGGCCATACCGTCGGCATAGCAGCTGGGTTCGTAGCCCATCGACAGATAGATCTTGAGGGCGGCCAGTCGGTGGTCGTCCGTCCGCAGATAGATGCTGTCGTAGCCGATGTCGAGCAGCCGGCAGGTGACAGCTGCGGAGATCGCGCGGCCGAGACCTTTGCCGCGGTGATCGGGATGGGTCACGACCCAACCGAGCTCAGCGAGCACAGGGACCTGTGGACTTGGGTTGTGATTGGCCACAGCGGCTGCAGCAAGGTCACCACTGCTTTCATGCTCGATGATAAAAAAGCCCCCAGGCACCACTACAGCCATCATCGCTTCTGCCGCTTCGGGTGATTGCCAGATATCGAATCCGCACAAAACAGCCAGGGCGCTATGTGCCTCCCGGTCTGCCGGACGATACTGCCGCAGTCGATACCCGGCAGGTACATTGATGTGCGGCGGATCGTTTCGGCGGTTTTCCGGCCAGACCATGATCAGTTGCGGCCCGGCGGTCTCGTCGGTCTCGTCGGTCCAGCTGCGGGAATCGGGTACCGCGATCCATTGCCCATCCTGTTGGATCGATTGCTGGCTGATCAGTCCCGGCAATGTCATGTCCATTGCTTCGTGGATACCGATCGGACTGGGCCGGCGCCCATGAACCGCATCGATGAAGTCGAGCACAGTGTACAAGTCGCCGCCGCCGTGACCTGCCTTTTCCGCCAGCGCCATGCCGGCTTTGTACCAATCCGGCAGATAATCGTCGACGATCGTATCGAACCTCTCCCACTCTGACGCCGTCGGCTCACGTTTGTCATCCGGCAGTGCTGCCATGGTGCCGCCTGCCGGATCGCGGTGTCGCAGCCAGATCTTGTCTGACTCGTCAAGGCCGCGCGCCGATTCGTAGCAGCCCATTGTACCTTGCAGCGCGTATCCGGCCATGTTGTGCGGCCGGTCGCTGAGCATGTCAATGCGAATCTTCACCAGCCCGCCGCCGCTCATCCGGCAGAGCATCAGACAAGTATCTTCGTGCTCGTAGGCATCGTCACGCGCGTCGCGATAATGATGACCGCTGCCGGCGCACGACACGGATGTCACCCGCTGCCCATCGAACCACTGAAGGATGGGGCCCAGGCTGTGGGTCGGATAGGTGACGCCGTTGACCCCGGTCTGCCAGCGGCGGCGCCACTTGGTGAGTTCATTGAGCACTTTCAATTCGTGGAGGTACTCACCCTCGGCATAGTAGACCTCACCGAACAGTCCGGCCCGCACCATCTCACGGATCGCCACGTTGTTGCGCAAGTAGGTGAAGTTCTCGCCCATCATATAGACGGCATTACTGCGATTGCAGGCAAGGACCAGGTCGCGGCACTCGTCGATCGAGACACCGGCGGTCACCTCCGAGAAAACGGAAATGTCCCGATCCAGCGCCGCGATCGCCTGTGGTGCGTGGAGCGGCATCGGCGTGCCGATCATCACCGCATCGACACAGCCGCTGTCGAGCATGGTCTCGAAATCGCTGAACTGATGCTCGGCGCCATAGCGTTGGGCAGCGTCTGCCAGGCCGTCTGCGTTGGTGTCACACACCGCACCGATGACAATATCGTCCGTCCTGCTGTCACACGCATCCTTGTAGCATGCGCCGCGTCCACAAACGCCGACAATGCCCAATCTGATTCTTTGGTCACTCACGATCTGATAACTAATGGGATTTTTGTTTTCGGGTGCGGACAAGGTAGCGTGTGTAATCCCCACCCCTTAATCTCACTGCCTTAATCAATAGCCCAGCGCTACGAATACAAATCGGCACGGCTTCGGGCTTGAAGCAGATCATGTTTTTTTATTCCAGCGTCAGTTCCACTGTTGGCGTCGCATCTTTCAGGCGCGGCCGAAACCAACTGCATCCTGGAGTTACGTTCAATGACTTGATCGTCTTGAATTCGCCTTTTTCTGCGGCCGGTACCAGTACCGACACCGTGTAGGTAGGGGGCCCGATGACCGTGCCGTCAGAATCAATTTTCCAGGCGTTGACGATCAATGATTTCTGCGACCCGGATAGTGGCGTGAGATTGTTCTTGCGCACTGGCGCCGGTGAATTGCGGATATTCGGATCGATTGCCCCCGGCGCAAGGGAGAGGGGCGCCGGATTTGCCGTTTTAACGCTGACCCAGGCATTTTTCGGCACCTTGCCCTTGAGCCCGACAACGAGGTAGTACATGGCCTGAATCATCGGTGGCGGCGGCGACGTCCGCACCGAGCCATCGTCAGCGCGAAACGGTTCATACTTTGGTTCACGCACGACCTGCTCCGGGTTGACCCTGCTGTTCAGTAACTCCAATTGCCCGTGATCGCAGGCAAGTACTTTTCCCTTCTCCGGAACTTTGCGTGTCACCCAGTTACTTATCTGCACGACGCCTGAAAAGCTGATGGAATTTTTACAGTTTTCCGTGATCAACCCATCGACCGCGCCGGTTGACCGTTCAAAGAGTTCGATACCGATTCTGGTGTTTCTAATGGTCATGTCCTGGATCATGAAATTCTTGCCCCACCAATAGAATCCAATGTTGCATCCGTCGATGACGTTCTGAGTTATGGCAACATCATTAGACGCAATACTATGGATGCCCATATTATATTTACCGATAATCTCGTTGCCGCGAATTTCGGCCAGTTGACAGTGGTGCACCGTGATCGCTCCGTTTCCGAACCCATGTTGACTGTCGCGCTCGAACCGGTTGTTTATGACCAACGGGGTGTCACAACCGTTCAAATAGATATTGCTGTTCCCGCTGAACAGGTTCTCGGCGATATTGAGGCGTTCGTTGAATTTCGCGCCGGTATTGTCGACCGCGTGAGCGTCTATGGTCACATTGACGATCTGTGCGCGCTGAATGTCCAGTCCCGAGCCCTTCGATACGCTGACACTGGCGGATTTGTGATAGATTCTCTCGTCATTGCGCACCGATGAAATCAGCACATTCGGCTTTCCGTCTACAGTGTCCGTGCGTCCGACGACAGTCAGTGAACCGCCCTTTCTCAGTCTGAGGAGGCGAACCTTCATGGTGGCACCGACCATGCGCAGCTCGATCCGATCCTCACGGCTCGCAGTCCCGTCGAGGCGGATTGCCCCGTTCGACTGCACCAACCCGCCAAACGAGGCACGGATCCTGCCGGCCTTCGTCTTGAACGACAGTTTGCCTTTCTTGTCAATAAACAGTTGACGGCACGTGACTCTGTCCACGTCATTGCGATCGAAAATCACATTGTCGTCGCGCCCGATAACGACTATCGCATCGGCCCCCGGCACCGCTCCGGTCCGCCACGTGGCCGGGTCGCTCCAATAACCACCGCCCCGGCCGTTTGAGTATTCTTCACGAGCGACCCCGGTTGTCCAGGCAATGAGGCAGGTCGCGATTACGATTAGAGATTTGTGAACAGGCATCGGCAAAAAAAGTAGAATTGGACTCTGCGTCCGTTCGATTTGACTCGACCGGACATGGTGTTTTATAAGAATACCATGGCTCGTGGCAGATGGCATCTATTTTGTATTATTATCTGGTGCAAGCAGGTACATCGCCTCAGGACGGGAATCTCAACCTTTGCTGCTTTTCCGCTTGACCTTTCACCTACTGCTCCGCATACTTTAACATGCTTCTTCATGAACGACTAAATATGATCGGCAACCCGCTTGCCGGGTGCGTCAATACATCATCGACCGGCTTCCGTGCCGCCACGTCGGCCGGGGATATCGTCTTTCACCCGGCCGGCGTATCCGGCAGCGTCGAGCAGTTCACAGATGATGCGACCGGTCTCGAGGTTTCCTGTGACATAGAATGTCTCGACGAGACCCTGGTTCTGCGCAGTACAATCTGCAATTCGTCGGACGATCCCGTTACGCTCGACGTCCTGGCGCCGTTGCACATTGTGTTTGATCAAGAGCCGCGTGAATGGTCGCACTACCATGCCCAAGGGGGCATAACAGACTACCAGATTCCGACCAAGGCTTACGCCGTCAGAAAAACGTTTGAACTTACCCCGGAACTGCGGCTGGAGAGCCACATTCTTGGGCGTTCCTCGAACAAAGATTTGCCCTTGCTCATTTCGATTGCGGAATCGCTGAACGCCGGTTTTTTCTGCGGGCTCGAGTGGTCGGCGACATGGACGATAACGGTTGTCGCCAGGAACGACACACTGGTGCTCACGGCGGCGCCAAAGACCCACGCGCTGGTGTTGGCGGCCGGAGAATCGCTGCAACTGCCGCCGGCGCACCTTGGTTTTTTTACCGGCGATTTTGACGACGGCACGAACGCTCTGCGTCGTCACATCTATACGCACGTGTGTCCCCGATACCAGAGTAAGCCAACGCTGCCCCAAGTCAGCTATGACCATTGGTTCGGACTGCAGAACCTCAACAGCATCGACCTGATGAAAGAGCAGGCGGTCCGGGCGGCGGAGCTTGGCTGCGAACTGTTCGTGCACGACGCGGCCTGGTTCGCCGGGGGCTTTCCGAATGGTGTCGGCAACTGGGATGTTGTTGACCACGAAAAATTCCCCGACGGCCTTGAGCCGCTGGCGGACTACGTCCGGAGCCTGGGGATGGCGTTTGGTTTGTGGTTCGAGATCGAACGCGCTGCGCCGGGCACATCCGCAGTTGAAAAGCATCCGGAATTTTTCTTCGAGACCCACCAGTTCACGGATTGGGGACCCTGGGAGCGGCAGCAGTATCACCTCGACCTGTCACGCACGGATGCCCAGGATTGGGTGATCGAGACGATCGGTGGCTGGATCCGGCGACTCGATCTGCGCTGGAGCCGCTGGGACTACAACATCGAACCAATGCCGTTCTGG
>CAJWLW010000081.1 GCA_913042885.1 uncultured Lentisphaeria bacterium | reverse complement strand
GCTGGCTTCGAGATCGACGCTGATCGTGCTGCAGTCGGGCGTCGTGCCGAACACCGTGTTGTTGCGGGTCCAGTTGCTGGCGTCCGCCATGGCGGCACGCAGATCGTCCGCAGTCCCTGATATCGGTGCGGCACTGCAGTCATAGAAGCCGTTGTCCTTGTGGGTGAACGAAACGGCAGTGTCGTTATCGGCCAAGCCGAGCGGCAGGGCCGATTCGTTCGCACTCAAAGAAGTTCCGGTGTCCCAGCCATCGGGACTATCATAGTTCAGGGCGGCGACGATCGTTCCAGCCAGCGCGCCGCTGCCGTCGATACTCCCCTGGAAAGCGATGACCTGGTCGCCGGCAGTACTCAGCGAGAAGCCGGCATCCGACTCGGTGACCGAACCGGTGCTGGCAATCCAGTTGTTGCCGCTGTCGTGGACCAGATCGACAACTGTACCGGCCGGGATGAACGCCGTATCCGACGTCCAGGTCAACGTGCCTTCGCCGGAGCGGAAGACATTCGATGACAGCCAGCCCTTGTCGGTGAATTGAATGCTGGTTGAGGGCATGTCGTACAGCGCGACGAACCGGATTTCGCCATCGCCGCCGTCGGACTGATAACCGATGAGAGCAATATCACCTGGCAACAGTGCACCGCTCAACGGACCTACAGCGAAACTGCAGAATGGCGCCGCCGGCAGGACCGGGGAGTTGCTGCCGATCCAGTTGCCGGCGTTGTTGACAGCTGCACGGATGTCGCCAGCCGTGCCGGTGTAGGTTGAGCAGTCGTAAATCGTGTTGTCGGCCTCGGCCACGGCGATCGCGTCGATCCCATCGGTGAGGTCATCCGGCAGGGCCGAGGTGTTGGTGCTGCTCGCAGTGGCATCCCAGCCGGGATTGTTGTTGTTGAGCGCTGCGACAAAAACGGGCGCGGCATCCGGGCCCTGATAGGCGAGAATCTGATCGCCGCTGCCGCTCAGTGCAAAGCCGGCGTTCGATTCTATGGCGCTGCCGCTGGATGCCGAGTAGGTATTGCTCCCGGTGTCTTCTATTTCGATCTCAGTACCGACCGGGACCTCGGTGACAGCCGTCCAGGTGACCGTCCCTTCGCTGTCACGAAACTCATTCTCCGGCAGCTTCCAGCCATTGTCGGTGAAGTGGATCTCCGTGCCGGCTGCAATGTTGACCAGCGCCACGAAACGGAAAACATCTGGATTGTCGGTATTGAGACCGGTGATGGCGATATCACCGGGGTCCAAAGCGCCGACCGCGGGCGAGGGCGGCAGGGTCGGTTGGCAACGCGGGACTGTCTGCCCAGCGGTCACTGTAGTTGCTCCGGACGTTGCGTTGTCCAGCACGCCCTGGATCGATGTTGGCACGGCGAGATTGTTGCATAGCATGTTCAGAAACGCCGTTTCGAAACTGCTGCAGTCAGCGCCGTCGGGAGAGCACTGTGCCGCAGCGCCGTGACCGATGAGGATCAGGCTGGTTAGAATAATCAGCTTCTTCATGAATCAGAATCCTATTGTGCGTGGTTGGTTTAGCGGCAATTCCGCTCTCAACTTCAATAGGTTATAGATAGTTTGATCGGATTACTCAAGCTAAAATTTCAAAAAATGGAATTCATACGGAGCGGTCAGCCATCCGGGATTTTCAGGCTGGCGCCGGCGGGCAACACCTGCCCGGACCTATAGCCGTTGGCTGACATCAGCCGGCTTGGGGTGAGACCGTATTTGCGGGCGATGACGGTGAAGTTCTCGCCGCTCTTGACGACGTGCGTACGTGCCGCCGACGTTTCGGGGCTGTCACTGTTTCCGGCTGGTTCCAGCACGAATTCAGCAGTCTGTGCCGGTGCACTCTTGGGCAGCGCCGGATTGACCGGTGCGATCTCCGTCGTACGTTGTGCCCGGTATATTTGGAAGTAGACAAACGCTCCGACGATGTGGAAAACGATGACTACGGTCAGGCAGACCAAGAACCTGGATTCCATGAGGGGATGTTGTTTATGCATTATTCTTCTGTCATTCGTTCCGCAACAACCTCTACGAGGTGCTGCGCGTTTCGGCTGGTGCCTTGCTGAATCTGTGCGCGGCATGAAACGCCGTCGGCCACGATGATCGCGTCCTGCGGCGCCGCACGCACGGCGGGGAACAAGCGGCTCTCCCCGACCTGCATGGAAAACTCGAAGTGTTCACGCTCGTATCCGAACGAGCCTGCCATGCCGCAGCAACCGCTGTTGATCGCTGCCACTTCGAATCCCGGAACAGCGTGCAGGACGTCCATCGTGGACTGGATCCCGACAACGGCTTTCTGGTGGCAATGTCCGTGGACCCGAACGACGGCCGCCTCGTTACGCAGTTGCAATGGCAGGCGCCCGGCCGTGATCGATTCGGCCAGCAGTTCGTCGATTGTGACGCATGCCGCGGCAACATCCGCGACTCGCGTGCTGTGCAGGATGCTGCCGTACTCATCTTTGATCGTTAAAATGCAGCTTGGTTCCAAACCGACAATACGATATCCGGCTTCAACCTTCGGGTAGAGCGCATTGATCAGGCGTCCGGCCTTGCTGCGTACGCCGTCGAGCAGCCCTTTCGAATACTGGGGCCGGCCGCAGCAGAGTCCGGCGCACAGTTCGATCTCGTACCCGAGTGCTTCGAGAACGCGGACCGCGGCGCGACCGATCTCGGGGTAGTTGTACTCGGTCCAGGTGTCCGCGAACAGGACGATTTTGCAAGCGTCCTCGGCGGGTTGCGGACGCTTGCGCCGATGAAACCATTTCGAAAAACGCTGCCGTGCGAACTCCGGCAAATGCCGTTCCGGCGCGATCCCGAGCATCCCGAGCAGGGCGCGGTTCCAGCGGGCGTTGAGCACCAGGTTCGATAGTGTCGAGGTTGCCGTACCGATCCGGCTGAGCCGGTCGACAGCGCCGAAGATCCGGGAGCGCAGCGGAACGCCATGCTTCTGTTGGTATTGGTATAAGAACTCTGCCTTCATCTTGGCCATGTCCACCTGCGACGGGCACTCGTGCTTGCAGCCCTTGCACTCGAGACAGAGATCGAGCACGTCATACAACCCCTTACCGGTGAGCTCGTCCAGGGGCAGGTCGCCTTGCAGGATCGACGCCAGGCTCCAGGCCCGGGCCCGGGTCGAGAGAAACTCGTCGCGGCTGGCTTCGAATGACGGGCACATCGTGCCGGACGTCGTCTTGCGGCACTCCGCATTGCCGTTGCACATTCCGGCGGCAAACGTCAAACCGCCTTCCGGCTCGAAATCGAGGAAGGTCTGGACTTCGATGGCACGGGTGTTGGGGTTGATTTTTAGATTCTGATCCGGCGGCTGGGCCTCGACGATCTTACCTGGATTAAGCAGGTTGTCCGGGTCGAAGGCGCGCTTGACGGCGATGAAGGCCTGGTAGATTTCCGGGCCGAACATTTTTTCGTTGAGCCAGGACCGCGCCAGGCCGTCGCCGTGCTCGCCGCTGATGGCCCCGCCATACTCCAGAACCATGTCGGAGATGTCGTGCATCATGCGTACCATCAGGTCCGCATCCGCCTCGCTCTTAAGGTCGAGCATCGGCCGCACATGTATGCAGCCGACGCCGGCGTGGCCATAGAAGCCGGCTTCCTTGCCGGCGTCGCCGATGTAGTCGCGGAAGGCGCTCATGAACTCTCCGACCCGGGCCGGCGGCACGGCGATGTCTTCGAGAAACGCGATGGCGCGTTGGTTGGTGCGCCGCGCCATAACCAGACCAAGGCCAGCCTTGCGCAGGTGCCAGACGTTGGCGATCGCCGCCGGTTCGGTCAGCGTGACCTGGCTGTAAGCGATCGATTCGCGGCCGACCTCGCTGTCGAAGCGTTCGAGCTTGGCCGCGACCTCGGCGACGTTGTCACCGTCAAACTCTGCCACGAGCAGACCCTTTGGCTGGCCGTCGAGCCAGTCCAGACGATTACGCATCACCGGGTTCTGCTGCCCCATCTCGATGATGAAGTGATCGATCAACTCGAGGGCATACGGCTCGTACTGCAGCAGAAAATCCACCGCCTTCAGTCCGTCGATGAGGTCATTCAGGTGCAGTACGCAGAGGCCCGTAACTTTCGGGCTCTTACTGATCTTCACGGTGATGTCCGTAGCCAGGCCGAGGGTCCCCTCCGAACCGGCGATCAGTTTTGCCAGGTTGACCCGGTCGTTGCCGACGAGTTCATCGAGATTGTAGCCGGACACACGCCGCTGGATTTTCGGGAAGCGCCGGTGGATTTCGTCCGTAAGATTTGACCGGATGCCATCTATCGTGTCGCGGATGCGCCTGGCCGTGTTGGTTTCCGGCTGCCACTGGTCCCATTCAATCTCGCTGAATTTGAGCAGCTCGCCGCGGGCCAGCGCCACGCTGACCGCCTTGACATTGTCGACCATTTTTCCGTAACGCATCGAATGTGCGCCTGAAGAGTTGTTGCCCAGCATACCGCCGAGTGTTGCCCGGTTGCCGGTCGAAGTATCGGCGCCGAGCCGGTAGCCGCGTGGTGCCAGGACGCTGTTCAACTGGTCCTGCACGACGCCGGGCTCGCAGAGTGCGGTCTCGGCGTCGTAGTCGACGTCGATGATATGATTGAGATACTTCGAGGTATCGATGACCAGGCCCGGCCCGATACAGCCGCCGGCAATACCGGTCGCCGCGCCGCGCGGGACGACGGAGACGTTGTGACGCCCGGCAATCGCCATGGCTGTGAGCAGATCTTCGGTAGTCTTCGGCAACACGACCCCGATCGGGTCGATCTGGTAGATCGATGCGTCGATGCTGTAGGCCCGGCGGGAGAAGGTGTCGAATCGAATATCGCCGGCAATTTCGGCCTGGAGGTCTTTGAGCAGGTTTTCCATGGAGTATCTTATCCCGAACCACATGGACAATCCAACAACCCTTGCCCGTGAAGATTCTCCATCTCTATAGCGACTGGCGCTGGACCGGCCCTGCCGAGCCGGTGCTGCAGACCTGCCTCGGCCTGCAGCAGCGTGGTCATGAGGTACTGATCGCCTGTCCACGCGACCCGGACGACAAGATCTCGGACGAGACGGTCGAAGGAAAGATCGCGGAGTACGGCCTGCCGTGCACGACGCAATTCCGACTTAGCCGCTACCTCGGTCTGGCGGACACCTGGCACGACTGGCGTGCATTGCCCGGCTTCATCCGCACCCGGGAGTTCGACATCGTTCACACGCACCTGAGTCATGACCACGGGATCGGGACGGTCTGCACCCGCAAACTCGGCGCTGGTCGGCCGCTGCTGGTGCGGACTTTGCACAAGCGTTCGGTCCTCAAGGGGTCGCTGATCAACAAGGTGCTGCTGAACCGGCTGACCGACGGCATGCTGGTGTATACCGACGAGTTCCGGCAGGCGTACATCGACCGCCTCGCGATCCCGTCGGAGAAAATCCGCGTGCTGCCGATGGGCATTGATTTGCAGCGCTTCCGCCCGGATTGCGAAGGGCGCAATCTGCGACCGGAGCTTGGCCTGCCGGCGGGCAGTCCGGTGATTGGTCTGGTGACGCGATTCCAGAAGTATCGGCGCATGGAGGTGTTTCTCGACGCCGCCGCTGCGGTGATCGCCGAGGTGCCGGAAGCCCGCTTCGTGTTGCTCGGGGCCTCCAGCCAGATGCAGTCGACGGTGTGGGAACCGATCAAGGCGCGTGGCCTCGAAACACAGGTGATTTTCGGCGGCTACCGGATGGACGACTATGTCGACACGCTGGCGGCGTTCGACATCTTCACGCTGCTGATGCCCGGCTTCGACGGCACGGCGCGGGCGGTGCGCGAGGCGATGGCCATGGGCATCCCCTGCGTCGTCTCGAACTACGGCATGCTGCCGGAGATCATCCGTGACGGCGAGACCGGTCGGGTCACGCCGCTCGAAGCCGAACCGTTGGCTGCCGCCTGGCTCGAGCTTATCCGCAACCCGGAGCGCCGGCGGGAAATGGGTGCGGCGGCACGGGCGGATGCCGTCGAACGATTTGACTTCGCCAAGATAGCGGAGAGCCTCGAGCAGTCGTACGAGGCGTGGCTGGCGAAATAGCTCTTCTGGAGGCGCGGTCAAGGATGACCTCACCTCCAGAAGAGCGTCAAAGGGAAACGCCGCCGCCTACAGCCCGGTGGGGAAATCGACGAACTCGCAGGTGACGTCGAACTGTTTTTTCAGGAGGTCGAGCACGGCGATGACACCTGGCACCTCGGTCTTGTAATGACCGGCGGCGATGACGGCAACATCGCCCAGCTCGCGGATCACGTGGTAATCGGTGTGGCCGAATTCGCCGGTGATCAGGCAGTCGATGCCGAGACGGTGACATTCCGGAATGGCGCCGGCGCCGGCGCCTGAAATCACACCGACACTGTGAATTTCCCTGCTGCCGAAGTTGTAAACGACCGATTGCGTTGACAACTGCTCATCGACCAGCGCCGCCAGATCAGTGACCGAGATCGCATCGACTTCACCGCGAATCCCGATCTCTGTGCCGGCGTATTCCGCGAAGGTCGACTGCTTGCGCAGGCCGAGGGTGTTGGCGATGCGGGCGTTGTGGCCGAGCTCGCGGTGGGCGTCGAGCGGCAGGTGTGCGGCGTACAGGGAAATGTCTCGCCTGAACAGAACGCGGAGGCGCTCGGCGGTGTGCCCGGTGAGGCGCTTGAGGGAGTCCCCCCAGCTTTCGCCGTGATGGACAAAAATCAGGTCGGCATCGCGTTCGGCAGCGGCCTCGTACGTCTGCAGGCAGCCGTCGACAGCACCGATGACCGTCGTCACGCTATCACCACCCTGGATCTGCAGGCCGTTGTTCGATTTATCGGCCGGGATACTGCTGATCGCCAACGTATCGTCCAGAAATTCCACGATCTCATTCAAGTGTGCCATCGGTGACTCCTTCGATAGTCAATGCTTGCCACAGATCGCCACGCGTCATTGTTGACAGGCTGTCATCGGGATTGATATGTACGACGAAAAACTGGGCGGTCGGGTCGATCTCGGACAGGGCATCCAGATTGCTGCCTTGACTGACAAAGGCGGCAGTCGAGAGGATGTCGGCGGCCATCGCTGTTTTCGCAACGACACTGACATGCGCCACACCCTCGACCGGATGGCCGGTGCGCGGGTCCATGATGTGACAGATGCGGCGGCGGCCGATCTCGGCGAAGCGCTCGTAGTCACCGCTGCCAGCGACCGACTGATTGAGAATGGCAACGGACCCCAGAATAGTCTGGTATTCCTTGGCGCGTGGGTTGCGGATGCCGATGCTGTATGACTCCCGGCCCGGCGGCGGCTCGGCCATGCAGAACATATTGCCGCCCAGGTCGATGACACCGCGGTCGATCCCCAGTTCACGTACTGCGGCGACGGCCAGATCGATGGCGTAGCCTTTGGCGATACCGCCGGGATCCAGCATCATCCCTTGCTGAGGAAAGAAGACCGTGCGGGCGTCGTCGTCGAAGGCGATCTTGTCGAGACCGACCAACGCCGTGACAGTTGCGATCTCTTCGTCGGACGGAAGTTCCTGGCGTTTCGTGTAAAACCCCCAGAGATGCATGAGCGGGCCTGCAGAGATATCGAACCCGCCGTCACTGGTGTGCCACACGGCTCGTGCGGTGTTGAGCAGCTCCCACATGCGCCCGGTGCATTGGAAAGGCTGTTCGTGGGCTGTGGCGTTGAGTTTCGACAGTTCAGAGTCGGGCTTGTAGTTGCTGAACTGCTCGTCGATCTCCCTGAAGATGGCAAACACCATGTTGGCGGCGTGGGCGCCGGAATCGGAATCGGTCCAGAAGGTGACAGTAGCGCGGGTGCCCATCACATGCTCTATGGCGGAGTACGGCTTGCCGTCGCGATGCGGCCGGGTGTTGTGCCAGAGCAGACCGCCCGCGACCAGCGCCAGAGCGGTCAGCACGAACAGCGCCTTGCCCAGAGGCGGTCGGGTTTTCGGGACCTCACTCATTTTTGGATGCCGAGTCGCGCCATGATCTGCTGCATGTCGTTCCAGACGTCGCGCTTGGCGTCGGGCACGCGCAGCAGGTAAGACGGGTGGAAGGTGGGCATGACGGGAATGCCTTTGTACTCGAGCCAGTTGCCACGCAGCCGGCGGATGCCTTTTTGGTCTAACAGGAAGCGCAGCGGCACGGCGCCGAGGGTGACGATGACTTTCGGGGCGACCAGTTCGATCTGCCGCTCCAGGTAGGGCAGGCAGGCGGCCGCTTCGTCGGGTTCGGGATTGCGGTTGCGCGGTGGTCGGCATTTGACGATATTGGCGATGTACACATCCTCGCGCCTGATCTTCATGGCGCCGATGATTTTCGTCAGCAGTTGACCGGCGGCACCGACGAAAGGGATGCCCTCGCGGTCTTCGTCGGCGCCCGGGCCTTCACCGATGAACATCAGGTCGGCGCCGGTGTTGCCGTCGGCAAAGGCGGTGCGGTTGCGCCCTTTGCAGAGTCCACAGCGTGTGCAGGCGCTGACCATGGTTTCCAGTTCGACCAGGCTGGTATTGCTCAGGTCGATGGGGTCGGCGGTCGTCAGCGCTGCTGCATTGGGCTCACAGGCGGCCGACGGTTCGCGCCCGGGTGACTGCGGCACGGACTTTGGGATTTGCTCGCAGTTGTCCGGAGCGGTCGGTGTCGGTGCGGCGGGTGCGGGCGCGGCCGGTGTCGGTGCGGTACTGGCGTGCAAAGCTGCCTGGGCCAGGAAGGTCTGGTTCTCCGGCGACAATTCGATGTACGGATCGTCCCGGCGCCGGCGTTCGAGAACATCCAGCAGTGCGTCGAACATTGTGATTGATGACATATGGCCTTACCCAATTATGAAGTTTCCGCTGTCACCTCAACTATTGTCGGTACTGCCGGTGGCGTCAAGCGCGGGAAAACAGAGATCACCACGAAGGCACGAAGGGCACGGAGAGGGAAACGGAAAATGAATCTATGGATTTCGGGTTTCGTGTTTGTTGCAGTACATTATCGCCTTCAATATCCTTCCAGCTGTTGTTTCCACTTATTCGGAGATCCAAGATGCGTGAACTATCTGTTGCAGTTTTGATCGTGGGATTTTGTCTGTGCTTCGGTGCGACCGAAAGCGCAGCTTTCACCGCCAGCCCGCAGGCTGCGTACGCGGCGCTGCAGAGTACGCCGCACGCCATTGATGCGGCGGCTTCGGTTGCGACTGTGCCGAGCGCGGCTTCGAACCTGCTTTACCTGCCGCTGGGCGTCGTCAAACTGGTATTGTCTCCGTTGCCCGGCATCACTGCGGGTAGTGCCATGAATGACATCGGCCGTGGTGTCCAGGCTCCATTCCAGGTCGTCGGTGCGGTGCTGAAGCTGCCGTTCGCGCTCCTGTCGTCGGTGTCGCGCATACCGCTTAGTGCACTGCCCCTCTGACGCCGTCCATCAGCTGATCAGCGAGCTCTGGCGGTAGGCGCCTCGGTTTGCGCGTGGCAATTGTCACACAGACGTGGATCGTGTGACCGGAGGCCAGCAGTTCGCCGTCCCGGTGGATTTCACAGCTCACTTTGAACTTGGCGCCATGGCATTCTGCCACCCATCCGGTGATCTCGATCAGATCGTCATAACGCACGGGCAATTTGTAGTCGCAGTGCGCTTCGATCACCGGCAACTGCAGGCCCTGCACTTCCATTTCCCCATAGGAATAATCCAGATCGCGCAGCAACTCGTTGCGCAGCCGCTCGAAGTAGACGAAGTAGTTGGCGTAGTAAACGACACCCATCTGGTCGGTATCGGCGTAAGGTACGCGATAGCTAATCCTTGACTTCTCCATTCAAGCCAGGCCCTCCCTGACAATTGCCGCCAGCTCGTTGACGACTGCTTCGACTGTGCGCCCGGTCGTATCGACGACGAGGGCGTCGTCGGCCGGCCGCAAAGGCGCGATCTCCCGTGTGCTGTCGAGTCGGTCGCGTTCCTCAATCGCCGCCGCCACCGATGCCAGCGTGGCGCCGTCGATCGTCTCACCGGCTTGCTGCAGGCGGCGCTTGGCCCGTTCTTCGGGGGTCGCGGTCACGAAGAATTTGAAACGCGCCTGCGGAAAAACGACCGTGCCGATATCGCGCCCCTCGGTGACGGTGAGACCGAGGGTCGCGAGCTCTTTTTGGCGCGTGACGAGCCATTGACGGACGGCGGGTATGCGGGCGAGGAAACTGACGGCGCCAGTGATGTCGGGGGCACGGATCTCGGACTGCGGCACTTCGGTGCCGTTGAGGTAGACACGCAACTGGTTGGCCGCGTCGGGACGGCAGGTCAGATCGAGATGTTCGAGCAACGGGGCGATGGCATCTGGGGCGTTACGCGGATCGACACCGTGCTTCATGACCTGCCAGGTGAGGGCCCGGTACATGTCTCCGGTGTTGACGAAGTAGGCGTTGAGCGCCTCTGCCAGCAGCCGTGCAACCGTGCTTTTGCCCGAGGCGGCGGGGCCGTCGATGGCGATCTGTTCCTGTTTCTGCATGACAGTATCATGACGTGCTGTTGCGACCAATGCCAGCAGGAAAATGAATAAGAGGTGTCAACTCCGTGTGTGGGGGGGGGCATCTCACTGGCACGGTGCGTTCCCGCCCGTGAAATCGAACTGTAAAAGTGCCGACCCATCATTCCTTTGCAGGACCCTTGACTTCTATTTCTACCGGTCAATTTCGAATCGCAGGCAGGGGTGCGCTGCACCACAATAATATGTGGCGGCTCAGATTTTTTCGGTGAGCTGGCGGTAGTTGCGGTACTTGGCGGTGGCGTGGCGTTTGATCTTGAACGATGCCGGGGTATTGGCCAGCAAGTTATTGAGCTCCTGTTTGACAGCGGTTTCGAGGCTGCGGGCGCCGTCGGCGGGACAAAGCAGGCACCAGCGGTTGAGGCTGAGCTGAGCAGGCACGGTGCGGTTGCTGGCCAGAGACTGCTGCCACAGCACCTCGGAGATGCGCCGGGACATAACTTCGGCAGCGACGGTGCCGCTTTTCTCCTGCAAACGGCCGAGGCCGACGATCGTGATCGTAATCAGGTTGTGCGGCGCTGCACCGTTGGCGGCAATCTGGTCGAATTCGGACTGCAACCGAGCTTCGCTGGGGATGCCGCTGAGCCAGTGCTGGTTGCGGGCCTGCCGCTGTCGATCGATGACGGCGTTGACACGGGCCCGGATTTCGTGGACATCGAAAGGTTTGGTGATGTACTCGTCGGCGCCGACACTCATGCCGCGGATGCGGTCCGGGGTGGTGTCCATGCCGGTGACCATGATGACCGGCAACGTGGCGGTGCGGACGTTGGCCTTCAACGTCTGGCAAACCTTGATGCCGTCGATGTCCGGCATCTGCCAGTCAAGCAGCACGATATCCGGGTGTTCGTTGATGCAGGCGTTCAGGGCCTTGTAGCCGTTCTCCACCGGGATGACGGCGAATTCGCGGTTGAAGGTGTCGAAAAGCAGCTTGCGGACGGTCTCATCATCATCGGCCACGACCATGCGGGGTTTCTCCTGGCCGGCCTCCACGACGATACGGAATTTCCAGGGCGAGCGATTGGTGCCGAGCTGGATGGTGTTGGCGCCGCCGGTGAGGAAGACCGACTCGGCCTTGCGGTTGCCGCCGACCGCGACGTCGTTGACCAGTGTGCCTTTCATACTGCCCAGGTCTTTGACATAGGCTTGGCCGCCGGAGAAGCCAATTTCGACATGGTTGCGCGAGGCGATGAACGGTGGGCGTTCTTCGCGCAGTTCCAGGTCGCTTTCGCGCAGATCGAGATTGGTGATCTCGTTCTCGTCGGCGGATGGCATGCGGCCGATGGTAAACGGGAACCTGTGGATGATCAGCTCGCCATGTTGGCGGCTGGCATCGACATCTGAGTTGTCAATCAGCAGAATCCGTTCGTCCACAATGGCATCCCCGGTTAAATTCGCGTTGAATCGCAGGCATCCTGGACCGGCCGGTGGCCGAACTCCTCACATGCCCCGTCCGGACAACTATGCTTAGGAGTGTTTACAATTACGGCATGCTGCTGGATTGTCAATCGATAGAACCCGTTTGCATAAAACGGTATTCCCGGTTGAATTTGTGCTGCACCTCAGGCATCTTGGACCGGCGGTGACCGAACCCCGCACATGCCTACCCGGGCAACTATGTTTACGATCGATTACAATTACGGCACGCTGTTGGTCGAAGTTGCAGAGTCCGCAGCTGTCGATCCGATCGCACCGCACCTCACGTACGATGAGCGGATTGGCAGGTATCGCGCCGGTGCCCACCTGTACGCCGCAATCGTCCGCAAATTGCATTGCGACGGGTTGCCGTACGACGATCGCGCCCGGGCCTTCGCGCCATGTCCATTCGAACTGAGCGACGTGATGATGCCGCGGCCGCTGCAGCGGGAGGCGCTGGCGGCCTGGAATGCCGTTCAGCGGCGTGGCGTGGCGGTGTTGCCGACCGGCGCCGGCAAGTCCTTTCTGGCGATGATGGCGATCGCCGATGTGCAGCGGCCGGCACTGGTTGTCGTGCCGACACTCGATTTGATGCAGCAGTGGGCGACACGGCTTGAGGAGGCGTTCGGGGTGCCGGTCGGCATGCTGGGCGGTGGCAGCAAGGATGTCCAGGACCTGACTGTCAGCACCTACGATTCGGCGGTGATCATGATGGAGTTCATCGGCAACCGTTTCGGCCTCATCGTCTTCGATGAATGCCATCACCTGCCGGGTCGGGTAAACCGCACGGCTGCGGCTATGTCGATTGCTCCGTATCGCCTCGGGTTGACGGCGACGCCGGAGTGTAACGACGACGGTGACGCCGTGCTGGCGGAACTGGTCGGGCCGATCTGTTTCCGGCGCGATATCGATGAACTGGAAGGGGCAATCCTGGCGCCGTACGAGACGCATCGCATCGAACTGCCGCTGGATGACGACGAGGCCGAGGCGTACGAGCGCAACCGCAAGACGTATATCGACTTTGTCCGGGCCAACGGCGTGAATTTCGGCAGCCCGCGCGGCTGGCAGCAGTTTACCGGGCTTTGCGCCCGCATGCCGGACGGGCGCGCGGCGTTCAATGCGTACTTGGCGCAGAAGCGCATTGCCGCCGCCAGCCGCAGCAAATTCCGCATGATCTGGGACCTGTTCCAGCGGCATGCGGGTGAGTGCACCTTGATTTTCACGGCCGACAACAACACGGCGTATGCACTGGGCCGACGGTTCTTGGTTCCGGTGATTACACAGCATACGAAGGTGGTCGAGCGCAAGGCGTTCCTGGATAAGTTCCGCGCCGGTGATTACCCGGTGCTGGTTTCGAGCAAGGTGCTGAACGAAGGCATCGACGTGCCCGAGGCGAGCGTCGGCATTGTCGTGTCGGGCAGCGGCAGCATTCGCGAGCACGTGCAGCGGCTCGGCCGCATCCTGCGGCCGGTGGCGGGCAAGCAGGCACAGCTCTATGAGCTGGTGAGCGCGGGCACTTCAGAGTATCACATCAGCGACCGGCGGCGACAGCATCGTGCTTACCAAAGATCTTCTTAGATTTCGCATCAGCAAAGGGACGGTAAAGCCGCAGTTCGTCGACACCGGCAACGCCATGCTGCTGCAGCTTGCCGAGGAGTTGCTGACTATTTATCGGCAGCCCGGCGTCAGCCGTGCGGAGATCGCAGACGTTGCGGAGCCGGCGCTCAACTGCATCAGTGACCGCAAACTGGCCTGTGGCTTGGAAAAGCTGCTTCAGGATCGGGCCAGGTTCGGGCATGCCGATGATGTCGATTTCGCCGAACGCCGCGGCCAGCTGTTTGCGGATTCGGCGAACCTGCTGCGGCGGGCGGCAGGGATGAGCTTCGAAGCGTATCGCGAACAGGCGCTGGCCGATGCCGGTGACATCGACATCTATCAGGACCTCCCGGAGAACGAGCGTCTGGTGCGCTTCCGCGATCTGCACCCGCAGCAGTTGCTCGAACGTTACAACTGCGCTCAGGTGCAGTCGCTGCTGTTGCAGGCCCAGTCGCTGACCCTGACAATCGATGAACCGGAGGCGGCGAATCTGCGGCGGTTGATGAAGTACCTCAAGTTTTTTCGCCTGCTGGCGACTATTCATCGCGACGGCACGAAGCGCAAAAAAAAGGCAGTTGATGAATCGCGACTGCGCATCGTCATCGACGGACCGGCGAGCGTCTTGGGCAATACCGGCAAGTACGGGCTGCAGTTGGCGTCTTTTTTCCCGGCGGTCTGCAGCCTGTCCAAGTGGCGGTTGGAGACGACCGTCAGCGTACGCAACGGGCAGGAAGTGCGCCTGGTGGCCGATCAGAAACTCGGGCTGGTCAGTGCGTATCGCAACTTCAGTGCTTATGTGCCTGAGGAGATCGGCATGTTCCACCGCCACTTCCGGGAAACGGTGGGGGATTGGTCGATTGTCGGCGAAACCCCATTTATCGACAGCGGCGATCAGGAACTGGTGTTTCCCGATTTCAGTTTCGAGAACTCTGACGGGGGCCGTGTGCACCTGGAGCTGTTCCACCGGTGGCACGGCACGCAGTTGCTGCAGCGCCTGGTCTTTGGTGCGGCGAATCCGGACTTGCCGTTGATTATCGGTGTCGACCGCTCACTGCTGTCGAAACCTGAAATCGAAGGGGCGCTGGAGGGCAGTGATTGGTTTGCAGCGAACGGCTTTCTGTTCCGTGACTATCCAACGGTGAATAAGGTGCGGAAGTGCCTCGAAAACCGCTTGGCATGCGCTACTCTATGACACTATGAAAATCACTTTCATCGGAGCAGGAAAAATGGCCACGGCCCTGGCTGGCGGCCTGGTTGAGGGGGGAATCTGTCGCGTTGACGACGTCAGTGCCGCGGACATACTGGCGGATGCGCGCAAGGCTTTCACGGCAACGACAGGGATCACGACAGAGGCGGACAACGAGACGGCGATCGCGACGGCCGATGTCGTTGTGCTGGCTGTGAAGCCGCAGGTCGCGGCGGAAGTGCTGCTGCCGCTGCACGGGATGTTCGATGACAAGCTGTTCGTCTCTATTGCTGCCGGCCTGTCGCTGGCGAATCTGCAGAAGTGGGTGGGTAGCGACCGGCTTGTACGGGTGATGCCGAATACGCCGGCGCTGGTCAGCAAGGGGGCTGCGGTCTACGCCTGCAGCGGCGGCGTGATGGCTGACGATCGGGCGCTGGTGGAGCGGATTTTCGGGGCGGTCGGCATTGTCATGGAGATGGACGAGTCGCAGCTGGACGCCGTAACCGGACTGAGCGGCAGCGGCCCGGCATATGTGTTTGAAATGATTCAGGCAATGGTCGACGGTGCCGAGGTCGTCGGTCTGGCGCCGGAGGCAGCGCTGGCGTTGACTGTGCAGACGGTCACCGGAGCAGCCGAGATGGTAGCCCGAAAGATGGGGACACCCGACGAGTTGCGCACAGCAGTGACGTCGCCCGGCGGAACTACGGCTGCCGGCCTGGCGGTACTCGAAGCCGCGGAGTTCCGCGATATCATGACGCGAGTGATCCAGGCAGCTACCGAGCGCTCGGCGGAATTGGGACAGGGCTGAAGAATGTTTCAGCCGCCAGCCGCAGCCACCGCCAACGAACAGCCTATCCTGCAACAGATCATTTGTGTTCGGATTGTTTGTCAAATCTTGGAAAGTTTCAAGCCGAATCCTCCACCGCCCTGGCCGGGCGTGTCTTGTTTCCATGGTAAAAACATGTGTTCGGAGGGTGACACCGCGATCCACCTAACCGTTTGCCTCAGTGATGATGAGGTGTATCGCAGAGGTCATGCAAGCCAATAACCGGGTCAATAGTGTCAAACCATTGCCGGCACATGGCCCCAATGGCAATGATACGGCGTTTTGAGCCCTACGCCGGCGGGTTATTTTTTTCAAATAATATTTGTAGAATCGGTTAGCATAACTGATACAGTGGTGTAGATTCACCGTCACCAGCCAGTGACGGCGTGACGGTTTACTTCTTTTCGGCAATAGTCGAATTGTATTTTTCGTTGACAGATCGTACCGCCCGTTCCATTCTTTTCCATAACTTACGGTTCTATGCAAACCTACTGGAGGGATGGCTATGGAATAATTTGTTTTTTCCCTCAATTCAGATAGTCGTGATTCATAAAAAAGGCGGTTCAAGCCACTGAACTG
>CAJWLW010000080.1 GCA_913042885.1 uncultured Lentisphaeria bacterium | reverse complement strand
GATACGTCCATCGAGCAAGTCACCAACATGGCGCGCGCCGTGCAGGGCCGCAGTACGATGCTGGTGCGCGTCCGCGAGTGCGATACACTGGTGATCCGCCAGGCGCTCGATGTCGGCACGGAAGGTGTCATCGTGCCGCTGATAGAAACGCCCGAACAGGCGGCGCACGCCGTCAGGGCAGCGAAATATCCGCCACAGGGCGTGCGCGGCTATTCGTTCGGCCGCTCGAATGACTGGGGCATAAACTTTGACGGCTATGCAGCTGCCGCCAACGACCGGATCGTGGTCATCGCCATGATCGAGTCGGCACTGGCGGTCGAGAACATCGACGCAATCCTTGCCGTCGATGGTATCGATGGTGTCTACATCGGCCCGTATGACATGAGCGGTTCCTATGGCATCACCGGCCAGACCAGTCATCCGAAAATCATTGAGGCACGACAGCTTGTGCTCGATGCTTGTGCCAACGCGGGCAAGGCCGCCGGTGTGCATGTCGTGCTGCCGACCCCCGAATCCCTGCGTGCGACAATCGCGGAAGGTTTCCGCTTTGTCGGTGTCGGCGGCGATATCATGTTCCTTACGCAGACCGGCTACAAGTTCGCCGAGCTCGGGCGGCAATGCCGGGAAGAATTGTAGAAGAGCCCACCAGGTGATCTGCCGTTGTGAGCGCCACGCCCGCAACGGTCGCGCCCGGGTTCGCAATGCCGTTCCGTTATGATCTCGATGCTTCGATAAAGATTGGTGTTGCAAAAAAACATTATCGGCGCCGTCAGCTTGCATTTTTCCGGGGGGGGGGGCGAGATACTATATAGCTATTATTGAGCGCATAAGGAACCTGTCGTATCGAAGGATACTTACCAGTCGCATGAAGCATCACCGATCCAATTTCACGTTAATAGAACTCCTGGTGGTCATCGCCATCATCGCGATCCTTGCGTCCATGCTGTTGCCGGCTCTCGGCAGGGCAAAATACAAAGCCAAGCTCATTGTTTGTGGCAATCAACTGCGCCAGGCCGGCGTCATGCTGCTCAGCTACGCGGCGGATTCTAATACATATTACCCGGACATGAGCCAGTTGGACACCCACTACACGTTATTCTCGAACGCCCTCGGCCGCAACAGCAATCCGCGCATCCAGATGAAGGATTACGTGGCGGACTTTGACGAGCTGTTTCAGTGCGTCCTGGCGCCACATTTCGGCGGAGTCTCGCTCAACACCGACCTCGATCTCGTTCCGCCCGTCACGACCGGCGCGCCGGGGACCCCGCCCTATCGCTTCATGTACAGCACGTACGAAAACTGGTTCGGGCACCTGATCGACGAAAGCCAGCCAGGTAGCGGCATGCTGCGTATGGGCGATGAGCCGGAGGTTACCGTTGGCGCGACGACCTACACCTTCAATATCCTCATGGCCGACCTCGATATGTGGCGCGGCGGTGGGCTGAATTGGATGTGGACTGCGCACCCTGACAAAGACGGATTGCTGTCGTTGGTGAATGAGACCGACGACCATACACCCAATCATCATCTCACCTACAAGCACCACCGAACCAACTGGGAGACGAAGGACTCTCTCAATGTCCGCGGCCCCATGGACCGCAACTTCCTTTGGCAGGATGGGCATGTCGAGTTTTGGCCGAATGTCCCCCTCTTTGATCCACGCCTCGTCCCGATCTCAGGACATCCCTGGACCGATGCCGGGATCAGAAACTACTTCCCCCCCGATTGACTTGAGCAAATTGCCGCGATCTGCACCGAATGATCGACGAAATGATGACCCCGCCGGCCGTCGTCGAACTCGATGGGCTTTCAAGCGGACTGCCCCTATTCGTCCTTCTATATAACCTCAGCAATACGTTGTCAGGAAATCCGGATTGCGAGTGAGCACAGTCGCAGGAAAACCGCCGCGGTCAATACCGTTCCGGTGCCTTGGCGCCTTCGCCGAGCAGTCGCCGCATCGCCGGCGTAGCCCGCTGCCAGACGTCCTCTGACACCAGTTCGAGATGCTCCTGCTGGGGGCGGATAAAGGACCGGCAATAGAAACCAAGCAGCCCCACACGCATACTGTCAGTGTGGTTCGCACCGCTGCCGTGCCAGATCAGACCATTGACGACGACCACGTCGCCCTTCGCTCCTTCAAGCTGGATGATGTCGTTGCATGTCTCGTCGTGTTTCGGACCGAAGCCTCGCCCATGGCTGCCGGGGATGACGCAAGTTGCGCCGTTCTCCTTGGTGAAGTCGGTCAGGATGTAGACGCTGTTCGCGCAGAACGTCCAGGCCGGCAGAGGCACCGGCATCTCACCCATCGGAAAGTCGATGTGTAGACCGGATGGCGACGCCCCGGGCCCGATCAGGTTGCCCGTAAAACTGCTCAGCACGCAGTCGTCACCAAGGAGGTACTGCTGGAACTCGAGAATCCGCGGGTTAACGACAGCCCGCTCGAAACACTCGCCCTTGTTGACCAGATTCCATACGCGCTGTGACGTGCCGTCAAGGTAGAGAGCCGATTCGCCGCCGGCCGTGCGTTCCTGTACTGCCAATTCCAGGGTCCGTTCACGCAGCTCATCGGCTGCGTCCGTGCCGATCGCCTGCGGCAACACAACATAGCCGTTCTCATCGAGAAACGCTTTTTCATCGGTTGTCATACGGTCCTCGGGATAGGGCCTGGTCGAATAGTGCTCGTTCGCCTACAGACCGAACAGTCGAGCTGCGTTGTTCCAGAAAATATCCTCGACCGCGTTGTCGTCGAGCCGTTCAGACCAGCAGGCGTGTTTGACTGAGCGCAGGTGTTCGAGCCCGATCAGGACTGGATCGATCTTCAGGTGTTTTTCCCCCCACACCGGGGACTCCTCATAGAGCCAGAGGAAGGTGTCCGCAGCGGAGAGGGACCGGCCGCGCAAGTTAGACACCGGCAGGTCCGAGCCGTACATCAACTTGTCGTGGCCGATGATCCGGATGATGGCCTGATGCGCAATCGGCTCGCAATTGGCACTGGTGTCGAAGTACAGGTTGTCGAGCCCGGTGAGGTGCGGCAGACCCTCGAGATTGTGGACCGGCTGAAAACCGCGCGCCGAATGCGCCAGGATCAGCCGCATATCCGGATAGGTTTCGCAGTATTTGCGGATCCAGTGAATGTTGTCGGGATCGGCCACGGCGCGGGACTTCACCATATGCAGGGTGATCGCCCAGCCCTCCTCATTGGCGACGGCGACCAACGGCTCGGGCAGGAAATCCGGGATGCTCGCCTCCCACGTCGGCGTCACATCGGCAAAGGAGTGATAGCACTTGAGACCATGCATGCCGAGGCGTCGAACCTCCTGGCGCACCCATTCGGGATCGTCCTTGGGGGTGACGAAGAAAAGGCCGCGGCAGTTTTTGCCAAGCGCCGTCTGTTCTGCATGCCAGGCATTGCTCCCATGCTGCGCCTCCTCGTCGCCCGGCTCGGCATACGAGAGAAACAGTGCACCGTCCGTGCGGTCTCCGTGCAAGTCGCTTATAGCATTCATGTATTCGGCATAGCCGGCATCGCCGGGGGTGCCGTCTAACGACCAGGCCGGCATGTACTGCCCGCGCCACAGGTGGCAGTGGGCGTCGAAGATTTTGTCAGGCAGGAAGGTGGCGAGCTCGCGCTCAAAGAATTCTTCGTCGGCAGGTGTTCTCATTGGATTTTTCAGGCCTTGGTTCTGGTTGTGAGGTGCAGTTGCATCTGTTGCCGGATCACTGGGTCGGGCGAATGCCGATCTGCGATGTGTCGATTGGTTCGAAGCCGATGTCGAAGGCGGGCGAGTCCGGCGCCAGCGTGTAGTCGTCGTTGTCCGGGTCGACGAATTTCGGATCGGCATAGACAGTCGTGGTATCGAAGCCCAGCGAGTGCCACCAGCTCATCGACGGGTCATCGATCCGAGACCCCTCGCCCATCCGCTCGATCGCCTCTCCGGGCACCCCGCTGAACGTTGTCGCGGCACCTCCCGGAGTCATGATTAGGTTGGCGTTGAGCTCGTCGAACACTGGGGCTATGTCGAACTTTCCGATGAAGTTCAGGCGCATGTAGTCAGCGTCCTCGGCGGTGTAAGTGATGATATTGCGACAGAAACGCTGACCGCTCATTTCGCCGCCGAGCAGCAGGTAAACCTGCGACTTCGAAGAGTCGACAAAGATGTTGTTCTCGACAACGGTGTTGTGACAATACCAACTGATCATCATGCCGCCAAGCGTATTGCGCGCAACGACGTTGCCGTATACCTGAATATTCATCGGCGCGTTGTCGAAGTAGATGCCCCAACTGTAGTAGTGCGTCCACAACCGTCCATCGCAATAGTCGATGCCACCCGGTTCCGCCTTGATACCGTAAGCGCCGCAACCGATGATATCTACGACACGGTTGTAGCGAATGACGGCGCCGGAAGTCAACTGCGGGTCCAAATCCGTAGTGTACCATCGGTTGGCCGTAATGCCGCCCGCATCGCACGTTTCCAGACAAAGGTCGTGCAGATCGTTGTACTCGATCACCAGTGGGCCCAAGCCACTCATCAGGCCGATGCCGAAGCGCGGGCCGTGGTGGATATGGTTGTGGCTGACCGTGACGTCCGCCGTGGCGACGCCGAAGAAAGCGACCCCGTTGGCATGCTTCTCGTAGACCCCGAAATGATGAATGTGGTTATCGCTGATCACATGACCAAGGCTGCGCGGCCAAACCGCCACCGCCGCGGCCCGATCCTCCGGCATCATATGCCACTCCGACGGGCCCGGCAGATCGCTGGAACACACGTCGTGACGCGAGAAACCCGTCTGCTTGTGGGCAATGAAGATGCCGTAAGCACCGGCCCCGTGGATGTGATTGCGCATAGCCGTCACACAGTTGTTCATACCCGAAATGCGGATCGCATCACCACCGACAGCGTCGAACTCGCAATCGGTGATTGCACAGTTGTCGGTGTACTCGAAGAGAAACGCAACGCTGGCATTGGGCGTCTTGTAGTACGAGTCCGGTTTCGGCCAGCCGATCTGGTTCTGCGTCAATCGCAAATTTTCAAAGCGCACGAAACTGACGAATGCACCAGTTTCCGGTCCGCCGCGCAACTCGACCAACCCCTCCAGTTGCGGCGCCGTCACGACTGCCCGCTCGATATCGATACCCGACGGCGGTCGGAAATACACTTTCCCCGCTTCCGCATCAAGGCACCATTCGCCTGCGTCCGTCAAATCTTCGAGGTTGTTCTCGATACGAAATCGATTGCCCGGCATAAGGTGCGTGGCACTGCCCAATGTATGGGCCGACATTCCCACCGGACGGCGCAGATAGATCGTCCGGGTCGCCGCATCAACCGCACGCACCGGGATCATGTCGCTGACCCACGATTTGCCCGGCACCACAAAAACCTCTGACTGGTGCGCCTTCGCGTATTCGGCCGGGAACGGATCGTCCTGCCAGGAGAAGGCCGCGGGACTACGGACGCTGCCGCGCACCGAGATCAGGTCCGGTTCGCCATCGGCGCTGACCAGTGAAACCGGATGACGCATACCGCCGCCGCCGCTGTCGCAGTTGATCCTGACTGCAAGCTCATGAGTCTGTCCAGCCTTCAGGTGGCCGCGGATGTCCATCTTGAATGGACGGTCCCAGAGTTCGTCGCCCGAGAGTCCGGTGGAAGCATAACTGTGTTCGAAAATCAACTCACCGTCGAGGTAGACATAGGCTTCCTTGTCAACGGCACCGAAGCACAGCCAGAGGTTCTCGCGCGAATCGAAATCCGCGGTCAAGGTCACGGTCGTGCGGTACCACGCCGTCCCAAGATATTCGTAGCCCTGCCGGACCCAATCCGTCTGCAGGCCGATGTCGGCCCAGTCCCCGGTATCCGTCGCGGCACTGGCCCACTGCTGCCTCTGCCCGACACTGTCAGGGTCGGTGCGAAAACGCCAGGGCCCGAGCCGACAGACGTCGACACCGTCCAGTGCGCCGCTGGTGTCGACCAGCTCATCGATGAATGCCCAGCCGTCGTAGAGCGGATCGTCCGGATTGTACTTCGGGCGACGGCTGCGCACCATGCGCTTGCCGCCGCAGAACAACTGCTTGAAACTCCAGAGACCGTTGCGCACATCAGGGATATCGGCCACAAAAATACCGTCCGTGTGCGGCTGCCAATTCGTGATGCGACGACCGGAGGTGATGGTGGCCTGCTCACCCGGATACGAGCGATAGACAACCGGTGCGCCGCTGCTGCCCGAGTCACCAGCGGTCAATTGCAAAGGCTCACTGAGGACATGGGCGCCCTGGCGCAGGTTGATTTCGGCGGCACCGTTCACCTCGCCGTCGTACCGCAGTTTACGCAACCGGTTACGGGCGCCGAACATTGTCGCCAGCGGTTCGTCAATTGTGCCCGGCGCAGCATCGTCGCCTGCCGGAGCAACATAAAGTTTCGTTGCGGCTTCGGTCTGCATATTGTTGACGTCCATCGATCGGTTCAACTAAAAGACTGTTGTCAGAATCTATGAAGAGGGGAAGATATTGCGAATGCTTCCTCTATATTCATTTGATCATTCACCTCCTCTTCGAATTTGTGCCTCATGAAAATTGACCGTGTCTTCTTCCTGATCCACCCGGCGTGCTGGGCCTTGAGCAACGGACGTCCGGACCTGGCAGAGCTGCAGCAGCTGGGTACACGACGCGCTTCGTTCTTCGCAGCCGAGCACTGGGAACAACGCGTGATCGAACTGCAGAAGACATTTATCGGATCCCTGGGCCAGTGCGACGCGATGGTCATCTACCCGATCGGTGACACGCCGCCGATGCTCAGCCTCATCGAAACCGCGCGCACGCACCTCGGTGATCGCTGCATCGTGCAACAGGCCTCCATCAACGTGGAGCCGGCGGCGCTGCACGACATGACCGAGCCGATCCGCCATTTCCTCGAGGACAAAGTGCTCGAGGGCCGTGACGAGTTTTGGGGCGTGATCCCCGAACATCTGCACGCGGAGATACATGACGACCTCCGCCGCGCCATAGCCGCACACGGACAGGACTGGGCACCACGTGCCTTGAAAGTGCTCGCCGGCAATCGCATCTATGCCGACGAGATCGCCCGTGAATCAACCCGGCTCGGTTGGGAGATCGACCCGAACACCGTCGAGTCCGTAGCATTCGGGGAAGGTTTCGAACAGTGCGCCATGGCGTGGAAGGCGATGGTCGGCGACTATCTCGGCTGGGCGCGACCGATCGAGAACGATTTCCAGCTCTCGGTCAGTGGGGCACCATGCCTGTTCGACGCACAATTCCGGGAACGCCTCGATCTCGACCACGATATCCGCTTGTTCCTGTGGGAAAAACCGAACAACCTGTGGCTCGGATTCTACGCCCGATGCCGTGGCCGCCTGCACGAGCCGCATTATTTCGCGAACTTCGCACCCGGAGACACGGTGATAGAGGCAGTGGACATTGCCGACAAGGTGCTGTGGCCCGCCGCCGGCTCAGTCGTCACGATGACGGACGATCGCCTGCGCGTGCCCGTGCTCTCCGGGCTGCGAATGCTGCCCGACGAAGGCCCGTGCTACCTGATCGGATGTAACCACGCGTACGCGCAATTCCGCGACCTGCTTGCCGGCGCCCTCATCGAGCCCGTGAACCTCGCCCCATCGACGTCATGAAAGTATTTGCCGGCGGCATCGCCACCGAGACCAATACGTTTGCCCCGTTTCCTACCGGCATGGCCGACTACGATGTCATTCGCCCGGCCGACCTGGAGACCGGCAGTACGGTAGCGGGTTTCGAGCAGACGATCAGAATCTGGAACGCGGAATCAGCTGAATGCGGGTGGGAATTCGTCTTCGGCCTGTTTGCCTTTGCGCAACCTGCAGGTGTTACGCGGCGGGCGGTGTACGAAAGCCTGCGAGACGAGTTGCTGGCTGCCCTCGAATCTGCGATGCCTGTCGACATCGTCCTGCTCTGCCTGCACGGTGCCATGGTCGCCGACGGCTACGACGACTGCGAAACCGATATCATCGCGCGGGTCCGTGACATCGTCGGACCTGCCGCAACGATCGGGGTCGAGCTGGATCTGCACTGCGACGTCACAGCGCAGATGATCGAGCAGACGGACGCGATTGTGCTGTTCAAGGAATACCCGCACACGGATATTGGTGAGCGCGCGTTCGATCTCTTTCGAATCATTGCAGACTGCGCAAAGGGCAAGGTTCGCCCCGTCATGGCGCTGTTCGATTGCCGCATGATCGGCATGTACCTGACGCCGTTCGAGCCGATGCGGTCGTTCGTCGATGACATGACCGCAATGGAAGGACAGAACGGTGTTCTGTCCCTGTCCGTCGTTCATTGCTTCCCGTGGGGCGACGTCCCCACGACGGGCACGCAGATTCTGGCGGTCACCGATGATGATCACGAACTCGCGAACCGGATCGCGGAAGAACTGGGGCGCAAGTTTTTCGACCTGCGCCATGAGTTGCAGGTTGACTCGCTGGATATGCACACCGCTCTGGACAAGGCGCTGTCGAGTCCGGACGGTCCGGTGGTGGTCGCCGATCAGGCAGACAATGCGGGCGGCGGTGCGCCGAGCGATTCGACGTTCGTCCTGCGTGAACTGATCCACCGCAAAGCCGGGAATGCGGCACTGGGAATGATCTGGGATCCTATTGCCGTGCAGACGGCGACTGCGGCGGGAGAAGGCGCCACATTGGACCTGCGTCTGGGCGGCAAGATGGGACCGATGTCGGGGGACCCGCTGGACCTGTCCGTAACGGTCACGGCGATCGTTCCGGACATGATCCAGGAGTGGCCCCAGGGGAACGCGCCCCCGATGCAGTGTCCGGTGGGAAATGCCGTAGCTCTGCATTGCCAGGGCATCGACATTGTTGTCAACAGCAGGCGCAGTCAGGTCTTCAGCCCACAGGTGTTCAGCAAGTGCGGCATCGATCCGATGCAAAGGCAGTTGTTGGTCGTGAAATCGACCCAGCACTTTTATGCCGGCTTCGAGCCGATTGCTGCCCGGATCATCTACATGTCTGCGCCCGGCGCCGTCCCGCCGCACTTCACCGAGATCCCGTACACCAGGGTCGATCTCCGAAAATTTCCGTGGGTGGATAATCCATTTGAATGATCGGTGGTCCCATGGCAGTGAACGATTTTTGGCAGGCCGGCAACGACGTTCGAATTCTCCGCCTTGACTGTGTGTCAACCCAAACTAAACTGATTTAAGCCAATTCACTGCCAACACAAAAAAGGGGGTATCATGTATTCGATTTTCGTTACGCTCGACATCGAACCTTTGTACGTCGACCGGTTCAAGGAGGTGAGTCTGGGAGATGCCCAAGGCGCCGTGCGCGACGAACCGGGATGCTTTGCGTTTGCCATCAATCAGGATGAAGAAATACCGACGCGTTTCTATCTCTATGAAGTCTACCGCGACGAAGCTGCCTTCCAGGAACACCTGGAAACACCCCACTTCAAGGAATGGCTTGCCGCGGCAAACCCCATATTCGCGGGCCCGAGATCGAAGGTGATCATGAACACGGTCTTCCCCTCCGACGCCGGCTTGGAAAAACAGAAGCCGGGTCTGCTCGACTGGTAAACGCCGCTACTCGCCCGCCACCAGCTCGATCTTCGGCATCAGACCAGGATTGCCTACGGCACCCCCGCCAGAACCTCAATCTCAGTCAAACAGGAAGAAAATCCGTCGCCGCAGATCCCCTGTCCGGCAGCAGCAGTGGTGAGTTGCGCCTCGATCTCGGCAATGATTTGATTGATATTCGTGTATGGCGCGCCGGCACAGAGTCCGTCGAGCACGGCGGTATGCAGGTCAACGCAATCGATGCACGGCGCCGTGCCGGTGATCTGGGCAACGCCGATCTTGTTGGTCAAGAAAAACAGCGGGATATTGGACAGCAACGAACCACCGCCAACACCGAAAATCTCGACGCCCTGAAAAGAACGGGCGGCGTACACACGCGAGTTGTTGGAGGTGACGGCGATGCCGGCGCCAGGGGTCCCCTGGGCTGTGCTGCCGGTAAATCCTCCAACAATCGTGGCGGTCGCGGTGTCGATGATCTCTACGGGAATACCGTTGCTGTGGGAAACGTAAAGCCTGGTGCCCGCAGGGTTGAGTGCGACCCCGGTCGGGCCGGTGGCCACCGGAATCGTCGAGACGTTCCCCGTATTGATATCGATCACCACGACGTCGCCGTTGTTTTGGTGGACGGTATAGAGCCTGTTGCCGTCCGGGGTGATCTCGAGCGCGCCATTGCCGTCCTGCAACGTCGCCGGAATCGATCCGGTAACAGCGTTGGTGGCGGTGTCGATAACAGTGATCGCGTTCGTGGTAATCGCATGTGACACATAGAGTGTCGAGTCATCCGGTGAAATCGCGATACCGGTGGGATTAACCGGCACGGTGATTGACTGGGTGACCGTGTTCGTCGCAGTGTCGATCACATAAACGAGGTCTGTCCCGTTGGCATCGAACGTCGCGTACACCACACTGCCGTCGGACTTGAAGGCGAAATCCGAAACCGCTCCGTTTGACGATGCGAATGACGTGGTGAGCGTATTCGTCGTGCCGTTGATTGCCGAAATGGCACCCGCGAGTTCCGGGCCGACATAGACCTTCGTGCCGTCAGGCGATACGCCGACGCCACGATTGCTGTTGGCCGCAGAAATAGTAGTCACCAGAGTGTCGGTTGCGGTGTCGATCACGTCCACTTGCGACGACGTCTGATCTGTCACATACGCGAAGGGTGCTGCGAAACCGAGTCTGACGACAGCAAAAAAAGTGCAGACCAAGACATACATGCCAAAGCTGCGTGCCACCGGGCGGGTTGGGGGCATGATAAGTCCTTGTAGACAGCTGGGTTGGGCTGGATAAAAGGATGGTAGACCATCCAATTGCCACTGTTATCTGATAATTGGCACGAAATTGCAAGCAAAAATCCCTGACCAAGAAAATCTGTTATCAGGCGGCAGGCATATCTACACCTTCCAGTTATATTGCCGGTCCACAGGCCCCCGGTAACCGTGCACCCAACGCCCCATCGATCTGCGAGGAACGAAAAATGAAAATGTATGTCGCCGGCGAATGGGTCGGTGCGGACGAGACCACCTCGATCACCTCGCCATTCGATGGCACCGTGGTCGACGAAATTCCTGCCGCCAACGAGGCCCAGGTCGAAACCGCCCTCGCAGCCGCTGTCGAAGGTGCCCGCCAGATGAAGGCATTGACAGCATATGAGCGCCAAGGGATCCTCAATCGCGCTGCCGAGCTCGTTGCTGAGCAGGCAGAAGACCTTGCCGAGACCATGAGTCGCGAGATGGGCAAGCCTATCAAGGAAGCCCGCGGCGAGGTCGGACGAATGCCCGACCTGCTGCGCCTGTGCGGCTTCGAGGGCGCCCAGCTGCGCGGCGAGACACTACCGATCGATGCCCAGGCCGGTGCTGCCGGAAAGTTCGGGTTCACGCTGCGCGTGCCCTGCGGCGTTGTCCTCGCCATCACGCCGTTCAATTACCCCGTCCTGCTGGTCCTGCACAAGCTGGGCCCCGCACTGGCCGCCGGCAATGCGGTCATCCTGAAACCAGCCGGCTACACGGCCCTGACCGGCCTGAAATTGACCAAGCTGCTGGTGCAGGCAGGCCTGCCGCCGCTGGCGCTGCAATGCGTCACCGGCCCGGGAAGCGCCGTCGGCAGTCAACTGTGTGCCGACGAGCGGGTACGCAAGATCAGTTTCACCGGCAGCGCCCCGGTCGGCGAACACATCACCAGAGTCGCCGGTATCAAGAAGCTGTCGCTCGAACTGGGCTCGAATGCGCCGATGATCGTGATGCGCGACGCCGACCTCGACCAGGTCGCCAAAGCCACGGCGGTCGGCGGCTTTGTCAACGCCGGGCAGGTGTGCATTTCGACCCAGCGCGTCCTGGTCGATCGCGCCGTGTACGGCGACTTTCTCGACGCAACCAAAGCAGAAGTCGAGGGCATCGTCAGTGGTGATCCATTGGACGAAAACACCGGACTGGGCCCGCTGGTCCAGGAGACCGAGGCAGTGCGTGTCGACGAATGGGTCCGGGAAGCTGTCACCGGCGGCGCCCGCCTGGTCACCGGCGGCGAACGCGACGGGGCACGCTACGCCCCGACAATCCTGGCCGACGTCGATCCCGGCATGCGGGTATCCTGTGAGGAACTGTTCGGACCGGCAATCGCGGTGACGCCCGTAGACGACATCGACACGGCAATCAGCTTGGCGAACGACAGCAAGTTCGGTCTCGGCACCGGCATCTTCACGAACGACATCGGCAACGCCATGCGCTACGCCCGCGAAGCGGAGTGCGGCAACGTGATGATCAACTGGACACCCCTGTGGCGGGCCGATTTTCAACCGTACGGCGGCTTCAAGCAAAGCGGCATCGGCAAGGAAGGCCCGCGCTATGCCATTGATGAGATGACCGAGATCAAGACCGTCGTCGTGCACGGACTGGATTGACGTGGATTAAGTAGAACGGTTCGCTGCATCCGGCACTACTTTGAGAATTCTATCGTGAATTCAGGCACGGTGCCGTCTTCCACATCCATGCCGATCCCGAAGTTCCGGTATCCGTAGTTCTCGCTTCCCACCGGTGGATCCTGCCACGTATGGTTGTCACGGCAAATTGACGACGGCGTCCGCTCGTCGCTGTCACGCGAGTGGTCCAGGTATTGGTCAGTACCGCCGATGTCCAGCAGCAGCCCGAATGAATTGGCGTGGAAGTCGTACGGACCATAGCGATATCCGCGTTTGCGGTACTCGTCACGGAACGGCGCGATGCCGCGTCCACCGGCACCGGCCGGGTACAGGTATATGTCGTCGCCGCCGATATCGACGAGCAACGCGTTCGAGCGGATATCGGCTCGCGCCATACTGTTGCCCCACGCCGAGTAGACGTCGTTGCCACCCTTGTTGAGCAGCAGTGCGACGGTGAAATCCCAGCCGAACCCCAATCCCGCACCGCCGGTCTCGAACAGCTCATGGTGATCATTGCCGCCCTCGTCGATCAGCACGCCGATGCAGAAATGCGCCCCGCTGCCCTGCGTGAAGTACACACTCTTATAGTGATCGTCACCCGCCCCGTCGAACAGCAGGCCCGTACCGTACCAGTATCCGAGTCCGATCGAGAAGTTCCCCGCCAGATACGTGTCGTCGCCGCTGGAGTCGATCATCGTGCCGAGGCCGCCGGCCCAGTTGTGGCCGTCGGCGCCGTCGCCGCGCCGGCCCGATCCGACGCCCTGCGCCTGGCTGATGGCGATCTTGCCGCCGGAATGATAATCCGCGCGGCCGGCCTTTTCAGCATAGACCTCGGCTTCGTACTGGTCGTTGCCGGAGTGATTCGCCAGCACGCCGACGCCGCCCGGCCCGCCGTACCCCTGGCCGTCACCGAAGAAGTAGAAGCGATCATTGCCGCTGCCGTCCAGATGATAACCGAGACCGAAATAGCCGGCGCCCTGCCCGGCCAGCGTCATCGTGTAGCTATCGTCACCATCGCGGTCGAACAACAGCCCCAGCCCGAAGAGACCGACACCCTGCGCATGCGAACCTGCTGTGTAGGTATCGTTGCCGCCGTTGTCGATCAGCACACCGGCGCCGAGGATGCCGGCGCCCTGGGCTGGCACCTCCTCCGATACGTAGTCGTAGACATCGTTGCCGGCGCAGTCCAGCGCGATACTGATCGGCAACGACAGTGACGACGTAGCGCCGACCGGACCGGTATAGCGATCGTCTCCACCCAGGTCCACGAGCACGATGGCATCGTCATAGGCATGCGTATCGGCGCCGGATCCGGCCAGGACAACCCGCCCGATCGGCGTGACGAAGTCGAAACCGGCCGCAGTCAGATCAAGATCGGTTTCCAGCACCGCGGCAAAGGCGTGACGGGCGTCATCGGCCGCCTGCACCGCTTTCATGCCGGCGTAATACAGCGACGGCTCGTCGAGGTCCTTCGCCAGATCGTCGATCGCGAAATGGTAGACCCGGCTGCCCGAATGGGTTTGGGGCAGGTCCCGGATGTGGAAGACTTCATTGAGATCCTGCGGATCGACATTGCGCATCGCCCGCTGCCGCCATTGCCAGGCGTCCAGCGCGTTGAGCACCAGCGCCGCCAGCGGTTGGCGGATCGCGGGGTCGAGTTTCGCGGCCTGGTCCCGCAGTTCCTGTCGCGCGTTCTTGTCCCAGCCGCGCCATTTCTCACCAGGGCTCAGACCGAAAGTCTTCACCGTCAGTTGACCGCCGGTGACGGCATAGATCCGGTCAATGGCATCGACCAGCGGCGTCTCGTCATCGAGCTGCGGATCGAGGTTGGCGCTGTACGAGCGGAAGCCGGTGACCTTGCGATCGACGCCGAGGAAATAGACGAGCTGGTACAGAGCATTCGGCTTCTCCAGCCCTTCGGGACTCAGATACGCATCGACCGCCATGGCCATGAGGTAAGTGAACTCGTAGCTCGCCAGCGGCTCGGCAAAGAGATCGTTGAAGAACGGCAGAAGATACGGCATCTGATCGGGATTCGGATACCGGGACCAGTAGCCCTTCGGCTGATAGCCCAGGTCATCCCGTGAAAACCCGACCAACCCCAGCGCCGCCCCCAGACGATCCACCTGTACCGGCCCCTTCTCCTGTGCTGCTGCAGTCATGGCCAGTGAAAATGACGTCAGCAGCGTAAGCAGACGAAACCTGTCCTGCATAGCGAATTCCCCGCTTTGATTTCAACCTGATAAAGTTCTGCAAAGAAGGCCCGGCGGGGCCTACAGCTGCAGCGGCTCCGGGGTTCGCAGGGTGAACGTCTTCCTGATGTACTCCGGGACGTGCCATTTCGTCTTCGTGCCGATCGACATGTACCCGAAGTCGCCGGCCCGCAAGGTGACTGTCTCGCCACCGATTTCCTCGATCGTTGCTTCGCCTTCGAGGATCAGGACAAACTCGTCCCAGTCATAGTCCCAGTTAAAATCGCCCGCGGTGCAATCCCAGACGCCCTGCGTCACTTTGAGATCCTCCGTCTGGGCCGAGACCCAGATCTTCGCAACCGGGTCGCCGGAGATGATCTGTTCGGGGGCAATCGGAAAATCGGTCAACTCGACGGATGCAGGTTGGTGAGTGCTCAGGGACATAGTGAACCTCCTTTGGTTTTGAATTCTTAACATAGGCACGCTTCGGGCAGGGCGCCAGACGATTCTTCATCATCTCTAAATTAACCTGTCCCGCATCGCCCAGCGCGCTATACTATCCGTTCACAGGAAACATCTATGGATCAAGAGAATAATAGAAAACCCGTTCACGCCCGGGCAACCGACGGCGATTACCCGGCAAAAACATTCACAGCCGAAGAGCTGACGGCCTTCGGCATCGCATTGTTGACCTCTGCCGGCACCAGTGCAGAAGAAGCGCAGGCAGTCACCAATGAGCTGGTTGCCGCCGACGCAGCGGGGCACCCGAGCCACGGCATCATGCGGCTCATTCAATACGTCAACTTCATTGAAATCGACTTGATCAGACCAGGCGCCCGCCTGAAAATCGTCAGTGAGTCGACAGGCGTCGACGTGTTCGACGGAGAGTTCGGGCTCGGTCAGTTCCTCATGCGTGAATTCCTCGATATCGCCTACCGCAAAGCGCGTGAGCATGGCAGCTACACCGCCTTTGCCCGTCACTTCAATCACATCGGACGGCTCGGTTCCTATGCCGAGGACGCGGCACGCAACGGTTTCCTCGCCATGATGATGGTCAACGTCAACGGCGCATCCCGAGTTGCACCGTACGGCGCCGCCGAGCCGCGGCTCGGTACGAACCCGATCTGCATCGCCATGCCCAACGGTGATGACTGGCCAGTCATGGTCGATACCGCGACTTGCGTGACCGCGGAAGGCAAGGTACGCATAGCGATGCAAAACGGCATGCCGCTGCCGGACGGCCAGATCATCGACCAGGACGGCAATGCAACCAATGACCCCGCCAAGTTCTATACGGACCCGAGCGGCGCAATCCTGCCGATGGGCGGGCCGGTCGGCTACAAAGGCTCCGGCCTGGCGATCATGGTGGAGATGATGTGCGGCATCCTCTCAGGCGCCGGCTTTGGCCGGCACGACGTCGCGGTCGGCACGAATGCCGTCTGGCTCAACCTCGTCGATCTCGGACAAGTCATCGACACAGAACATTACGCGGCAGAGACGAAACGTTTCGTCGAGTACATCAAACAGTCACGGCCGCTGCCCGGCGTCGACGAA
>CAJWLW010000079.1 GCA_913042885.1 uncultured Lentisphaeria bacterium | reverse complement strand
ACGTGCTCACGGGCAAACTCGTTGAGCGCGTTCGGAACCGCCAGGACATCGATCGTCGTCGTTGCTCGGCCTTCATTGCGCGGTAGCGTGGCGTGCAGTAAATCTCGTGCACCGACCGTGCGCACCGCGCCCGTAGCATCGGTGTAGGTCCAGATGGGCAGAACGCGGTTGGTTCGCAGCAGTTGCCAGATTGCCGCAGCAGGCAGACGTGCGCAGTTGCCGCCGAAACGGCTCTCGGCACGACCTGGCAAGCCGTTGTTCCAGGATTGGGCAACCGCATCGACACCAACACGCGGACGCTGCTGCCGCGTTGCCGGCAGCACACACGTGCCGATGGCGGCGTCCGAAGCAACTTGCCAATCGTTGCTGATACCATCACCCGAACCGATGGAGACCGGCGCGGTCAGGTGCTGCAAATCAATGCCGAGGGTGGCGTTCATGGTGTTCTCGATTACGGGTTCAAAGGAAAATACGTTGTTCTTCGACGTTCGCAAGACGCCATCGCGCTCGCAGGGGTGGGCTCTATGCACCAATTTTCCCGGCACCACGAGAGGCACAGAACTCGAAAAAAAGCGAAAATAACGGCGGCAAGCAGTGGCTGAGGCAGAAAAAGCAATGCTCAAAAGCGACCGCTTCAAGCCGCTCGATAAACCCTACGCCACATGACGACGACACGCTTTAAGCTGCGTTTCTCATAAAATCGCGGATGAGATGTGCCGAGCTGCCTGCCAGCAGCAGCCGTTGGTGAGGCGCGGATCCATACAGATCGCCGGTAACTTGTAAGAAATGCGGGCTAAACACGCGCAGCTTCCTGAAGCTGGCGGATGACGGTGTAGACCACGACGGCGGCACAGTTCGAGACATTCAGAGAATTCTTGCGTCCGAAAACCGGCAGCCGCACGATCGCATCGCAACGCGCCAGAGTTTCCGGCCCGAGGCCCAATGCTTCGTTGCCGAAGACAAATGCCACCGGGAGCTCATAGCCGACATCCCAGACAGGCGGCGCTTCGGTCATCGTTTCAACAGCGAAAACCCGGTAGCTCTCGGCCTGCAACGCCTCGACAGCAGCCAGCCCGGTCGGCTGATGCTCGCACGGCACCAGGGTGTCACAGCCACGTGCCGTCTTCACCAGTTTCGGATGCGGCGGCGTCGCGGTATAACCGCAGGTGATGATGCGCTCGATGCCGCAGATCTCAGCCAGGCGAAAGACGTTGCCGACATTGTAAGCGCTGCGCAGGTTGTCGAGCACCAGAACAATGGGTTGCGTGGGCGCGGCGGCATCGCGATCGCCGATCTCCACGCCGGTCAGCTCACTCATATCGTGTAGCTCTTCCGCAGGTGCGAGGATTGGATGCCAAGTTCTTCGCGGTATTTGGCAACGGTGCGGCGTGCTACGGGCACGCCCTGATTTTTGAGCAACGCCACGATCTTCTGGTCGCTGAGCGGGTGACTGGAATCCTCCTCGCTAATCAGCGCCTGAATCTTGCTCTTGACACTGCGGCTCGACAGCATGTCGCCGTCGCTGGTCTGGTAACCGGTCGTGAAAAAATGTTTGAAGGGATACAAGCCGCGGGGCGTCTGGATATACTTGTTGGCAATAGCGCGGCTGACCGTTGTCTCGTGGACGCCGATTTTCGCGGCAACCTGGCTCATCGTGAGCGGGCGCATGGACTCGTCGCCGATGTCAAGGAACTCACGCTGCCAGTCAACGATGATCTCGGCGATCCGCTCAATCGTGGTCTGGCGATGGGACAGGCTCTTGATCAGGGCATTACCGTTGAGGATTTTCTCCTTGATATACTCGCGCACGTCCTTCGGGGTATCGGGATCTTCAAGCAGCTTGATGTACAATGGCGACACGCGAATGCGCGGCGCGTGGTCGGTGTTGGTGCGGATGGTGTACTTGTTGTCTTGCTTCTCCACATAAACTTCCGGCAGCACATACTGCTCATTGCCGGTGGCAACGGAATGCCCGGGTCGCGGCTGCAGCTGCCGAATCTCGTGCATGACTTCGTGCAGAGTAGCGGCGGAAACTCGCAAAGCCTTGGCGACTTGCGGAATGCGGTTCTTGGCAAGCTTGTCGAGATGCTTGTCGATCGCCTTGTAGGTCAATGAATCCTTGCGCCCCTGGCGCTCGAGCTGCAGAAGCAGGCACTCGCGCAGGTCGCGTGCGCATACGCCCGCCGGCTCAAAGGTCTGCAGCGTGTTGATGACACGCCCGACGTCCTTTACGTTGGCGCCACACGCAACCGCGACGTCTTCGGGGGGGGACCGCAGATAGCCGGATGCATCGATGCTGCCTATGATGGCCTCGCCGATCTTCGACGTCTGTTCGTCAAAGTCACTGGTTCGCAACTGTTGCAGCAGATCGTCTGCCAAAGTACTGCCAGTCGTCAGCGAATCGAAAAAATACTGGCGCCGCTCGTCGTCCTCGGCACCGGCGTAGGAGCGCGCATGGTTCGGCGGCAGGTAGTCGCCCCACGACTCGTCGAGTTGTATGATGTTGGCCAGAAACTCGTCTTTCTCGGCAGCAGCACCGTCCATATCCGCATCGACCTGCGGCGCACCAACCTCTTCCATAGGATCGCCAACGAGCTGTTCGCCGTCAGTAGAAAGCCGTTCAAGTGCCGGATTCGCCTCCATCTCCTGGTTGATTCTGGTCGACAGATCCAACAGCGGCGCAGTCAGAATCTCCAGCGACTGGATCTGCTGCGGCGCAATAATTTGCACCTGCTGCTGTTCCGTTGACTGGTAAAGTCCCTGTTGTATGGTAGACATAGTCCTCGCCGAATTGTCACTGGCACGCCAGGGCTTGGCGCCCGATTTCCATAGGAGGCAGCGTGCGCTCTGTTCCGGCAAAAACCACCGTCGCGCGGACAACCGCCGAATTAACATTATCGCGTTCCCGGATTTCGTCAACCAATGCACACAGCGGTAGAGGTCACAGTTCTCGGTAGCGGCAGCGGCGGCAATGCCACGGTAATCCGCTGCGGTGACGACGCCATCCTCATCGACGCCGGCTTCTCGGGCGCCGAACTGCAGCGCCGCCTCGACACCGCCGGTGTCGAGGCCTCCCGAATCCGCGGCATCGTAGTCTCCCACGAGCATGATGACCACACCCAGGCACTGCGCATCTTCGCCAAACGCAACAACAACATCCCCGCCTTCGCCAATTCGCTGACCATGGAACGCCTGCAGATGATGAACAAGGCGCCGGAGAACGCCGTCGTCTTCACGAACGGTTCGCCGTTCGCCATCGGGCCTTTCCAAATCGAAGCGTTCTCTGTGTGTCACGATGCCGTCGACCCGGTTGGTTTCGTGATTCATTGCCAGGACCGCAAGATCGGTATCGCCACAGACCTCGGCCACTTCGGCAAGCTTGTCCCGCTCAAACTCAAAAACTCAAATGTTCTGATTATCGAAAGCAATCACGAACACGATCTGCTGCGTTCCTCTCGGCGTCCGGCGCACCTGCTTCATCGCATTCACGGCCGCCGCGGCCACCTCAGCAACAAGCGCGCCGCCGAGCTCATGGCGCAGGTCGTAGGTCCGGGTACCCAATACCTGGTGACGGCGCACTTGAGTGACGACTGTAACCGTCCGGAACTCGTGGAGGCCGCGGCCCGCGACTGTCTCAAGGCGATGAACCGGGAACAGGTCAAAGTGCTGGTGGCCAGGCAGGACAAAGTGTGTCAGACGATCACTGTGTAGCTGTCGCACCCTCGCGTCTCAGCCACAAGTAAATGCCGCCGATCTGCTGCAGATCATACGCCTCGTTCATCAGAGCATTGAACGGCTCGTGGTCCGGCAAACGCCGCAGCAGGCTTAGCTCGCTGGACATCAGACCATAGACAACTGCGTCGGGACGCACTGACTCGATGTAGGGGACAATCCCCGCGTCGATGGATTTCCACAATTCATTGCTGTAGCCCGGCGACAACCGCTGCCGGGCAGTCGTGGCGTACATTGCTTCGCCCATGACCGTTGCCGGCGGCGGCAGCTTTTGCAGCTCCGACCGGACGGCATGCAGGTCAGCCATCGGCGTGCCGTACAAGTAGCGCAGCGAATAGTCTCCCTGGGCCTGAACAACCAGCAGGCCGAGCTGCGACGCTATCAACGCCGCCAGCAATCCTCGGCCCGCCAGGGCACGTGATCGCCTCACCAGGCCTGTCACAATCGCCGCAACAAATGGCGTCAGACAAAGCAGCATGCCTGTGGCGTACGCCACCAACGCCGGCCGCGGCTGATCGACAAGCACCGCTTCCTTCAGCACGTAGTTGAGTCGATAGACGTTGTCGCCAACCACCAGCACGCAATAAACCGTGAGCAACGCAACAACCGCAGTGAGCCAGGCCATCATGCGGCCGGACCAGTCGGGACCCCGCAGCGACTCGTCGCCCGTTGCCCCATCGGACCCGGCAGACGGTTGCCAGAGCTTCGCCGTCGGCACACCGGTGAACAGCATCGCACAGAACAGCGCAATAAACGGAAACGCCGGTGCATAATATTTTGGAAACGGCCCGGTGCCGCCAACGAACAGTGTGTAGCCCAGCAGCACCCCGAATGTGTACGCCGGAATCAATGACGCCCGCCGCTGTTGCAACCGCCGCAAACTGCCGAAACCCCAAACCGCCAGACCACACACCGCAACTGTCATGAACACCGGCCCGGCATACGTCGTGATACGGCAAACGTGCAGCAGCATCGCCGATGGTTCCAGAGACCAGATACCGGCACTCGCCTTGCCATTGACCAAATAATTCACCGGCTGGCAAAACATCTCCCAGTACGACTCGTCCCGGCCGATCGGCGACCGTTTCACGAAAAGGCAGTAGCCCCCCCAGGTCAACAGCATCAGCGGCACCCCGGTCCCCAGCGCCGCAGCAACGACCTGCAGATTGCGTTTGCAAAAACTGAAGACGGCCACCAGCACCAGCGCCAGCAGAAAGATCGCGGTGCTGGTGAGTTTGGCCCACAACAGCACGGTGACACCGAGCCCGAGCCACAAACCCTGGAGCCAGACCGGCCGGCGCTCAGTGTACAGATAGACAATGACCATGCCGACACTTGCCAACGGCAACAGCTGGCCATCGGCGTAATCCATGTTCAACGCCCCCTGCAGCGCCATCGGGTTGGTCAGATAAATCGTTGCTGCCAGTGTCGCCACGAGACGGTTCAACGACAAACGCCGGGCACACGCGTACAGCAACAGGCCGGTTGTCAAAAAACAAAGAAGCCCCGGCAATCGCATCGCCCACACAGACTCGCCGAATACCGTGACCGACGCAGCGATGATATACGACCACGACGGCGGGTGATGCAGATTCGGCGGATACCCGGGGCGCACAAACGGAACGCCGGTCTCGCAAATAGCCATCGCGGCGTTCCAGTTCAGATGTTCCCAGGTGACATCAATGTCGTCCATCGACGGCAAGGCCAGAAACACAACGCACACGCAGACGCCGAGAAGAAAATATATATACCTGCGGGACTCGGCCGAAACTCGCATAAACGGAAGGGGGTGAAGCTGTGATGCCCTGGTATTGCTGGTTTGAGTACATCGTAACAGGCAGCAAAGTTATCATCGGCGCAATGCCATAACAAACAACCGCAACAGCAGCGCCATTTCGATGCATGTCTTCAATCACCTCAACAAGTTCGAGAAGAACGATTTGGCGACGTGGAATCGCGATATGGCGTTGCTGTCGGGTGTCCGGTATTCCGGATTTTCCGAAGCAACGGCACATTAGTTAGTGGAGATGCGGAAAACCAGGGTCGAAACGCACGGTGAGTTCCGCGGGTCGGCGGCCCTCGACATGGCCGTCGCCAAACAGGAGATTGGACGGGGCATTCAACACCCCGTCCTTCATGTAGTAATAGGGCGGGGCCGGAATCCAAGGGGCGGGCTGCCACGCAATATCCCGGCCGCCGCGCTTGTGCCAGGCCCACTTCGCCGTCAGGGGCGGACCGCCCGCATCCAGGATGATGACATAATCGGTGACGATCGGTAAATCGTCGATGCTGTCATCCGCGCCCCGAGTCGGATAGCCCACCGGTTTGGGCGGACCGCCGCCGAGACGTCGCGGCACCCAGAGCACGTAGCCACCCCAGAGCATTGTATTTTGATCGTAGATTCCTGCTCCCGGTTGTTTCCAGGTGTCCCTGTAGGTGTCGGATTTCATGAACGGCGGTGTGAAGACGCAATCCTGCACGTCGCGACTGACACCCTGCTCCTCGAGCGCAGGGAAAAAATCCGGGCCGACATCGACGAGGTTGGATCCGAAACCAGAATCCGAGCGCGGGAAGTATCCGCCAAAGTCATTGGCATAGCCACTGACACCCAAACCGATCTGGCGGAGGTTCGACGTGCACAGTATCGCGCGAGCGTTAAATTTCGCCTTGCCCAGGACCGGCAACAGCATGGCGGCCAGGATCGCAATGATCGTGATGACGACCAGCAGCTCAATGAGCGTGAAGCACCGCATTCGACGTTCAAGCGGCTCAATGTTGCGATGACAATATATAGCTGGGATTTCCCATATGGTTGCGAATCTCTGTTAGTTTACTGATGAATACCCGATATCTCAAGGTTACGTGGCCAAGATCCGTTCCCATTCTGCTGATCCAACCGTTGTTCAAGCCTAATGCCGTTCCTAACATGGCGGCGGCTCGCGAATCGCCCAATTCCCCGAGCGCGACGGCGCAAGATTTAACGACGTCGTTTGCGTCCGTCACGGCGGCAGTTGACCACCGCCGGAGTGACGTTAAACGTTCCCCAGCCTACTCAACGCCCACTGCCCGCTTCAAAGAATTCTCCCAGGCACGCACTGAGAATTCGGCAGGAAATCGGGTCGCAACCAGCTCACGGCCGCAGACACTCAACCGCCGAGCCTCTTCACGATCCCGGGTCAGCCGCAAAATCGCCTGGGCCGCGGCAGCGGCATCGCCATTGGCGACGGCGGCAAAAGCGCCGCGCTCCGGATCGATCTCATCGAGCACCACCAGATCGTACAAGACGCACGGCGTTCCGGAAGCGAGCCCTTCCAGCACCGCAATGCAATGGCCTTCGTAGCGCGAGGTGTGCAGGAATATGTCCGCCGCCTGCAACAACTCCGGTATGTCCGGCCGCCAGCCGAGCAACTCGAAACGGTGCGCCAGCCCAGCCACCGCAACATGCTTTTCAAAGGCTGCACGGTCCGTACCGTTGCCCGCTATCTGAATGACGAAGTCGAGGCCTGTCGACTCGAGATGCGCCGCAATTCGAATTTTCTCTTCATGATTCTTGGCGACACGGTAAGAACCGATCGTCAGAATCCGCACACGCCCGTTGTGGTTTGGCTTTTCCGCTACAGGGAATCGCCTCATGTCCACACCGTTCAGGATGAGATCTACGGGATCAGCGGCATAGAGCTCTTTGATGTTGGCCGCTACTTCCCGGCTGCACGCCTGGAAATGCGTCGCGAACATCACCTGCAAACGCTGAAAATAATGGACGCGGCGATCCTCCATAATTTTCGGATTCGCAAAGTACAGAATGCGCGCCGGCACGCCGGCACGTTTCGCCAGCCACGGTACCAGGGCACGGGTGCCACCCGAAACACAAACGATAGCGTCCGGCCGCTGCTCCCACAGCAGGCGCTTCAGCGCTCTGGCTGCCTTGAAATAGCCAACTTTTTTGACATCGAAAAAATGTACCGGGCAACCCACCACTGCATAATTGTGTTCGAGCTCACCAAGACCGTACAGAGTGCAGACTGCAACGTCGAATTCTTCGCGGTGGCACAAACGAATCCACTGCAGCGCCGCGTGTTCCGTACCGCCGCCGTTGACATCGTCCAATGCAATGAGAACTTTCATTGATTTATGGTACATGAAAGAACGGACACAAGCAAACAGGCATGGGTCAAGACAAACAGGGCCACTCACGCGGTTCACTCAACATCAGCCTGAAGCAACCGCAAGGCATATCGCTTCTCGCCCGTGCTCGTTCGGCCCATGCCGCATTGATGCTTCGCGGCGCATGCCGCGTCCGGCAATCGCCCATAACACGCCTTCACAAGCCCAGCAACATTTGCTCGGCGTTCATCAATTACTAGATCACCTGTCTAATTCCTAAGTAATTCCTGTATACATACAAAGCTCAACAGGCTCAAAAAGGCGCTTCGTCACCCTTTCATAAATCACCTGGCTTATGAAAGGGTGACGACGATGTATCTTGAATTCGATCAGGGTACTCGGTAGGTTCCCTTAAATGGATGCAACAGACCACATAGATCTCTCCTACCTCATCTCGCTGACACGACACCCGCCGGAATGTCGTGTCCTCGTGCTCGGCGACCTGATGATGGATCATTACGCCTGGGGCAACGTCTCGCGGATATCGCCGGAGGCGCCGATACCGATCCTGCAGATCGAGCGTGAAACGGAAATGCCCGGCGGCGCCGCCAGCGTCGTACTGAACCTCCGACAGTTCGGTGCAGACGTCGTCTGCTGCGGCATGGTCGGCAACGACGCGGAAGGCGAACGTCTGGTCGCGGCACTGAAAAACTCCGGTGCTGATACCAACGCCATCGTCCGCGCCGACGACCGCAGCACAACGTTGAAGACCCGGTATGTCGGTGGCGTGCAATCCGCGGCGCGCGCCATGCAACACGTCCTGCGCGTCGACCGGGAAGATACGACGCCAATCGACGAGGCCGTGGTCGAAGAGGTGCTTGCAAAGATCGCAGCTGTCATCAACGATTGTAGTGCCGTACTGGTCTCGGACTACGGCAAAGGCCTGCTCACCACGGATCTGCTGCAACGCGTCATCGAGACAGCGCGGGCGGCAGGCAAGCCGGTCCTGGTGGACCCGAAGCTGGGCGATGACTTCAGCATGTACAGAGGCGCCACGGCTATCACGCCAAATCGGCTCGAGACGGAGCGGGTGACAGGCATCGCCCCGCGCGATGCAGATTCAATGAACATGGCCGCGCGGCAGTTGGTCACTTCACTGGAACTGGAGTTTGCCCTGATCACCGTCGACCGGGACGGCTTGTACGTGCACGCAGAGAACAATGTGTCGATGCTCCTGCCGTCGCGGCCCCGATCAGTCTACGATGTGTCAGGTGCCGGCGACATGATTTTGAGTACGCTCGGGTTCTTTCTCGCTGTCCAGACACCATTGCCGTGTGCCGCGTATCTGGCGAATGTGGCGGCAGGCATCGAGGTGGGAAAACTCGGTGTCAACACCGTGTCGCTGGCGGAAATACGTACGGAATTGATGGCTGTGACGACCGACACCGCCGGCAAACTCCAGTCGATGCCGGAACTGGTCAGCACACTTGAAACCCATCGCCAGCGGCACGAGAAAATAGCCTTCACGAACGGCTGTTTCGATATGTTGCACGTCGGCCACATGAAATACCTCAACTTCGCCCGCGAGCAAGGCGATTTGTTGGTTGTCGGGCTGAATTCAGATGCTTCCATCCGCAGCCTCAAGGGCAATCGCCGACCGATCCTGCCTGAAGACGAGCGCATTCGACTGCTCGCAGCACTGGCCTGCGTCGATTATATCGTCGTGTTCGATGACGACTCGGTGCAACCGGTCATTGAGCAGGTGCGACCGAATGTTCTGGTCAAGGGCAGTGACTATGGGTTCGACGGGGTCGTCGGCCGCGAATTCGTCGAGTCGCATGGCGGTGAGGTCGTCCTGGCGCCAGTGATCGAAGGCATTTCTACGAGCGCCATCGTGGAACGGGTACTGGAAAAGTACGGCACCGCCGATGCCGCAGACGCCGAGAACGGTAAATGACGGCCGGCACGAATGGCAACGCCGCGTAATATCCTGATATTCCATCCGGCCGGCATCGGCGATGCGATTCTGGCATTCCCCGCCATCAAGGCGCTGCGCGCCACCTGTCCCGAAAGTTGGATCACACTGGTCACCAGCCGCCGGGCCTGGGCGATTGTCGAGGGTTGCCCATATGTCGACGAAATCCTGAGCATCGGTATCGAGGAGATGCCGATCAAGCTGTTCAATCGCATAAGCGGCAGCGACGTGTGGCGCCTGTGGCGACGCCTGCGCCGGCGACCCTGTGATCTGGTTGTGGATTTCACGCGGATCGGGTCGCGCCTGGGCGGCGTCAAGCGCGCGATCATGTTCGCGGCGATCGGGGCCGGGCATAAGATCGGCCGCAACACCAACGGTCGTGGTTTCTACCTCGATGACTCTCCGGACGACCCACCCACGACCGCGAAACACGAAGTCGAATCCTGCCTCGAAATTGTCGCGCTTGCAGGTGCCTCCTCGTTAGAGCCACAACTGGAAATTTTCCTGACAGACGCCGATCACCAGGAAGCGGCCGAGTTGCTGGCCACGATCGAACTGAAACCAACGCTGATCGGCTTCAATCCAAATGCCAACTGGCCAGCGAAAAAATGGCCGCGCGATCGCGTCGTCGCTGCGGCCGATACGCTGGCGGAAAGGCACGACGCCACGATCGTCCTGATCGGCTCACCGCAAGACCGTGCAGACACCGCAGAGATCGCGCAACGCATGTCGCAGCCCGCGACAGATATCGCGGGACGATTGTCATTGAAAGGCACCGGCGCCCTGTTGTCACGACTCGACGTTTTTGTTACCAACGACACGGGCCCCATGCACATCGCGGCAGCAGTCAACACACCGACAGTCGCAATCTTCGGGCCGATCGATCCCAAACGGTACGGTCCATATGGCCTCGGTGAACACTGCCGAATTCTTTCGCACCGGAACCTGTGTGCCGCACGCTGCGAAATCGTCTGCGCCCAACCGACCCACCGCTGTATGGAGGATATCCAAGTCGCCGATGTCGTTACAGCTGCCGACGAGCTGCTCGATCACAAAACCCGTCCCGCCGGCAACCGCGAGTAGCTGACAACCTGTGGAATCGCAGGCTACATCGCAGGCGGCCGCGAGACCGGCAAAGGCAATCACAGCACACACATCCGGGCCATGCCGGGGCTTGAGGCGTGGCACAGCATTTACAGACAAAAGACGAGGCGGCATAGCGACCACACAGCGGCATTCTGACAGTTGACTTTGAATGGCACCCGCGGTATTTTCCCACGGTGATCACCCTACGACTGCCAGCCGGCTCCGGGAACACAGCATGAGTCAAGACCGGTTATCGGAAAATATAAAGAGTTTCGACGAAGAAACGGACATGCGCCTGCGCAACTTGACCAAGTTGCAGATGCAGCGGCTGGCGGATGCATACACGGGCTACCTGCCGAATTGTAATACGCACATGTGGATCGCAGAATAGACGATGGGGCAGAACATCGAATGCAGTTGGAACAAAAAGTCAAGATCATCAATTTCTTCAGCCTCATAGTGATCGGCCTGATCCTTGTCGTCATGTCCAAGGGGCGGGCGGACTGGCGCGAGCAGCAGACAGAGATTGATGCATTAAAGACACGGATTGCGGCTGACCAGGTTATCGGCTCCAGCATCCCGGAACTGCAGCGCGCAGTCAAGGTGCTCAAGCAGAAAAACACTGACCTACGCGGCGAAATCGAAGAGTCGAAGCAGGAACGTGCCGTCGAGCAAGGCCGCAACCAGGCGTTGCGCGAGGACCTCAAGCGCTGTGCCGCCCAGCTACGCGGCAAGACCGAGGAACCGGAGTGATCGCAGACGAACGTGCACCCCGTTTACAACCGACTGTCGCGTCCGGCGAAAACATAGGCGACAGTGTAACCGGCGGTGTAAGCAACTGTGGCGAACACATACAGAAAGTCCAGACGACATAATGCCGTGACGGCATGGCACAACTTACGCCCGACGCGGTACGGCAACCCGTGCTGCACGGTCGCATCGAAGCCATGTTCACCCGGCGTGTCAAAGGTCCAATGAGCGTAGAATTTCTGCATGTACGCCGAACCCTTGCCGTTGCGGTAAAACTGCTTGAGCAGCGCCCATGTGGAGGTGGGCGGCAGATGATGATACCAGGTATCCGGCACAACAACGATGCGGTAACCCGCGTTGCGAAGTTCACGTCTCACGTACGGGTCGAGGCCGCGTGGCATCAACTCGTTTTCACCACCGACCTTTTCGAACGCCTGCCGCGGAAAGGCGGAGCAACCGTGGTCGGCCAGGTCGCTGTCAACGATCGTGTCGACCAGGCCGGAACTCTTGCGCGCAAAGCTCGTCATCACTTTTCGAACAAAGGGCGAAGCGTCGTCCGGAACGATATTGGGGCAGCCCGCCATGCCGATGTCAGCGTGCGCGTCCAAGGCAGCCAGCAGGTTTTCAAAAACGCGTTCGTGGCCCAGGCGTGAATCATCGTCAAGGATCAGAATGACATTGCCGCGGCCGGCGGCAGCACCGGTATTGATGGCACGTCCCTGGCGCGGGTCGCCTTTGACGACGATTATTTCGAAAGCCTGCATGGTCTGCAGCTGCGTCTGCTCGATCAGCGCCGCAAAGCAGCCGCCGCGATCTGCGTCTCTGGTCGGTATGACGACAGACAGGCGCGGGCCGCCAGATTGATCGGTTTGACTGCCGTCGATGCGGAAAACTTCCGCTTCGTAGTCGTCGTTGATATATTTGACGAACGCCTTGCGTCGTTCGAGCGCATCACGGGCATTAAGCGGTTGTGCGTTCCAGTGGACCATGGATTCGCAGGACTGTTAAGAGAGCGGTAGGTGCTGATGTCGGCGGACGGAGCAAAGAACGCGCTAAACATACCGGCGACGCCAGTCATTTGCCATATGATCAATCAATGCATAATCCGGTCGTGACATGCTGAATGCGCTTAGGACGATGCCGCTGGCGGCAGAATCGATATATATCCTGCCGGATATGGACGATCCCGTTTTCGTCACGGTGGTGCTCCTGGCCTGCCTGCTCGGCTTCGTGACATTTTTTTCGCCGCGCATCGGGTTGCTCATCATGCTGCTCGCTTCGTTGTTCGGCTCCGAGGTCGAATTCGGCGGCGGCGTCAATGTGACCGGTGACAGGCGCGGCGCCGGTATTCGCATCGAGGACGTTCTACTTATCGTCATGTCCTTTGGCTGGCTGGCGCATCGCGCCCGGACGCGGTCGCTGCTGATTGTGCGGCGGTCACCTGTCAATCGAGCGATGCTTTTCATGGCCATCGCCATGATCGCAGCAACCGCTATGGGTTTGATACAGGGCACTACGCCAGTCGGACGGGGGATCCTCTACACGCTGAAACGCCTGGAGTATTTCTGGATGTTCTACATGGCGCTGCATATCATCGAGGGCTACCAGGGCTGCCGGCGCTGTGTCGAGTTGCTCTATGTCGCCACCGCCGTCATTTCTTTCTATGGCATCTTTGTTGTCCTGATCGCCACCGGCACGGAAAGCCAGTTATTTACCGAGGGCGGCCTGTCATCAACAACCGGAGCGGGGCGGGCAAACACCTTTTCGAGTTTTCTATTCATCGTCATTTCCCTGGCGCTGGCACGAATATGCTACGCCGAAAAACGCGGTACGATCATCCGCAACAGCCTTATACTGGGCATGTTCCTGGTGACGCTTGTCCTGACGTCATCGCGGGCGGCCTACGTCTGCGTCGTGCCGCTGATCCTGACGATGTATTTCCTGACCAAGAGCCGCCGAATCCTGGTGATGATGGTGATGTCAGGGATTCTGATAACAGCTTTCGTGTTTTCTGTTTTCATGATGCCCGGACCGATCGGCGCGCTCGCCGACAAGCGCGCACGGGAGATTCAATTGCAGGTAGAGTCGATCTTCAAAGTTGCACGGGAAGGACTGCGCAGCGACTCGTCCATGTCCGTCCGGCTCGATGCCTGGAAGTACGCCTGGGGCGAGACCAAAAAGTACCCTATCTTTGGCAACGGTATCGGGTCGACCTCGCTCGGGCATATCGACAATCAATACGTGCGCGAACTCATGGACACGGGTTTCGTCGGACTCATCTGTTTCCTTGTCTTCATCGGCACCGCGCTGAAGGCGACATATGAACTCTTTCTAGTCACCGAGGATCGCTTTGTCAAGAGCCTGACGGCCGGCTTTCTCACCGCCATGGTGGCGCTGCTGATCCATGCCATGACGATAGCCAACTTCTATACAATCCTGGTCATGGAAACTGTCTGCGTCATGCTGGCATTCCTGATGATCTTATATCAGGCAACCTTCTATCCAGAGGCCGAAACCCCATACAACGAGGCCGCCGCCGACCCCCAGAGCCCGGCAGATGCCGCTGGCCCCACATCGCCCGGTCACCCGCAGTAGTGACGCAGGACAGCGACGCATTGCCCGTAGTACGATGGGCCGAAAAGATTAAGATGGTTGAGCAGGTGATAAAGTTTGTACAGCCCCTCGCGCTCAGCCGCACCGGCAGCCGGCGGGAATTCGTCCTCGTACGCTTCATAGAAGCCGCGGCCAAAACCACCGAACAGCTTCGTCATGCCCAGATCGGCTTCGCGATGACCGTAGTATACCGCCGGATCGATGAGGCACGGGGCTCCATCGGCAGCAACCATATAATTGCCACTCCACAAGTCACCGTGCAGCAGCGCCGGAGGCTCCTCGCTGCCGGCGAGCAGCCCGTCGATCCGCGATTCCAATACGTTGAACAGGTGAATCAGCTCGCCCGTGGCGTGGCCGTTGGTCTCGGCCAGCCGCAACTGATACAACAGCCGGTACTCGAAATAAAACGCCGGCCAGCCGTCGGACAGCGGGCGAACCGGTGTGTTGATCTGGGGTGTGGCGCCGATGTAGTTGTCTTCGAAAAAACCGTACGACCCGGAACTGCAACGATGCAAGCGAGCCAACTGCCGGCCGAACACTGCCATGAAATCACCCGCAGGTGCGCTGGTGTCAATGACTTCCAGCACCAGCATCGACCGCTCCGCGTGGACTACCTCCGGCACTCGAATCACACCGGACCCGGCCAGCTCACGAAGACTATTCGCCTCGGTCACAAACATATCGTGGTCGCCCGCGGCCGTTTTGACAAACAACCTTTGACCGTCCGCAAACTCCGCAACAGATGCGTCCGCGATACAACCGCCGCCAACAGAATTGAGTCGCTGCAATGCGCTTCCGGCGACCGCCGTCAGCCGGCTTGCCAGTATATCGTCCATTCTCGCCTCGCTGCACAATGGATTGCAAAAAGGGTTTCTCGAATCACGATGCAGCACTGTATGCCGGAACCAACTGCAGTGCCAACTCGGCGTGCACCGCCTAAAGGTGATTGCAGCAACTGCACAAAGCGATATATTTTATAGAATAGGCTTATGCCGTGCTGCCAAAAGCGCTGCGGCAGAATCGTTAACCCTATTGAAAACTGTATGCAATCTCCACCACTGAATGATAGTGCCTGCCCACTGACGCCTGAGCAGCAGGCGATGATCAACCACCTGGTCGGTACGCTCGAGCCCGTCCAGTTGGCCTGGATCGCCGGCTACCTCTCGGCGATCAACACTCTGGCGTTGCAGGGTGCGGGCCAGGCGACAGCCCTGTCCGCAGCGGCAGGCACCGCCGTCAATGGTGCCGCTGAACTGACTATCCTGTTCGGTTCGCAGACCGGTAACTGTGAAGGCGTGGCGAAAATGGCGGCCGAACGAGCGGCACAGCGCGGCATCAAGTCCAATCTCAAGAATATGGGCACCTACAAAGCCGCTGAACTGAAGAAAGAAAAACTGATGATTCTGATCGTCAGCACCCATGGCGAAGGGGATCCCCCGGACTCCGTTGAGGATCTCTATGACTTTGTCAACAGCAAGCGGGCACCCAAGCTCGGTGATCTGCAATACTCAGTGCTCGCCCTTGGCGACAGCAGCTATGAGAACTACTGCCAGATCGGCGTTGATTTCGACAAACGCTTCAAGGAACTTGGAGCCGAAGCCTTCCGCGACCGTGTCGACTGCGACGTCGACTATGACGACGACGCAGAAGCCTGGATAGACGGCGCGCTCGACAAGGCCGCCGATCTCGCGGATACGGGCGATAGCAATGCCGCGCCGACAGGCATGCCGGCGATGCCCTTCACATTCCCGGGCATGGCGCCGGCAGCATCGAAATACGGCCGCAAGAACCCGTTCCCGTCGGCGATCCTGGAAAACATCAATGTCAGCGGGCATGGCTCCGACAAGGAAAACCGGCACGTCGAAATGTCGCTGGAGGAATCCGGACTGGTCTATGTGCCTGGCGATTCCCTTGGCGTTTTTCCCACCAACTGCCCCGAGCTCGTCGCCGAGATCATCGCCACTGCCAAGCTCAAGCCCGACACCGTCGTGCAGTCCGCCAGCGGTGAGGAAACGCTCCAGGACGCCTTGCTCAAGACCTACGAGGTAACGATTCTGACGCCCAAGGTGATTGACGGCTATGCAAAGTTCGCAGGCAAGGCAATCCAAAGCATGCTCGGCGACAAGAACAAGGCGAAGCAACGCAAGTACATCGAAGGGCGCGAATTGATCGACATGATCCTCGATTACCCGCCAAAGATCGATGCCCAGGGTCTCACCAGCGTGCTGCGCAAACTGCCGCATCGCCTGTATTCCATCGCCTCCTCCTACGACGCCCATCCGGAGGAAGCACACCTGCTGATCGCGACGGTGCGTTACGAAACACATGGCCGCCAACGCAAAGGCGTCGCCACGACATTCTATTCAGATCGCGTCACCGAGGACACACCGGTACCCTCGTTTATCCACGAAAATCCCAACTTCCGGCTGCCTGCCGACCCTGCCACGCCGATCATCATGATCGGGCCGGGAACCGGGGTGGCGCCATTCCGCGCCTTCGTCGAGCAGCGGGAAATCGATGGCGCAACCGGCAAGAACTGGCTGTTCTTCGGCGACCGCCGATTCCGCACCGATTTCACGTA
>CAJWLW010000078.1 GCA_913042885.1 uncultured Lentisphaeria bacterium | reverse complement strand
GCTTTGCCGGCAAGCACGTCGGCAACGTCGAGATCGGCGGCGGCAAGGGCAGCGGCTTCCGGTTCGAGTATGCAGCGGATCTCGATGCCGAACTTTTCGGCAAACTCGAAGTCGCGCATGTCGTGCGCCGGTACCGACATGATGGCGCCGGTACCGTAGGTGATCAGAACGTAATCACTGATCCAGATGGGGATCGCCTCGCCGTTGACCGGATTGGTCGCATGCGCCCCAATAAAGACACCGGACTTTTCTGTATTCAGTTCGGTACGGTCGAGATCTGATTTGCGGGAAGACGCCTCAACATATGCCTCCACTGCCGATCGCTGCTCGTCGGCAGTGATCTGCGCGACCAGCGGATGCTCGGGTGCCAGCACCATGTAGGTCGCTCCGAACAAGGTATCGGGCCGTGTCGTGTAGACGCGGATGACATCGCTGCGATCGACCACTTTGAAATCAACTTCGGCACCGGTGGATTTACCGATCCAGTTGCGTTGCATTTCCTTGATGCCTTCCGGCCAGTCGAGGTCGTCGAGATCGTTGAGCAGGCGCTCGGCGTACTCGGTGATGCGCAGGATCCACTGCTTCATCGGCCGCCTTACGACCGGGTGATTGCCGCGCTCGCTCCTGCCGTCGATCACTTCCTCATTGGCCAGCACGGTACCGAGCTCCGGGCACCAGTTGACGGCGATCTCGTCGAGATAGGCCAGGCCCTTCTTGTACAACTGCAGAAAGATCCACTGGGTCCAGCGGTAATATTTCGGATCGGTCGTGTTTACCTCACGCGACCAGTCATACGAAAAGCCGAGCGACTGGATCTGGCGCTTGAAGTTGATGATGTTCCCGGCGGTTGTCTCGGCTGGGCGGGTGCCGGTCTCAACGGCGTATTGCTCGGCCGGCAATCCGAACGCATCCCAGCCCATCGGATGCAGCACATTGTAGCCGCGCATGCGTTTGTAGCGGCACCAGATGTCCGTAGCGGTGTACCCTTCCGGGTGTCCGACGTGCAGTCCCGCACCGCTGGGATACGGGAACATGTCGAGGACATAGAGCTTCGGTTTGTCCGATTCGTCCTCGGCTTTGAAGGTCTCGTTGGAGTCCCAGAATTTCTGCCACTTCGGCTCGATCCTGGCCGGCCGGTATTTGGCATGTTCTTCGGTTGCCATAATGCGGTTCTCACAAGTTGCGCAACACTTGGTCGCTGCAGGTCAAAAGGTAAAATCGGTGTCTGTTGTCAACTCGCGTCTCAGGCGTGGCCGGCGACCTCGAGGATGGTCTGCTTGAGGTCGATTGTCGGCGCGTAGCCTAATAATCGTTTCGCCTTGCTCAAGTCCGGCACGCGACGCAGCATATCCTCGAAGCCGTCTTCGTAGGCTTCGTCATAGGAGATATGAGTGATTTCGGAATTGCTCTGCAATGTATCTTTCACGGTTTGCGCCAGGTTGTTGATCGAGATCTCGCTGTTCGATCCGAGATTCACCACCTCGCCTTCCGCCGCTGGACACGATAGCAGGTCGGCCATGGCGCGGGTTATATCGGCGACATTGGCAAAGCACCGCGTCTGTTCGCCGTCGCCGAAAACGGTGATCGGATCGCCGTTGAGCGCCTGGCTCACGAAATTCGGAATGACCATGCCGTACTGACCGCTCTGGCGTCGGCCGACAGTATTAAACAGCCGCAAGACGCAAACCGGAATACCCGACTCCTTCGCCATGGCGAAGCCGGCAAATTCATCGATCGCTTTGGAGCATGCATAGGCCCAGCGGTGTTTAGTCGTCGGACCGCTCACCGTATCGTCGTCTTCGGAGAACGGCACTTTCGAACTTTTACCGTAGACTTCCGAGGTCGAGGCGATCACCACTTTCTTGCCGTACCGCTGCGCCATATTGAGGACGTGGGTGGTGCCCTCGACGTTCGTGCGGATCGTGTGCAGCGGTTGCTGGACAATCAGTTGTACGCCGACAGCGGCAGCCAGATGATAGATGACATCGCACTCGCTGACCAGAGGGTCCAGGACCATCTCGTCGAGAACCGTGTCGATGGCGAATGTGAAATCGGGATTGTCGACGTGCTGCTCGACATTATTCATGCTGCCGGTCGAGAGATCATCGAGGATCACCACCGAACAGCCGCGCCCAAGCAGGACGTCGCACAGATGGCTGCCGATGAAGCCGGCGCCTCCGGTGATCAATACCTTCATGAGTTCTCCTCGGTTGCACAGCAGCAGTGAAAAAGCGAGCCAATACGATAGCATCACCACGACCCGACGCAACCTCGCCGCTGGCTGAGTGCAACTGTCCCGTCGGCGAGGGTTGCGATGCCCGGGCACTCGGTGCCGTACCAGTCAAAATTCGGTGCGAAAGTCGGATCATCCCAGGTCGCGCCGCGGTCGGCGCTCCGGCACAGCAGCGTTCGATAGAGCGGGTCTTCGGGCGGGTGCATCGGCGGTACCCGGCGCTGGGAATGATTGAAAGCCGCGACCCATTCGCCGTTGCCCAGTATGGTGATGGACGGGTGCGATACGTACGTGAAACCGTCCTTGTGAACGATGACTGTGTCGCCAATTGTCGCACTGTTCATATATCGCTCTCCATTCAGCTGTTGTTTCTTGTCTTGGGTCCGGCCGTTCGGGCACTAACATAGCCACGAAAGAACGCAAAGAGGGAGGCCCATCTTGAGCCTTTGCAGCCACGCGGCGCGAGTGTACGTTGTGAAGATGACGCCGACAAGCCCACGACGATCACCGGCTTCACGCCGAAACTCTTGCTCGGTGACGGTGTCGAAATGCAGGCGGAATGGCACGCCGACATCGATGCTGGGCGTTCCTCACTTTCCCAAACATTGCGAGGCGCAGCGCCGAAAAGATCGCGCGTCGCGACGCACGATTTAACCTCTTAAGTCCGTACCATTCACGCCTAATCCCAACCCAAACCGAGTACACCTATGTATGATCGCATTTTGATCGCAATTTTCGCGGCTGTTCTTTCATGCATCATGATCCCTGCGCTGTTCGCGGCGGAGACTGTCATTGCGGAGGGCGAGGCGTTTCGCCCCCTCGATGATAAGGGGTGGCAGGTGACGCATCAGGACGATAGCTGGGCGAGCCACACGTATGGCGGCGCCTGGTCGTCGCACGGCGGACTGCTGGGCGCACCGGCGGACAGCGTCGGCAGTGTCGCGGTACAGACTGTGACCATCCCTGCGAACGGCGACTACCGGGTCTGGAGCCGGTACCAGGCGCCACCGTATTTCAACTTCATGCATCGGGTCGAGGTGCATCAGAACGGCAAGGTTCTCTATTCCGAAGTGTACGGGAAGCGTGAGACGATGCGGCAGTGGAGCTTCGGCGTTGAATCCACCCAGCTCTGGTGGCCGTGGGGGACCGATCACGATGCCGCGGAAGCACCGCCGGACAAGACCGTGAAGCTGAAGGCCGGCGCCGCCGAACTGCACCTGGTCACGGTCAAGATGCCCGCACCCGCCGGTGCGCCGATGGTCGATCTGATCGCGTTGACGACCGACCTGACGCCCGCCGCGATGGGACCGACGGGTACGCTGTTCTCCACCCATGCAATGACTGCGAGTGAGCTGTACATGCGATTCCAGAACACGACCGCTGCCCCGGCCAAGCTCACCCTCGCCCGGCTGACCGGGCATTATCACCCGCTCAATTACGTCGGCGGCAGCACTGAGATTCCCACCGCCGCCGTGCCCGCGGGTGCGTGGAGTGCGTGGACCAACATCGCACCGTTCTGCATGCTGGTGCATCAGGACGGCCTGGAGATCACCCTGGCCGATGCCGACGGGTACACCGTGCAAGTGGCGCGTGACGCAGCGGGGCAAGACCTGGTTGGCGACATGCAGATTGCGGGGGCCGTCGGCACGGTCGTGATCCCCATGGACATCACCTGGAACCGCGAGCGCAAAGTGCTGACCAACCGCGAACACAGCGACGCGATTATTAAACTGGCGAAGACCAAATGGCGGACCGCCAACAACGGTCGCAAGCCACAGGAGATTCTTTATCACGGGGCCGCTGACGGGCCGGAGTTGAGGGACGCACTCGGGTTCAATACCGGGTTACCCGACGGCTACGATCAGAATCCGGTCTCCGGCTTTTTTGCGCACGCGGGCACCCTTGATGAAATTCGGGCGCTCGCCGACCGCATCGAAGACAAGGCGGCCCATCGCATTGTCAGTTTCTTTGATGAAGCGACTATGCCGTATGCGGAAGCTGAAGCGCTCACCAAGCTCGCGAGGAAATTGATCGGTCCGCAGATCGAGACCGGAATTAATTACACGCCGCATTTCCCGTTGCCGCAATACTACGGCGAGCAGGCCACGTGGGTCGATATGTTCAAGGCCGGCCCGGAAGGCATGACAACGTTCTGGACGGAGGATTTTCTCTTCAGCGTTCCGCAGTTGCCGCAGACGTTTTCGTGGACGTACGCCGCGATTCATTGTGCGATCAAATACAACGGGCAGAAGATTCAGATGTACGTGCTCCCCCACGCGCCCGGGCAGGTCCCGGCGTTTCTGCGGCGCAACCTCGTAATGAGTGTCGGTGCCGGGGCTCAGTTCATCAACCTCTTCTGTGTTGCACCGTCAAACGTCTTCACCGAAAACTACGTTTCCTGGGGATACACGGACAGCTTTCGCGTCATTCACGAATCGATTTTCGACTCCGCAGAAGCGGAACCTTACCAGTTAGAGGGAGCCATGCGCCCTGGCCGTGTCGCGGTCGTTCGCAGTCACGCCACCGAGGAAAATGAAAGCAAATACATCGTCGACCCGACCAGCGAGCCGTTCATGAAGGACTGCTCGAACGCCGCCACCGAGCAGACGTACAACCGCCAGATGATCTGCCGCATGGATCAACAGATGCAGTACCTCGCGCTGCGGCATGCTCAGTACAAGGTGGATGTGATCACAGAGGACGATATCATCGACGGCTACCTCGACGGGTACGACGTCGTGCACTTTGCCGGCGAATGGATCGACAGCCGGGCCGTGCCGAAGCTGGCTGCCTGGGTCGAGGCCGGCGGCATCCTATACGCCGCGGCGGGCGCGGGACATCTCGATGAGCACGGCAAGAAGTCCGATGCCATGCTGGCGTTGCTCGGGTTGACCGACACATCGATCACGAAGAACGTGCATATCATGCGGCCGCTCCTGGAGATGCCGCTTGTCGAACCGATCGACACGATCTCGCTCGACGGTGTAGCCGGCAAGATCGACGCCATTGCGATGCGCCAGACGTTTACGCCGGCCACCGCAAAGGTGATCGGAACGTGGCGCGACGGCAGTGCTGCCGCGACCATACAGAGCCATGGTAAAGGCGAGGCGATAGCCGTCGGTACGCTATCGGGGACGAGCTATATCCGCAGCGGCTTGCGGCCCGTGCCATTCGCGCGCGGCGGCAACAGGGAGCTCTATAATCCGACCGAGTTTTCACCGGCAGCCGCGGGGCTGGCCTGGCTGGGGGTAGCCCGGTCCGACATCAAACGGTATGCCGAGTGTTCCAACAACCTTGTCGAGGCACTCATCATGGACAGCGACAAGGGTACGTTGCTCACCCTGGTGAACTGGGACAATGCCGTACAACCGGCGTTGCAGGTGAAGATCCGCGTCTCAAGCAAACCCGCATTCGTACGCACCGTGCAGGGGCAAGCGGAGATACGGGACTGGTCGTACAGGGACGGCGTGCTCGCCTTCACGACCGACCTCGAGTGGGCCGACTACATCCTCATCGCGAATTTTGTGGCCGAGTAGGCAAGGGCACGACGTGCGGCAAGGATATGGAGTGCGGCGGCAGCAGAGCGAAGCGTCGACGCCCCGGCCGGCTATTGGCGGCGCTTACCTTTGGCTGGCCGAAACGCCTTGCTCCCGCTATCCATGTGCCACTGCTGAAGCCCCTCCGCACGCGAAATGACGTACGGCGCGTGTGGGCGATTTCCACAGTAACCCGTTGCGGCCGGCGCAGCTGGAAACGGTTTTTCAGGACGGCACCATCTCGGTGCGGCGGATACTGTCACCGACGTCCTCCGTCGATGACGATCCCGAGAGCGACATGGTCTCTGTGTTGGGTGCGTTGCGCGGACTTTACGCAGGCGCTATCGAACGCACCAAGCTGAAAATTGTCAGGATCACGGTCCAGCCAACAAGTTTCGAGACCACGGTGCTGGTGACTTTGTGCGGCCGAACTGCGCCGTCTTTAGCCTGACTTTCTCGCTCGCCGGCTTTTTATGGGCCTGGCAGCAGCGGCAGATTAATCGCTGCCCGATGTTCATTGAAGGGTGCGGTCAAGCCGCACGTCACGGTTGCCGTGCGCTCGAGCGCGTACAGACTTCACGCCCGCGTAGAGCCGGGTCTACTCAGATTCCCAATTTGGCATGGCGAATGAGCCCGGACATGCTGTCTGCTCACTGATCACGTCCATCCGCTGCAGCCACAGACAGACAGTCTGCGAAAGCTGCGAAGAACAATCCCGGGGAGGAGCATCTACCGGCGCGGCAGGTCGCCTTTGCCTTTGGTCGGCAGCTCAGTGTGGCCGGTGAGATAGCGGTCGACGCCGCAGGCCGCTTCGCGTCCTTCGGAGATGGCCCAGACGATCAGTGACTGCCCTCGCCGCATGTCGCCGGCGCAGAAGGTGCCGGCGCGGCTGGTCATGTAGTTCTCATCGGACTTGACGTTGCCGCGCTCGTCGAGCTCGATGCCGAGCTGCGCAACGACGCCATCGGGCTCCGGGCCGAGAAAGCCCATAGCCAGCAGCACGAGTTGGGCGGGGTGGTGTTTCTCGCTGCCCTCGACCTCTTTCATTTCGGGACGGCCGCCGTTGGGGTTGGGCACAAATTCGACCTGCACCGTGATCAGTTCGTCGACCTTGCCGTCGACGCCGATGAGTTCTTTGGTCATGATGCTGTATTCGCGGTCGCAGCCTTCCTCGTGCGATGAGCTGGTGCGCATGCGCATCGGCCAGTACGGCCACGGCTGGTTTTCGGGCCGTCCGTCCGGCGGCTGGGGGAATATCTCGAAGTTGGTAACTGACGCGGCGCCGTGGCGGTTCGATGTGCCGATGCAGTCGCTGCCGGTGTCACCGCCGCCGATGACGATCACGTGTTTGTCGGTCGCCATGATCTGCCTTTCGGGTTCCGGATCGCTCTCGCACCGCTTGTTCTGCTGCGTCAGGAATTCCATGGCGAAGTGAACACCGTCGAGCTCGCGTCCGAGAATCGGCAGGTCACGTGGTTTGGTGGCGCCGCCGGAAAGGACCACGGCGTCGAATGCGTCCAGCCTGTCGACCGGATAGCTGAAGCCGACATCGGCGTTGGTTTCGAATATGATACCCTCGGCTTCCATGAGTTCGATGCGCCGGTCGATGACCCATTTCTCCATCTTGAAATGCGGAATGCCGTAGCGCAGCAGACCGCCGATGCGGTCGGCACGCTCCAGCACGGTCACCGTATGCCCGGCGCGGTTGAGCTGCATGGCCGCGGCCAGCCCGGCAGGCCCGGAACCCACAATAGCGACGGTCTTGCCGGTGCGCTGTGCCGGCGGGCTTGGCTTGATGAAGTCGTGTTCCCAGGCATACTCGACGATCGCCTTCTCGATATTCTCGATGGTCACCGGCGGGTCCGTGATACCGAGCACGCAGGCTTCCTCACACGGGGCAGGGCACAGGCGCCCGGTGAATTCCGGGAAGTTGTTGGTGGCGTGGAGACGATCGATGGCTTCACGCCAGAGCCCGCGGTAGACCAGGTCGTTCCAGTCGGGGATGATGTTGCCGAGCGGACAGCCGCTGTGGCAGAAGGGCACACCGCAGTCCATGCAGCGTCCGGCCTGATTCTTCAGCTTCTCCTCAGGATACGGCTGGTAAAATTCCTTGTAATCGCCTACACGTTCCGTTACAGGGCGCTTCGCGGGAAACTCCTGTGCGAACTCCATGAATCCTGTCGGTTTTCCCATCGCTGTCTCCATTTGCGGTGTTTGTCACCGCAATTCCAGAACTATGCGGTCACCGCACTCTCTGCTTCGATTTTCTGTTCAGTGAGGCGTTGCAGGGCGGCCTTGAAGTCTGATGGAATGATCTTGACGAACTTGCTCAGGCTCGCGTCCCAGTTGTCGAGCAGTCGCTGCGCTACGAGGCTGCCGGTGTAGCGCTGATGGTTTTCGACAAGGTCCTTCAATTCGGCGATGTCGTCGTCGTCGTCGAGCGTTTCCAGTTCCACCATTTCCATGTTGCAACGATACTGGGCGAAGTCGCCCTGCTCGTCGAGCACGTATGCGATGCCGCCACTCATGCCGGCTGCAAAATTACGGCCGGTGCCACCGAGCACGACTGTGCGCCCTCCGGTCATGTACTCGCAGCCATGATCGCCCACTCCCTCGACGACAGCGCAGGCGCCGCTGTTGCGGACGCAAAAGCGTTCACCGGCAATGCCGCGGGCGTACAACTGGCCAGACGTCGCGCCGTACAGCGCGACATTGCCGATGATGATGTTATCCTCGGCAACGAAGGTTGTACCTTCTTGTGGGCGCACACTTACCTTGGCACCGGACAGACCTTTGCAAAAGTAATCGTTGCCGTCGCCATGCAAGTGCATGGTCAGGCCGCGGGCACCGAAGCAGCAGAAGCTTTGCCCGGCGGAGCCCGTACAATTGAAGGTGATCGTATCGTCCGGCAATCCTTCGGCGCCGTAGCGCTTCGAAATTTCGCTGCTCAATATCGTGCCGACGGAGCGATTGATATTGCGCAACGCAATATCGTGCTCGACCGGCGTGCCGTCTTCCAGGGCCGGCGCTGCCAAGTCCAGCAGCGTAAAGTCCAGGGCGCCGTCGAGCCCGTGGTCCTGCGTCTGTGTGCAGCGTGTGCCGATCTCGGGACCAACGTCTGGCTTGTGCAGAATTTTTGAGAAATCGAGCCCCTTCGCCTTCCAGTGGTCGATGGCTTCGTTGACGTCCAGCTTATCGACACGTCCAACCATTTCATCGATCGTGCGGAATCCGAGGTCGGCCATGATCACCCGCATTTCTTCGGCGACGAAATGGAAGAAGTTGATGACGTGCTCAGGCTCTCCGCTGAATTTCTTGCGCAGCTCCGGATCCTGTGTGGCCACGCCTACGGGACAGGTATTGAGGTGGCAGACGCGCATCATGATACAGCCCATGACGACCAGCGGTGCAGTTGAGCAGCCGAACTCCTCGGCACCGAGCAGGCAGGCGATGGCGACGTCGCGACCGGTCTTGAGCTGGCCGTCACACTCGACGACGATTCGGCTGCGTAAGTCGTTCATCACCAGCGTCTGCTGCGTTTCGGCCAAACCCAGTTCCCATGGCATGCCGGCGTGTTTCAGCGAGGTCTCCGGCGACGCCCCGGTGCCGCCATCCCAACCACTGATCAGGACAACATCTGCTTTGCCCTTCGAGACGCCGGCTGCGACCGTGCCGACACCGAAGTTCGAAACCAGCTTGACGTTGATACGGGCGTCGCGGTTCGAATTCTTGAGGTCGTGGATAAGTTGCGCCAGGTCCTCGATCGAATAGATGTCGTGATGCGGCGGCGGCGAGATCAGGCCGACATACGGCGTTGAATGTCGCACCTCGGCGATCCATGGATAGACTTTTTTGCCGGGCAACTGTCCGCCCTCGCCGGGCTTGGCGCCCTGGGCCATTTTGATCTGCAACTCGCGCGCATTGATCAGGTACCAACTGGTGACGCCGAAACGGCCGGATGCCACCTGCTTGATGGCGCTGCTGCGCAGATCGCCGTTCTCGTCCGGCACGTATCGTTTGGAATCCTCGCCGCCCTCGCCGCTGTTGCTCTTGCCGCCGATGCGGTTCATCGCGATTGCCAGAGTTTCGTGCGCCTCCTTGCTGATCGAGCCGTAGGACATGGCGCCGGTCTTGAAACGCTTGACGATCTCCGTCCATGGTTCGACTTCATCCAGCGGGATCGGCTCGGGCAACGTCTTGAACTTGAACAGGCCGCGCAGCGTGCCGAGCTGTTCGCTCTGATCGTTGATCAGTCGCGCGTATTCCTCGTAGGTTTGAAAATTCTCGGTGCGCGTCGCTTCCTGCAGCTTGGCAATAGTCATCGGGTTAAGCAGATGAAATTCGCCGTCGCGCCGCCACTGGTAAAGTCCGCCGACGTCCAGGTCGAGTTTGGTATCGACCTCAGTTGCCGGGTAGGCCCGGTCGTAACGCATCTTCACTTCCCGCGCGATACCGTCGATGCCGATACCTTCGACACACTGATTGGTCCAGGTAAAATGCTTGTCGATGACCTCGCTGCTGAGGCCGACACTATCGAAAATCTGCGCGCCTCGATAGCTATGCAGCGTTGAGATGCCCATCTTCGACATCACTTTGATGACGCCTTTCTCGATCGACTTGATGTAGTTGGCGATGGCTTTCTCGATGTCGGTGTCCGGCAGCAGATCTTCGAGGATCATCTGGTCAAGTGTCTCGAACGCCAGGTACGGATTTACTGCACACGCTCCGTAGCCGAAGAGCAGGCAAAAATGATGGACTTCCCGTGGCTCGCCGGACTCGACGAGGATGCCGCAGCGTGTGCGCAGTCCGTCGCGGATGAGATGGTGGTGCAAACCTGCGGTCGCCAGCAGTGCAGGAATCGGTGCGTACTCGGCAGTTGCCGAGCGATCGGAGATGATCAGGATAGCCACGCCTTCGGAGATTGACTTCGAGGCGGCAATACAAAGTTCGTCCATGGCCGCTTCGAGGCCGGTGCCGCCGTCGGCGACTTTGTAGATCATTGGTAACGTGACGGACCGGATGCCGTTGACGTCCATCTCGCGGATGCGTTCGAGCTCCTCGTTGACGAGGACGGGGTGCTCGAGCTTGAGCATGCGGCAGTGTTCCTCGGTCTCCTGGAAGAGGTCACGCTCGGTGCCGATGTTGGTGATGTTCGAAGTGACCAGCTCTTCGCGGATGGCGTCCAGCGGCGGGTTGGTAACTTGCGCGAACAACTGTTTGAAGTAGCCGTAGAGCAATTGCGGCCGATCCGAAAGCGCGGCGATTGGGCTGTCCGCACCCATCGAGCCCAGGGCTTCCTTGCCGCCCTGCGCCATTGGCTTCATGAGGATTCGCAAATCCTCCAGGGTATAGCCGAACAGTTGCTGGCGCTTGCGTACGGTGCTGAAGTCGGTAGCAGTCGCGTTGGCCGAAGCGGGCAGGTCGCCGAGGCTGATCAGGTTCTTCTTGAGCCACTTGCGATACGGTTTGCGCGCCGCCATATCGTCTTTGATCTCGTCGTCGTCGACGATACGGCCCTGATCCGTGTCAATCAGGAAAATCCGGCCGGGCTCGAGGCGCCCGAGATAGTCGATATTGGCCGGGTCAATTTCCAATACGCCCGTTTCGGATGCCATGATGACGAGGCCGTCCTTGGTGACGGTGTATCGCGACGGGCGCAGACCGTTGCGGTCGAGCACTGCGCCCAGGCAGCGCCCGTCGGTGAACGGGATCGATGCCGGTCCGTCCCAGGGCTCCATTATGCACGAGTGGTACTCCAGGAAAGCCTTTCGCGAGTCGCTCATCGTATTGTGATTCTGCCAGGCCTCCGGGATCGTCATCAAGACGGAATGCGGCAGGGATCGGCCGGTGTGGTAAAGCAGCTCGATGGCATTGTCGAGAATCGCAGAATCACTGGCGCCCGGCGTCAGGATCGGCAGCAACTTCTTGATGTCGCTGCCGAATTTGTCGGACTCGAAAAGGTTCTGGCGCGCCTGCATCCAGTTGACGTTGCCGCGCAGCGTGTTGATCTCGCCGTTGTGGCAGAGGAAGCGGAAGGGCTGTGCCAGGTCCCAGGTCGGAAAGGTATTGGTGCTGTAGCGCTGATGTACCAGGGCCAGAGCAGTGGCCATGTCGGGATCGCGCAGGTCAGTGTAATAGCGCTCGACCTGGTCTGCCAGCAGCAGGCCTTTGTAGGCGACGGTGCGGCACGAAAGGCTTGGAATATAAAAGGCCTGCTTGTCCGGCAGCTCGGAGTTCGCAATAGCGTTTTCCATGACGCGGCGAATGACATACAGCTTGCGCTCGAACGCCGCATCGTCGGCGAGTCCGGTGCTGCGGCCGATAAAGATCTGTCGCAGCCGTGGCTCGGCCAGGCGCGCCACGTCGCCGATGACGCTGCTGTCCGGCGCAATGTCGCGCCAGCCCAGAAATTCCTGTCCCTCGGTCCTGACGATCTGCTCGAACTGTTCGACGCAGTACTGGCGTTGCTGGTCATCCTGCGGCAGAAAAACAAAGCCCATGCCGTATTCGCCGACGTCCGGAAGTTGAATGCCGATACCGCCGCACACGTTCTGCAGGAACCGATGCGGCAGCTGCATCAGAATGCCGGCGCCGTCGCCCGTTGTCGCGTCGCAACCGCAAGCACCGCGATGGGTGAGGTTGACCAGAATCTCGAGCGCTTTCTCTATGATACCGTGGGACTTGTCGCCCTTCAGATTGCAGATGAAGCCGACCCCACAGGCGTCATGTTCGTTGGCTGGCGAGTACATGCCCTGTGGCGGGGGAAAATGCTTATATTTCATGATCTTTTTGTCCTTGCCGTTTTTCTCGGAGGAAAAAAAAACACAGAGCGCCGTCACTCCATGTTTCCGAACAAGATCCTGTTTTACGCGGTCAATTCAGATTCGAGCGGCAATTCCTTTCGCCAGGGTCGACAGTTCTGCGGACCAACAGCGCGTTATTCGCAAACACACGTCACCACCGTTAATTCTGGCGGGGGGAATATTATAGCGATGGAACAGGCTGATACAACAACTTTCGTAGATAATCAGCTGCCGTTGAGTGCTTTCAACGCCAGGATCAGCGCCTGCGTGCCGTCGCGCCCATGACCCTGGGCCTTGACGGCCGTATACAACTGGTGCACCAACGCCAGGCCCGGCAGAGCCAAGTCCAGCGCCGCTGCTTCCTCCAGCGCGATGCTCATGTCCTTGATGAAATGCTCGACATAGAAACCAGGGTCGTAGTCCTCCTGCACAATGCGCGGGCCGAGATTGTTGATTGTCCATGAGCTCGCAGCGCCGCTGCCGATGATGTCAATCACTGCCTGCTGGTCGAGCCCGACCGTGCTCGCGTACATCAGTGATTCGCAGGCCCCGATCATTGTCCCGGAAATGAGAATCTGGTTGCACATTTTCGTGTGCTGTCCGGCCCCGCAGCCGCCCATCAGGGCAATATTCTTGCCCATCAGTTCGAACAGCGGCCGGATCTCATCAAAAAACGTCTGCTCCCCGCCCACCATGATTGCCAGCGCGGCGTTCCTGGCGCCGATGTCACCGCCGGAAACCGGGGCGTCCAGGCTGCCGATGTTCTTCGCTGCTGCGGATTCCCCAATCTTCACCGCCAGGCTCGGCTGGCTGGTTGTCATGTCGATGACGATTCGGCACGCGCCGTCCGCCGCCAGGACACCGTCGTCACCCAGGTAGGTGGACTCGACGTCGCGTGGGAACCCGACAATACTGAAGACGATTTCGCTGTTGGCAGCGACGGCTGCCGGGGTGTCGCACCAGGCAGCGCCGCCGGCGAGCAGGGCGTCCGCCTTGGCCCGCGTTCGGTTAAAAACTGCAAGCTCGTGGCCCGCTGCTTGTAAGTGGCCAGCCATCGATGCACCCATCACGCCGGTGCCGATCCATCCGATTTTCATGAGATCACCTCGTAGGAGTGTTCAGGGTTCGACGGCTACCCTATTCGCGGGATGCGAGTTGTCAATGTTCCGCAGCGTGAAGCTCTTCGCGGCGCAAGTTTTCTGCGCGGGCGTTCGGCCGCCGTATCAGGAACGCTTATCCGGAAAGCTGTTGCGCTATCGCGGAAAGCCATGGCACAGTGGGACAGCCTGTCGCATGGCGTTGGCACGCCGTGTCACAGGTGTGGGACATTGGCGACATCGAAGAACGAGATATACAATTACAATTATCTGTAAATAAGAAAGTTAACTATCCATTTCCGATATTGGCGCGGAGTTTGCTTTAACACCACTTCCACACATTTTGCGAACGCGACCAACCGAACAACTCCCAAACCACAACGGAGGCCAACATGAAAATCAAACCCCTCGGCGATCGTGTCCTCATCGAAGCCATCGAGGAAACAGAGCAGCTGAAAGGCGGTATCTTCATTCCTGACAGTGCCAAGGAAAAGCCCCAGGAAGCCAAGATCGTGGCGCTCGGCACCGGCGGTGTCGATGACAACGGCAAAAAGATCAAGTTCGATGTCAAACTCGGCGATCTCGTACTTGCAGCCAAATATGGCGGCACCGACGTCAGATGCGGTGACAGCGAGTACAAAATCCTCAACGCCAGCGACATTCTGGCGATCGTCAACTGACACCTGATTACCAAATCCCGCGTGTCCTGCCATTGCCGCAAGGCGAGGCTGGACACCTGATCCCAACCACCACCCCAGGATATTCCCATTATGGCAGCTAAACAGCTACTCTTTGACGAAGAAGCGCGTCGCGCACTTCTCAGCGGCGTCGAAAGCCTCAGCCGTGCCGTCCAGGCGACACTCGGCCCCAAAGGGCGTAATGTCGTGCTCGACAAGAAATTCGGCTCACCCACGGTCACCAAGGACGGCGTCACCGTTGCCAAGGAGATCGAACTCGAAGGGCCGTACCAGAATATGGGCGCCCAAATGTTGCGCGAAGTTGCCAGCAAAACTTCAGACATCGCCGGCGATGGTACCACCACTGCCACGGTACTCGCGGAAGCCATCTTCCGCGAAGGCCTGAAGAATGTCACGGCCGGTTCCAATCCGATGAGCCTCAAGCGCGGTATTGACAAAGCCGTCGAAGCCATCGTCGCGAGGCTCCACAGGTCCAGCAAGAAGGTCGAGGATCGCGAGCAGATTGCGCAGGTTGCGAAAATCTCCGCCAACGGCGACGCCACGATCGGTGAGATCATTGCCGACGCGATGGACAAGGTTGGCAAGGACGGTACGATCACGGTCGAGGAAGCCAAGAGTATTGAGACGTCCCTCGACGTCGTCGAAGGCATGCAGTTTGACAAGGGCTATCTGTCGCCGTACTTCGTCACCGACCAGGCTGGCATGGAAGTCTCGCTCGAGGACTGCCTGATTCTCATCCACGAGAAGAAGATCAGCAGTCTGCAGGACTTGCTGCCGCTGCTGCAGAATGTTTCGAAGCAGGGCAAGCCGCTACTGATCATCGCTGAAGACGTCGAAGGCGAGGCCCTGGCCACGCTCGTCGTCAACAAGTTGCGTGGCACGCTCAACATCTGTGCTGTCAAGGCTCCTGGTTTCGGCGATCGTCGCAAGGCTATGCTTGAGGACATCGCCGTGCTGACCGGCGGCACCTGCATCACCGAAGATCTCGGTATCAAGCTCGAGAATGTCACGGTCGACCAGCTCGGTCACGTCAAGCGTCTGACGGTAGACAAGGATACCACAACGATCGTTGAAGGCAGTGGTTCTCAGAAAACGATCGCCGGCCGGGTCACTCAGATCCGCCGTCAGATCGAAGAGACCACTTCCGACTACGATCGCGAGAAGCTCCAGGAACGTCTCGCCAAGCTCGCCGGCGGTGTCGCCGTCATCAACGTTGGTGCCGCGACCGAGACCGAGATGAAAGAGAAAAAGGCCCGCGTCGAAGATGCCCTCCACGCCACCCGCGCGGCGGTCGAAGAAGGCATTGTCGCTGGCGGCGGTGTGGCGCTCATCCGCGCCGCGGCCGCCCTTGACAAAGTGGACGCCGAAGGCGACGAGGCAACGGGCGTGAACATCGTCGCACGCGCTATCAGTGCGCCGTTGCGTCAGCTTGCCGCCAACGCTGGGCTCGAAGGCTCGGTGATCGTCAAGGGAGTTGCCGACAGGAAAGGCAACCAGGGCTACAACATCGATAATGACGAGTACGTCGACATGCTCGAGGCGGGTATTCTCGATCCGACCAAGGTGACGCGTTCAGCGTTGCAGCACGCTGCCTCGATCTCGGGGCTGTTGCTGACCACCGAATGCCTGATCACGGAGCTTCCGGAAGAGACGCCGGCAGCACCGCCGGCCGGTCCTCCGGGCGGCGGCATGTACTAAGCCGCACGAAGACCGAATGAATAAGCGCCCCGGTGTTACTACGCCGGGGCGTTTTTTATTGTTTCGCTGATGCGATCAATTCATCCAGGAAAGTCGCGTACGCATCGGCGTCGAGCGGCAGTTCTATTGGCCGCTCCTGCAGGCCTGACATCAGCATGGCGTTCTGCAGTATCACCTGATTGATCGCTTCGCTGCCCGGTGCGACAATCGCAACTTCGGGGTCGCGGATTGCCGCGGCAAAGTTCGTGAGAATGTCGATGTGCGAGCCGCCGTCGGCCGGAATGGGCACATCCACTTCTTCGATGTCTACCTTGGCGAATGACTTGTCGGCCGTTGCAATGTGCTCCCGCACCGACATCGCTGCCCGGAGATAACGCGCCTCGTCGTTTTCAACAATGATCGTACCCAGGTCGCCGACGATCTCGAAGCGGTCGGTGCCCGGCGCTTCGCCCGTAGACGTCACGAAAACTCCGGTAGCGCCGTTGGCGTATTCGAGGAACGCCGTGACGTCGTCCTCAACCTCGATGTCATGCCGCGCGCCGAGCCGGCAGTGGGCGCGGACGCGCACCGGCATGCCGCAGATCCATTGCATCAGGTCGAGCTGGTGCGGGCACTGGTTGATCAGCACGCCGCCGCCTTCGCCTTTCCAGGTACCGCGCCAGCCGCCCATATCGTAGTATGCCTGTGGTCGGTACCAGTTGGTAATGATCCAGCTTGTGCGCTGCAGCTCACCCAGTGCGCCGGATGCGACCAGCTCGTGAACCGTCCGGAAAAGCGGGT
>CAJWLW010000077.1 GCA_913042885.1 uncultured Lentisphaeria bacterium | reverse complement strand
CAGGAAGTCACTGACCAGGACAAACCCGTCTTCCCGGAAACTGGCTGCCAGGGTTTCAGTATTGACATTCATTTTCGTTTTTCTTGATTTGGTCGAATCGTGAATCCACGTTAGCCCACGTTAATTCACGGTTTCGATTCCTTCAACCTGCTGCAACTTATCCGGTAAACTAAACTAGAGAGGGCAAGATCAATGGCAAAAACTGTTAATGTCGCACTGGCTGCGGAGGGTGCGGTCGTCGTGGCGGATTCGGAATTCCTCGGGGATGCCTACTACCACCGGGCCGGTGGCCGAGTCAAGTTCGTCAATGACGGGATCCGGATGGTGCCCGGGGACGACACCAGCGTTCCGACAGCGTCCGCGGTAGCGGATACCGGTCGCTGGGTTCCTGCCGTTTCCAAGCCGCACCCCCACTGGGTCTGGATCCGGTTCCGCCAGCCGGCGCGTATTTCGCGCGTTGTCATTCATCGTGCCGACATTGCCGATTACCCGGTTGATTTTGTCGGGGAATACAGCCCGGATGGTGGACGGACACTCAGTACGCTGTTTGAGATCAAGGACAACCGGATGGACGAAGAGACGTTCGCGGTAGAGTATTCTTTTGATCCGACAGTTACGGACAATTTTCGCCTGCGGATCGATCGATCCTCAGATGAGGCGCATCCGAACGAGACAGAGATCTCCGAGCTGGAGGTCTTCGGCAGTTTCGTGGATGAAGAGGTCGAGGGCCGGTCTGAGGTGACGGCGGGTTCCTTGGCAGATAAGGTGCTCCAACCTACCGAGCAGAGCGAGAGGTTTTTCAGGATCCGGCACACGAAAGAGGTTATTGAGTTCAGTTCAGTGTGGCTGCGTTTGATGGTGGCACGTGAGCGTCCCGAGATCACTTTTCTGTGCTGGGACAGCCTTGGTAAGGGAAACCTGCAGACGAATTTGCTCAAAACCGGAGAAAACGGCGGTGGTCGCTTGATCAGTGCGCCTCTTTTCTCAACTGAAGTGGCTTTGAAATTGCGGGGCCCAGCGGCGTGCGAAGGCAACGTGATAAGTTATGAATTGGAGTGTCCCGACGGCGGCTGTGCGCGGTGGGAGATTCGGATAGAGGAAAAATCTATCCAGATGGCTTTCGATTGGGCCATTGCCCGTACGTCGGTATTTGCGACGCCGCCGGCGTTGCGGCTGGCCTTCGACATCGTGGCGACACCGACAGCCCCGATTGCCAACCCGGTGGCCGGGATGGGGGCTCCGCTGCCCTGTGTTCTGCACGCTTCGGACTGCGGCAGCCTCCTGATAAGTCGAACCGACAACAGCGGCTGCTCTGCCCTGGAGGGGCGCAAGACCCGTTCGGACAGGCTTTGGGAGGCGACTATCGTAGACCAGGCAAGCCGCCGCTCCGAAGATGGACTTTATGCCGTCCCATCCGGGAATTCCTGCTGGGCGCTTTCATTGGCGGTCGAGGCCGTCAAGCCCGTGCCTGCTTTGACCGATGCCGATCCCCGCCTGAAAACGTTGCCCCGGCACTGGCTGAACAACTTCCAGTACCAGGACGATGTCGGCGTCATGGCAAACAATATTATCAGCGCCAACGCAACCACCAGTTGCATGCTCCACTACATTGAGCCTGCCGTTTACACCCCGCCCATGGCCGGCGGCGTGGAAGCGATCCAAGTGGGGAGGGAGACGCTGGATCGCTATTTTTCCGGCGCCCGCGGCTACGGGACCGAGGCCGATGATCCGTGGATCTTTCTCGATTCGTATCCGTGTTTTCTGATCACCGCCTGGGACGTTATACGGGTGACGGGCGACCTCGAGCTATTAGGACGCTGGCTTCCTTTACTCGAAGGCTACGCCGCCCACATAAAGGAACAGGATCGCGACGGCGATGGTTTTCCTGAGTCCAGCAAGCCGGGCACCCCGTCCGACAGCTGCAGGTCGCCGCACTCGAATATTGCCGACCAGATGAACTTCGGCCACAACGATGCCTATTCTTCGGCGCTGACCTATCGGGCGCTGAACTGTCTTGCCGATCTGGAGCGGCTGGCCGGCCGCCCGGAGCTCGCTGAGTCCTGCGAACAGGATGCCGAGAGGATACGCGCCGGTTATATGGAGAAATTCTTTAATCCGGAAACAGGAATCATCGCCGGCTGGCGGGATCGCGACGGCGATTTGCATGACTACTGGTTCCCGTGGGTCAACGGCACCGCCATCATCTACGGACTGGTGCCCACGGATGAGGCGAATGCGATTGTCGACAGGTTCGAGGCGAAGATACGTGAAGTCGAGTATGACCGCTTCGATCTGGGTCTTCCCATCTGTCTTATCCCCATGCGCAAGCGCGACTATGGTGTCATGGGGCCGGATGATTTCCCCGTGATGGGTACGTCCGTCAATGAAGACGGCAGTGATGGGTTCGGAGAATTCGCCAATGGCGGTACCGGGGCGTTGATGGCGTATTCCTACATCCAGGCGCTCTACCAGCTGGGGCGAAGGGAAGAGGCCGATCGTATCCTCTGGCCGATGATGGAGAGATACGCCGTCGGGGGATATCAGAATCGTGAAAAGCCGGACTCCGCCAGCGGCGGCTATTCAACCGGGCTTGAGTTCATGCACTGGAACGGAACCCCCTCGGGCTATGAAGGTTTCCTGGCAGATTCCTATTTTGCTCAGTTGGCGATTTTCACCGGATACTACGGCATCGGTTTCGGCCCGGAGGGTTTTCGTCTCGAGCCGTGGTCGCCGCTGCAAGGAGAGCGCGTGAAGCTGGGCCTGAAATACATGGGGAAAATAGTAGAAGAAATCTCCTGAGCTGAGGGATTCGGGATTGCCGGAATACGAACGTGGCGACCGCAAGATACACATGCCCGTCACCAAGCCTGACATACGTATTATCGGCTACCCGGTTCGATCATAGCCAGATTCAGCACCAGATTGGGATAACGCGGGTACTGCCGCTGCGGTTGCAGTCGGGCGTCTGGCAAAGCATGCGCCGGGGCAACCCTTGGGCCACTATGAAATGGCCCTATATTGAGGCCATCGAATTCGGATAGGGAGTAGCCACCGTGACAATAAGGATAGGCCTGGTCGGGACGGGCAGTATCGCCAAGCGCAACTACATTCCCTGCCTGGCCGATCAGCAGGATGTCAGCCTCGGATATTTCAACCGAACGCAGAGCAAAGCCGAAGCGGTCGCCGAGGAGTTTGGCGGCGAAGTCTTCGATTCACTTGAAGCCCTGATCGACTGGTCGCCGGATTCTGTTTTTGTACTGACCCGGGAAACCGAACGTCTGGCCATCTCCCAGGACCTTCTCTCCTTGAACCCGCGCCGACTGTTCTTCGAGAAGCCCCTGGTTGCTGCCGCGGGCCAGGAAAATGTCAGCGAAGACGATTTCGTCGCGGCCCGAGCCCTGCTGCATCGGGCCGCCGCCCAGCAATGCGAAACGGCAATGATCTTCAACTATCGTTTCTTCGATCAACCGATCAAAGCCAAGGAATTGATCGCTCAGCGCGAATTCGGTCGCGTGGTCAACATCACCGGCCTGGTGCACTATGCCTGCTGGAGTCACGCCATCGACCTGCTGCACTACTTCGCCGACCCGATTGTTGAGCTCAGTGCCCTGCAAAGCAGTACGGTTCGTGGACAGCGGATGGCCGCCCACGACGTCACCGCGGCTTTCCGGACCGGGCAGGATGCCACGGGTACCCTGATCGGGACTTCAATGCTGGACTGGACCTTCCCGCTGCTGGAACTGACCTTCAACTTCGAGAAGGGCCGCATCCATATTCGCGATCTCGACGGGGATATGGAGATCCTCGACGGCCACAGCGGCCGCCATGAAACCTATGCCATTTCGCGTGATCGCTCGCGTTGGGACCAGTACGACGCCTCCTTCGGCAAATCGATCCTCGCCTACTTGGACTCCTTGCGACACGGTCTGCCCCCGCCGGTGCCCGGCATTGCCGGTTTGCAGGAGCTGCAGGTGGAAGCCGCAATTCGGCGTTCCATTGCCCTGAAGCGGCCCGTCGACTTAGCTGCTGAGCTTCCCCTGGAGTTGTAGGGGTATTCTATTTTCTCATTCTTCCGGTCATGGTTTGAACATGTCGTTGCTGTGTCTGTTCTCGTTGTCCGGAAGTGGAAAAAACCGGCAATACCGGTCGAATACGATCAGGCGATTGCGGTCTGCGTAAAAGCGTAGATGCTTCCATCATATGATGCAACATAGACTGTATTGCCGGAAATCGCTGCCGACGACGTAATCGGCACACCCAGGTCATAACGCCACATCTCCTTTCCGCTGTCGGCATCCAGAGCGTACAGCCTGCCGTCGGCAGAGCCAAGATACACGGTGTTGCCGGACAACACGGGTGAAGATGTAACTTGACTTTCCGCTCTCATGCAAGGACCGAAAGAAGCCATCGTCTCCCCGGTCTGATAGTGCCAAAGTTTTTCGCCGGAGAAAGCATCCAGAGCAAATACGCTGCCGTCCAGAGAACCGACAAAGACCTTGGAACCGGCGATCGTCGGCGATGACACCGTCCAATAGATGAAGTAGGGATTCTCGGCTGGCAGCGGGAAGGTCCATACTTCGTCCCCGGTCTCGGCCTTCATTGCACGGAGCTCGCCATAGGCGGGATGGTAGAGCATGTCGTTGCACAAGGCGGGCGTTGCATGAAGGGGATTATGCAGGTGCATCTTGTTCCAGAGCTGGTGCCCAGTCTGCTTGTCCAGTGCAACGAGCCCCGTGGCCAGGTTAAAACCGACATACACCTTTTCTTCGCCGATGCAGGGCGACGAATAGGAGCCCATATATTCATCCCCGAGCATGGATGCCATTTCGATGAATGTTGCCCGCCACACTTCCTTTCCGGTCCGGGCATCCAACGCGACAAAATGCGGCGCAACACCGAGATAAACAACGCCGTCAGACACAGCGGGAGAAGCGTATACCCGAAGTTTCAGTGCATTGTTCAGGCGATACGCCCATCTTTCTGCTCCTGTTGCCGCGTCCAACGCATAGACCTCCCCGTCGACGGTCATCGCAAAAACAAGATTTTCATGGACTGCCACACTGTTCTTCACCGAAGCCGGGGTCTCATATTTCCATTTGATGTCGCCGGTACGGGCATCGAGCGCACAGACACCGGCGTTCCCCTTCATCTCCTCATCCTGCAGCCCGATATAGACTGTGCCATTGGCAACGACGGGTGAAGAAATGTGCGCATTACCGCCAATCGTCGTGCTCCAAGCCAGATGTAACGGGGGATTGACGGGATCACCGGTTGTGCCTGTCCGGGCAGGATCACGTTGAAACATCGGCCAGTCAGATCCGGGCTGCGGACAAGCGAACAGGTCATCGACGACTTCAAAAGCAGCGTCATCGTTGAGGATTGCGCCCGACTCCAATTTTGTCCTTACCTGTATGGTATGAGCCCCGGGGGTATTTCCTGTCCACACCGCTTCCCAGGCCCATGTGCCGACAGCGGCCATGCTTTTCCACGGTTCTTTCTCGATCCGGTACTCGACCGTTGTAACCTTCGAAGAAACGTCATAAGTGTTCGCTTTGATCTGGATCTTTCCGGTCGCAACAACGGCGCCGTCGGTTGGTGATACAACAGTCAAATGTTGCCCGCAACCGCCAAGGTGGTCCTCGAGGATCAGTTCACCACTACGGAAAGAGACCTTTCTGAATCCACGGGGGCTCATGGTAAAGCCGCCAAACCGTAACGGCGGCGTGTTGATGCACAATATGTTCTGGTGATGGGACACCTTGCTTGAATGCCAGTGACCACTGAATATGGCACTGGTATTATGTTGCGAGAGAAAGTCCAACAGATCCTTTTCCGGCGGATAGTGCTGGAAAACCAATATCTCGATGCCCTCGGGCTGCAGTGCCAGATCGTGACGCAGCCAGTCCCGTTGCTGGTCCACGTCTGACATACAGTCGAGAACTACGAAGTGTCGGCCGCCATAGTCGAACGCATAGTAACTGGGGCCCAGGAAATCCTCGTAAATTTCTATCGGCAGATCGTGATTGCCCACGACGTTAAAGATGGGAAGCGCATAGCCCTCGATCGCCGCCTTGTAGTGCGCGTACATGCCGGCTGAGCGACCATGACCGTTATTGATTTCATCACCGGTCGCGACGACAAAGGCCGGCTCGAGGGGCTGTATCTCCTCAAGATCCACAGCAAGTATCTCTGAATCGGACTCGTCCCGCACATGTAGATCGGTGATCTGGACAAAAGAAAAGTCCGGGTCCCTGGATTTCGCAGAAGGCGACAATCCAAAGTCTGCCGTGAATTGTGCCACGTCAGCGGGAATTTCCTGGTAAAAGCCGGTCGATGATTCGTAACCGGTGGGGACAACCACAAAGACAAAACGGGATCTGCCGGCGCCCGCCTCCAACCGGTAGTGCCCTGCCACATCCGTAAGGACGCAGGTCAACCCATCCGAAACGCAGATGTTCGACAATCCCTTTTCCTGATTGTCGTTCGTTCCATCGGCGTCATGGTTGGCAAACACGATGCCCGTTATCGTGACTGATGGTGAATCACCGGGTTGTATCTCAGCCTGGTTCGACATTTCCGCCTCGACTCCTTCGCTCGTGGCCGTGTAAACTTGTCATTCGCAATAGCATGTAAAGGCAATTTGGTACCAGTATCGGCAACCGCAAAGGGGCATGCAGATAAAAAAGGATTTTTTTTTGGCATAAGACTTGAGATGGTCAGGCACTGTTTAGAGCTATTCGCCTGTACCGTCACCGGCGTGCTGGGGTGACGGCACTGCAGCGGATGGGATCAGCAGGGAGGAAGTGTGCGTGACCGGAAACGATGCTCTTTGAAGCTGAAATCCTCTGATTGGAAATTGGGCCGAGTCAAATCATCAGTAAACGTAAGCAGCGAAGTTCGTATGTGTTCTTGACGCAGTGACCACGGGGGGTATCGTGAGGCTTGTCGGCTGTCATTCCTCTACGATCAGAGAGAAGCGACACTGTCTTCGACCGATAAACAAAGGGCTTATCCCTTAATGTGGAGGAGTGTGCGTTGGAGAAGATAAAATATATCAACAGCACGAAGCCCGAGATTGAATTGCCCGCCTATCATGGCCAGACGGATGAGGTCATGGCGCCGGATACGCTGGACCTCCAGGATATGGCCGGTATTGGCGTCAATGGCCTTACCGGTCCTACCGACCCGGAGGCTGACTACGAGATCTACTGGAAAGCGTCGTTTAACGCGAATAAAAAGCCCATTATGTGGCACAGCGATCCAGCTGACGTGACGATCCTGGCGAAGTTTGCGGAGTCATTGCCGTTGTTGAGACTGATTTCTGGAAGCGACCAGGATCAACACGTCGAGCAACGGTGGCTGGAAGTTTTAAGGCAGATGCAGGGGCCGAATGGCTTGCTCTATGCTCCCAAGGTCGGCCGGCCATGGTGTGTCTGGGATTTCAAAAAATATGCGCCCTGGTGCAACGGCGAGGATTCGCAAGGTGACCATTACGTCTGCCCGTTTCTTAGCGGCAGGGCACTGGGGGTGATGACCCTCTATTATCTGCTTACCGAAGATCCCCAATGGAAGAATGCCGGCAGGAAACTTGCTGATGGGTTTGAGAACCTGGCGGTGGTAGATGGAAAGAAGGCCCATCTGCCCGTAACGGATGCCCAGAACCCCGGTACCGACAGGCCGTCAGCGCTGAGTCACAAATCTTGTATCCAGGGGTTGGCCAACTATGCCAGGTGCGCGAAATATGAGCCCGCTCTTGATCTGGCCGGCAAATTAGCACGCTGGGTCATGGAGGATTTTGACTATTACGGACCCGATGGCCAGTTTCTGGAGGAGTATCCGGGTGCTTCCCATGTCCATTTCCACGGCCGTTCAGGTGTCCATTTCCACGGTCACACAGGACTTCTGGTAGCTCTTCTGGATTACGGGACAATCAGCGGTGATCAGGAAGCGGTTGATTTTGCGCACCGGGGATTCCGATACGGGATGACGCAGGGGGACACAATCCTGGGATGTTTCCCCGAGTGGCTGGATGTTGCGTTCGCGACGTCCCTTGAAATATGTGAGCTTGCCGACATGATTGCTCTGGCAGTAAAACTGAGCAGGAACGGTACCGGCGATTACTGGGATATGGCGGACAGATGGGTCCGCAATCTATTTGTCGAGGGACAGTTAAAGAGAGCAGACAGGTTGAACTGGCTGTCGGAGAGGATTCCGGAGACCGAGTTTCCGACTGAGATCCCCCCTCATCACAGCACCGACAGGGTGGTGGAGAGAAACATCGGCGCTTTTGTCAGTACACTGGGGGTGAACGATCAATTGCCGGGTGGAACGATCTATATGGGTAGTTATCTGAATGGAATTGCCCATTGTTGCACCGCCAACGCGACCCGGACGATCTACTATGTCTGGGAGAATATGATAACGCATGAAGCGGGAAAGTTACGGGTCAACCTGTGCCTGAACCGTGGTTCCAGATGGGCCGACGTGAACAGCCACATCCCTTACAAGGGGCAGGTCGATGTCAAGGTGAAGGAACCGGTGGAGCTTTCTGTCAGGATCCCCGAATGGGTGCAGCCGGAGGAAACGAAGTGCACAGTTAATTCCGGTGACTGCAATCTCAAGTTTGAGGGTCGCTATGCGGTAGTCGGCAAGGTTGTACCTGACGATCTCGTTTCGCTTGTCTTCCCGATAACAGAGAGTTGTGAGCGGATCAACGTGGAAAAACGCTCTTACCGTGTATTACTCAAGGGAAACACCTGTGTCGACGTCGACCCACCCGGTGTGAATGTGCCGCTTTTCCAGCGCGACCATTACCGGGAAAGTGAAACAAGGTGGCGGAACAGGATACGTTTCATAGCTGAGCAGCAGATAGAGTGGTAGAAATATGCCCGCGCGTCTGTTCATGTACCGGCAGTTTGTTTTCCAGCAAGGGCCTTCTGCACCTGTCCGTTGATCTTGTCGCGATTCAATGAACCTCTCAAGCACGTGCCGTGATGAGGAGTTCCCCCAAAAAAAGGAGTCTGTTTTGCATCGAATAATAAAGCCAGTGTCCCTTGTGCCTGTCATCCTTGTAGTTCTTTATTTTGGTCCACTCGGCTGTTTGTCGGAAGACGAGTCGATCGTCCAAGCCACGTTTGAAGACGGTTCCGGAGAACATGGCGCAGACAAGGCCGGCGCCAACGTCAACACACTCAATAACCTGGTCATAGAACTTCTCAATGTTCGGACTCCCCAGCAGGAAGCGGCCAAGGATTACGTTTTCACAAATCCGCGCGACGGATGGGTGTTTATCTCCGTGGAATCGGCGGCCAAAGGCCACGACAAGCTGGCCTTGTCGATCGATCCCGCGCCGGAGGGGGAGGTGGGGACCCTGCACGGCATTGAAAAGGGCGGAACTTTGGAATTCATGCGGCTGCTGCCGGCGGGCACCTATCAGCTTACTGTCCGCAGCGAAGGTGTATCGCGTCCGTCATCCGTAGTTGTTCGCGCCATCCCTGAACTTATTTATACGGGGTTGGGTTACGACTGTGGCACGCGAGCCGACAAATCCACTCCATGGCTTGAGAGCTACGGCCCCTACAACTGGGCGTTCATCGAAAACATTGACCTGATCGAAAACGTCAACGTCATCCTGGAGAGGGGTAAACCAAGGCCTGAAAACGCTGACGGTATTCAGGACTGGAGAAAACAGGGAAAGAAGGTGCTCGCCGCTTCTTTTACTTCCTGGTTGACGACAAAATACCAATCTCTCTCAGCCGACGACGTCTACACGGAATGGACGACTTCCAAATGGCCGAATTATGGTTTCGAACCCGACGGCTACTACGGCACCCTGATGAGTGAGTTCGGTGATCATGTCCCAACTGCGGAGGAGCTCCCCGCCTTCATCGAAGCCGTCAAGAGGCTGAGTGAGGAATCGAAGTTCAGAAACAGGGTCTTCTATCCTTTTACCTACGGCAGCATGGTTCAAACCGAACGAACCAAGACTTTTCTGAAGACGGTCCTGGAAGCGGGTTACAGGTGGGCTGAAGAACGTTACCTCCCGGAATTGCCTACGGAGAAGGGTGCGCTGAATTATCTCGACAGTGCCCTGAAGCAGCATCTGATCAACTATCAGAAGACCTTCCCGGGTTGCCAGCGGCAATTGATTATGAATCTGGGATTCATATCCCTCCCGCATCTGAACCTGGATATCAATCCCCAGGTGGACTACAAGGTGTTCCTGGAAATGCAAATGAACCTGATCGCGAATGACCCGGTCTTCCTCGGTATCTACGGCATATCGTGGTACCACACAGCCTATGCCGATGAAGAAATGGTGCGGTGGTCTGCAAAGCTCAATCGTCACTACTGTATCGAGGGAAAGAAGGACCGGCTGTCGGCGGATCCGTACATTCTCTCTCACATCGAGAACCCCGACTTCGACGAAGGGCTTACCGGATGGGACCTCGAGCCAGCCGAAGAAGGAACTATCATTGCCGGCCAGGCGCAAGAGTACGGCAAGCTTCAAGGCAGGTACAAGTCCACTGGTGAGGGTAACCATTTTCTCATCACCAGGAGAAGCGCCAAGGCGCCCAATCGTGTATCACAACAGATCAGGAATCTGACGCCCGGGAGGCTGTACTCGATAAGGATGCTCGTCAGTGACTACACGGATCTTTCGCAAAGGAAGGGTGTCAGGAAGACAAATAATATCAGCGTAGTGGTTGACGACGTTGCAGTCCTTCCCGAGAAAGGATTCCGGGAAGTGGTCAACAGCGACCCTGCCGGCGACACGCTTTACATGACGTACCAACGCATGGTGTTCCGTGCGAAAACCGGGACCGCAAAGCTGGTCATCTCCGATTGGGATGCTGGTCCGATCGGCCCGATCGGGCAGGAGCTTGCGATCAACTTCATCCAGATACAGCCTTATCTCGAAGATTGAATGCCCCTCGCCGGCCGGGACTTACTTCAACCTCCTAGAATCGAGGGGCTTTCTTCACTCCGAACCAGTTGCATTGATCGGGGCTCCTGTTGAAGTCCGGAGGAGCAACCTCGCTGTCTGGGACCTTCGCGGCCTCGGGTGATAGTCTGAAGCGGTCCCCCTTGCGTGTGGATATCTCGAGCGTCTGCCCTTCAAGCAAACGGGTGTCTTCCGTCGCGAGGTTGGTGACGGTCGCACGTGCGGGCCAGGGGTTGTGGACACGACACGTACCGCCGACCTCGGATGTGATGTCGATAAAGGTGACTTGTTGGTCCGATAGCTGAGAGGACACGATGAAGGCGCCTTCAGCCCGCAGGTTTTCGAACCAGGCATTGTGCCATCGATCGGGCACGGCGGGAAAGACCCGCACGATGCCCGTCCAGCTCTGAAGAAGCATTTCCAACACGGCCGCAGCAGCGCCCAAGCTGCCGTTGAGGCTCAACTCCCTGGGCCATCGATCGGGCCATCCCTCTGGAGCTTTCGACTCGGAGCCGTGCAGGAAGAAGAAGCCGCCCTGGCCGTATTCCTTTTCATCGTTGTTCATGTTCAGGCTGTTTTCGCTCGGGAAAGCATCTGCGTAACGGTCGAGAAAGCTGCAGGCCATGTTGCCCTTGTAGATCCGGGAGGCGATTTGTGAGGCCCAGGCCCAGACCTCTCCGATCCACTCGCCGAATCCCTGTCTGAGCCAGGTGTTGATCGAACGGCTGATCAGGTCCCTTTCTTCCTCGGTGCCGTTGACGTCCAACAGGCCCAGAGGATGGATGGGCATGAGTTGGGAATGGTGCCTGTGGGAATGTGACAGTGGCGTATCTTTCATGATCAGGAGCCCGGTCTCGTCCTCCGGGTAAGGCGTCAGATGATCGAGGATCTCTTTCCACTTTGGGACGTCCGGGTCGCTGAGCCCGAGGATGTCCTGAGACTTCAAAAGGGATTCGGCCAGAAACCGGATCAGGGCGAGCGAACAGGTGACGTCCCAACCCATCAGGTACTCGAACTCCGGCGAGGAGTCCCAGGGAAGATGATATAGCCCATCTTCACCTTTCTCCAGGTAGCCGACAAAGAAGTTCATGAACTCGCGCATGAAGGGGTAGGCCTTGTCCCGGAGAAAAACCTCATCCTGCGAATAGAGGTAGTGCAACCAGAAGTGGTGGGCCACCCATGGACCGCTTCCCGTCCAGAAGCTCCATTGAAAGGTGCAGGGCACGCAAGCCCCATTGGGAGCGATCGCGCCGTTTGCCATGGCCCCATCCCAGCCGTAGAAATCACGACAGAATTCCTGAAACCGAGGGAGCATTTCAAAAAAGACGTCGTATAGGGAATTGCCGAGCTCGAGATGGTTTGAGGTGTAAACCGGCCAGTAGCTCTGCTGCAGGTTCAGATTGAGATGATAGTCCGGGCCGCCGGTGATCCACACGCCTTGTGTTGTTGCGGGAATCCGGCCGATTGTATTGCAGGCGAGCTTGTACATCTCCACATAGTAGAGGTTCTCCAGCCTGGAATCGGGGACGGTCAGGGCAGATTTTTGCCAGTACGCCTGCCACCAGGAGCTGTGCTCCTCGTACAGGGCTTGCCTGCCGGATTCCAGGGCCTCGTCCATTCGATTTCTGGCGACCGCCAGCGGGTCACCGTCCGGGCAGAGCTCAACCGAGAGCAATAATGTGAAGCGGCGTGCCTGCGGGTCTTCCTGCACGGCCCACATAACGCAGTAGGCGCCGCTGTCCGGGATCTGTTGAACGTGCCAGGAAAGGACGCCCTCGCTGCCGGTCTCGGCTGGGGGATAGCCCCAGGCTTTGAGGGTGTCTGCATGGTCTGCCGTGGCGTCTGCCTGGGGACTGTGCAGGATCTGACAGTCAACCTCGGGCGTGTACTTGAATGTGGCATCTCCCTCCAGCTCCACCTCCAGTACCAACAGGTCCTTTTGCGCGTGAATAAAGCTGGAGAATCTGGCTTGGCCATTGTCCAGGGAAACGGTCCCCGCTGCCGTGGCATCAAACAGGCTTAGCCTACCTTCAAAGGCCTTTGGCTCCGAGCCGAATTCGAGCCGTATGCCGCCGATAAAAACACAGGTCGGGTAGGGGATTTCCTGGCGCGTATTGTAGAGCCCTGCCGCTTTCTCGACCTGTCCCTCGTCGAGAAGCTTCCTCAGGGACCGGTAGTTGCCATCGGGTCCAAAGTCCAGGTTGTTGCGTTGATCCCAGGCATCCATCCTGTTGAGCGTGAAATTGGTTGGGGCGCCGTCGCCCCATATCACGGCACCAAGGTTGCCGTTGCCAAGCAAAAAACCTTGCTCCCACTCCAGCGGCGCAGCCTCATAGACCATGTCGTGCTGCTTCAGCAGAGTCTCTATATCCAGATGATTCCTGTGCATTACCTTGCTCCGGTTGTCGACAACAGATGACTTGCAGTTGGTCAGACAAGATAGCCCACGCCTTCGATCAAGCCAGAGTTAAGAGTGTAATCATAACTCTCCATGGGGATGGCTTGATCAAGTTCGCATTGAGCTCCGACCAGCTTAAATCAGGCTGCAACAAAGTCGGCCTGCGGCTGGATTGTTCGTGCCGCTGTCGGTTTCAGGCATGTGCGTGGGGGGGGCTGGCTCGATGATCGTAGGATGGAGCAACAATCACACCGGAACGGGTTGAGTTCTTGAGCCCCGGAAATTTGCAGTGCGATTGGCCGCCGGGAGTTTTATGCGTTACGATAAGCGTCTGGGAGGTTTGTCATGACAGAAAAAAAATCAAGAGTTGCGTACAGTACGGTCTTCGCCTTGTTCGTGATCCTCGCGCTCTGTGGATGGGGGCCCGTAGAGGTGCAAGCGGCTCTCGGCCCGGCCTTGGGTAACGACACGGTGGTCTACCGCTGGGCACCGCCAGAGCAGGGCGGCGGACTGATCGGGATTGAGGATGGCACGGGTCAGGCCGGCCTGCTCGACCCGACATCGGAGGCCGCCCCGTGGTGGCAGGTGAAACTGAAGGACGGTCGCACGATCGCGAACACCGATTTGCCGTGCAGTACCCGATCAACGCCCAACACCCTGACCTTCACTTGGACCGGCGACATCCGTGTGGTTGTCACCTCGCATCTGGGTGCCGATGACAACCTGTTGCGGTCGCGTATTCATGTGGACGCCGCTGCCGAGGGGGTGGGCCTGCGGGACGTCGTCTTTCCCGTGGTGGGCGGCATCCGGCCGTTGGCCAGGGATGCGGCCGACGACCGCCTGCTGCATGCTTTCCGCACGGGTTATACGGAGCCGACGCCACTGACCACGGGCAAACCCGTGAACATGCGTTATTGCATCAGCTATTACATGCAGTTCACCGCGCTGCTGGGCGGGGGACGGGGACTTTATATCGGTGACCACGACCCGACGGCGGCGTGGAAGGACATGACCTGGACAGCAGACGTCGATTCACAGACGCTCCGCTATGCCATATCGCACCCGGTGCTCGGCTGGGGTGGGGACAAACCAGTCGGGCAGTACAAATCGCCCGGCGACTGCGTAATTGGGCCGTTCGAGGGCGATTGGTTCGACGTCGCGCGCATCTATCGCAAGTGGGCCGTCACGGCGCCGTGGTGCGCCAAGGGGCCGATGTATCAGCGCAAGGACTATCCCAAATGGCTCCTGAACCTGGATTACTGGGCGTGCGGCCACCTGGGCGACTACAATGATCAGCAGCGTGAATTTGTTAAGCGCGACCTGTTCGACTTCCCCAATACCGCTACGCACGACTATGGATACTACGGCCAACCCTACCAGCACGACGTGAATGTAGACTACTTTCCGCCGCGTTGCGGGTCGGTGAACTATCAAAATATCAATCAGAAGCTGCGTGCACGGGGCGGACGCGTCATTCCTTACGTCCTGGGCTGGATGTGGAACGCGGGCACGGATAGCTACCAACTCAGCGGCGCAAAGGAAAAAGGTGCGATGCTCGGTGAAGATCGTGAAAGTATTCTCTGGGCCGAACTCTCACCGTCCGAAGAGTGCATCGCCATGTGCCCGGCCTCGCAGATCTGGCGCGACAAGCTTACCAGCGTCTCGATGGAGCATGTGAAACGCTATCGCACCGGCGGCGTCTATTTCGACTATTTCTCGGACCACATGAACGACTGTCACAATCCCAACCACGGCCACGCGGTGGCGGGCGGAGACTACTGGTCACGTGGTGTCCATGAACTGTACGAACAGGTACGTGACACGGTCCACAAGATCGATCCGGAGGCCATGTTCTGCGGCGAAGGCCCCGCCGAGTTCGCCCTTGATGTGCTCGACGCACAATATACTGGCACCTATCCTTACGACGCGCCTGTCTGGCAGGCGGTCTATCACGACTACACGCAACTGTTCGGCGGCATGCACTGGATGGAGGAGGGGCCGGTGCCTGTGGGGCGACAGTGGTTGCGCGGTCACATGAACTCGGTGTCCGGCACGTGGGGTTATCACAAAGGTGGCGCGCTGCCCGAGGCCGCACAATGGCAGCACGACCTGCTGCGCTGCCATCACGAATTTGCGAGGCCTTATTTAGGTTACGGTCAAATGCTTCGGCCGCCGGTGGTCACCGGTGACCTGCCCACGATCACGAAGAAGGGGGGCGACGGGCCGTTCACCGTCCTGGCGGTGGAAGGCACCGCGTGGCGGGCGCACGATGGCAGCGTCGGCATCTTTTTCTTCAACTATGAGGACCAGCCTCACCAGTTCACCTGGAAGAAGGACGTGGCGGAAATCGCCGGCTTCGACGAAGCGACGAAACTGCAGTTAACGCAATGGACCGTCGAGCATGGCGCGACGCCGGTAGAGCAAATCAATGGCGGCATCATCGGTGGCACGACGGATGTCGCCCCGCGGGGTATTGTCGCGCTGAAGTTGGAGGTGGTGAAATGAGGTTCGTTGTTCACGGTTACCTGTTCGCGGTTCTGTTGACAGTTGCGTGGGGCGGCGCGGCGGTTGCTGACGAGTTGAAGATACCGGGCGGCTGCGTTGCCGCTGACAGTGCCAAGCCGGGCCCCGCCGGGTACGCGGACCGCGTCATTCACGAGAAAACCGGCATTGAGTTGATACTCATGCCCGCCGGCACGTTCACGATAGGCACCGATGATCCCAACGCGTCCTCCTCGCCCAAGCCCGCGCGGCAAGTGACGGTCACCCGCCCGTTCTACATCGGCAAGACCGAAGTCACCAACGGCCAGTACCGCCGGTTTATGGAGGCCAGGCCCGACTACGACGGCGAAGCCGACGTCGATCCCGCATACGACCTGTACCTGCGCCACATGCGCAGCAAGAGCGTCATGTCCGACGCTGACGAGTACCCCGTCGTGTACGTGAGTTGGCACAACGCGAAAGCGTTCTGCCAATGGGCGGGACTCGCGCTGCCCGGCGAAGCGCAGTGGGAATACGCCTGCCGCGCCGGCACGACGACGAAATTTTCCTTCGGCGACGATCTGGCTGACATACCCAAGTACGCCTGGGTGGACATGGCCGCCGACCACCACACACACCCGGTCGCGACAAAGCTGCCCAACCCGTGGGGGCTCTACGATGTGCACGGTAACGTCTGGGAGTGGTGCGCCGACGACTATATTTACGGATACGAAGACACCCCCGCCGACGAATCGATTCGCCGCGACCCCAATTCACAAACCAAGCCCCTGCGCGGCGGATCGTGGAGCACCGGCCCGTGCAGGTCGCTTGAACGCACGCCCGCATGGTTCTACTCCACCGCGCTGGGCAGCGTATCGCGGTTAAATATCGCACCTGGAAATGCCTGGTACGACCGCGGGTTCCGTGTCATCCTCCCGCTGTCGTCGGTGTCAGCCCTGCCGATCGCGGCCGCGGCACCCACACCCCAGCCAACGGCCTGGACAGCACGCATGCCGCCGCCGGCCG
>CAJWLW010000076.1 GCA_913042885.1 uncultured Lentisphaeria bacterium | reverse complement strand
CCAACCGCCCTGTGTTTGGGAGTATCCCATGGCGTTGTACTGAAACGTGCAGTTCGAGATGGTGAACTGGGTCGCCTTGAAGTTGCCAAGGCTACTTTCGTACCCGACGACGTCGAAGCCGTCGATGTTCATGTTGGCGTTGGCTCCGCCCGCGGTCATCTTAACCCCGGTGTAGATGGAACTGCCGGCGTTATTCTGCAACGTCACGACACCGTCTGCCACGATTGAGTTGCGGTTGTCGTTGGCGCCGAAGTGGGCGGCCTCCAGTTCGATCGGATCGTCAATATAGGTGCCGGCTGCCACGTGGACCGTGTGACCGCCGAACGAGCTGGCGTTTTGATCGGCCAGCACAACGAGGCCGTGCGCGATCGTTGCAACCGCAGCGCCGGCGGACAGGCCGTCATTACCGCTATTTCCGGTTGCCTGGTCGACGTAAATATCAGCTGCAAAGGTGGTTGTGGCTATCACGAAGATAGCTGCAAGAAGTGTCGTGTGTGCGAATTTCATGATGAATTCGTCCTCTGTTAGTGTTGTGGAATGGATTCCAGTTCGCAATATGTTGAACTGTTATAAGAATGTTGCTCGCAAAATGCAAGACTTTTTTTGAAAAATATTGACTGATCGATGGGATAGAGAAATGGGGGTGAATTTTACGGTAAATTCCGTCTCAGTTGGCGTTGTAGAAGACGTCGTTTAACCAATAAACTTGAATGGTTTATGAGTTTTTTTTGGGGGGGGGGATGGGATGCAGAAATGGGTCATACATTTATTAAAGAAAAAGACAGAGAATAGGCCACGTGCCTAATCGCCCAATCACTCGAATTTGATATACCCGAAATGCTCGGCGGCGTGGTTGGAAGCTGTCGGATTGGCCCAGCGCGAGATGTCAGATTGGTTCAGGGTATGCGTCCGGGCAATATCCAGGCGCCAGACCGTCCCGGGCGGCGGTGGTCCCTGCTGTCCGAGGTCGGACCAGGGAATCAGGAATTCTGCGGTCCAGCGATCTTCAAATCGAGAGGAGTTGGCACGCATGCCGCTGCCGCGCAGGTGCTCGCCTGCTGCCGATTTTCTGTCCACATAGGTGGCGCCGCCCAGTGTGACTGCGTACTGCAACGCGCCGAGGGGTTCGGTCTGGGGGATCAGGAAGAGCTCGACGTTGTCGTCGTTCCAGAACGGATTGCCCGCTTCCAGTTCAGGCGTGTGGAAAGTGAACGAATTCTCCGGCGTGGTCGGCGACACCCGATTCGCCATGTCTGCATCGTGACAGATCGCGTACACATGGAGACCGGCCGGTATTGCCGTGACCCAGACATCCGTGCCCTGCGCTGCCGGCTGTCCATCGGCACGCTGCGCAAAGCCGGTCAGGTTCGGTGGCGTTGCGGCGAGCGCCGGCACGGAGCCGTCCATTGGCGGGGCCGCGAGACCTCGAACCGTTTCGACCACAGCCTCACGGCGGAAGAACATGACCGATGTGTGCACGGTCTCATAGGCGCCGCGGCCGGCATCGACGCGCCAGAGAGTATGAACATTGAGGCGATTGCGGGCTTCGTCGCTGGTCACCGCAACGTTTACAACCACTTCCGTACCCGGTGCGAGTGTCAGCTTCTGCCGGTCCGGTTCGAAGCGGATGCCAGTCGCCGGTGATATCTCGAACGCAACCTCCAGGTCAGTTGCCAGCGGATTCAACAGCGTCCAGGTGATCGTGCTGTCGAGGCGGCGGTTGGCCACCTGTTCCGGGATGGCTTCATCGATTGATTCGGGCCATGCCAGCACCGCCCACATTTGCTCCGCCTCGGCGGCACCTGGGGCATCCGGCGGATAGACGTCGAACACGTCACCGGTCTTTGAGATCGCCCGGCAATGGATCTGATCGCCGGCGACTTCGACGCTCCAGAAATGTTGCAGCGAAGCGGCTTTGGCCTGGTACCATTGTGATCCTTCGGTGAGCGGCCTGTGCGGCATGCCGAAACAGCCGTCACCGAGATAGACGGTGCCGGACGGGTCGCGCTGACCGTTGCGGATCGGCCACGTCCGCTTGAAGGCGTGGTCATGATGCTCGAAGGCCGCGGTCAGCCCATACCGATCGAACAGCGGTGCCCAATGGGTCCGACCGCGAACGGAGAATTCGTAATGAAACGACCGGGCGGTTGGATAGAGTGGCACATGGTAGGCGGCGACCCGGTTGGGCACTTGTCGACATCGCTGCAGCTCGGTCTCGAGCCACTCGGCCTGGGCGCCATCGTGCCGTGCGACATGACCGCTGTCGAGGACAAACAACGTCAGGTTCGGGCCGAACTGCATAGTGAAATACGTTCGATCACGGTTTTGCGCCAGGTAACCGGTGTAGAAGGGCGCATGCTCGCGCGGCTGCTCGAATCCGCCGTGCACTTCATGATTGCCTATCGCTGCGACGATCGGGATATCGTGCCCATCGGGCGTTCGCATGTGGCGCTGCCAGAATTCGAGCCATTGGTCCCACCTCCCGACGTTGACGATATTGCCGTTGGAATAGGTGATGTCACCGCCGACAATGGCGAACATCGGGTCGGTCGCACCTGCCCGGGCCATCAGCTCGCCGACGTCCGGCAGGATCCCCATATCGCCGCCGACAACGAAACGGATGGGCTGGCCGTCGTTCGGAATCGTGCGGAAACTGTGCTCGTCGCTGAAACCGTTTTCGAGATCACCGGCAACGAAATAATAGGGTGTCGCCGGCTTGAGCCCGCTGAGCTCGACGACGTGAATTGTCCGACTGTCGGCGAGGCCCTCGATCTGGTGCCGACCGCCGTGTGCAGTTAAGGCGTAATCATCGATACGCCCGCCACGGGGTTGTTCATCGTAGCGCACGGTGCTGTCATCGGCTGCCGCGTCGGTGTGATAGTAGACGGTGACGGTCGTGCTGGTATCACCTTGCCATGTGAGGTAGACGAAACGCGGCGCACTATCAACAGCCGTACAGCGGAGCAGCGCTGCAGCGACGATGATGAGGATTGTATGTCGTCTGGTCATCCGGTAATCTTCGAGTGGTGAGTGTTGGAGCGGTGGAGGCGGATCCGCCCCTGGCGGCAAGTGTTGGAGTATACCATTAGACCATTACCCTTCCATCATCCGATCGATCGCGGCAACGACTGCTGCGGCACATCGTTGCTGCCCGCGTTCCGACAGGTGCAGCAGGTCTTCCCCCAGATTCTCCCTGACATCGGCTTTCACCACAGTGTGCAGATCGTTCACGGCAACGCCTTCCGCGGTCATTACTGCCAGGGCCGCTGCATTGTAGGTGTCGATTTCTTCATTTGTCCAGTTGAATCCGTACTGATCGGCAATCCGGTCCTCATGGATCGGGGTGATTGTTGCCCAGATGATTGATCGTGTCAGGGCCCGCAAGTCGTCCAGTATCTGGCGGAGCGTCGAGACATACTCATCAAGCGGAATTTGTTTCGGCTCACGTTCCCACCAGTGCCCGCAATCCCAGAGCCCGTTGTTCCAGTGGACGATATCCGGTTGTCCCAGCTCGGCCAGCCATCCCGCGAGCCGGGAGTGGGTGTACGCGGCAAACCGGCCGTTTTCGTCGGGGCCGACAACATCGGCGCGATCGGCCATCAGCTTTGCCACCAGCGGTTGGTAGCTGCCGCAGATTGAATCACCGAGCAGCAATACGCGTGGTCGATTGTGCATTTTACTCTCGTTTTGCACGGGCATAAGCTCGTCCAGGCAGTAGCGAACAACACGGCATGCTGTACTCGCCGCATTGGCTGCCGGCGTCCCGCTGTTGCACGATTCACCCGTATCGTTGCTGCATGTATTTGAAGCTGCGGAGCGATGCCGATACGATTTCGTCCAGCGGTTGCTTCCAGATGTCATGGTTGAAGATCTCGAGCGACCAGTAGCCGTCGTAGCCGGTCGCCTGAATGGCCGGGATGATCGAATGATCGATGCCACGGCCCTCACCGGGGAAGGTGCGATCGTGATCGATCAGGGTCTCCGGCGGTCCTTCGAGCATGTCGTCGACGTGGACGATCAGCAGTTCGTCGGCGGTCAGGTCGGCAATGTCGCTCAGGTCACTGCGATCCATCCACTGATGTGACAGGTCGATCAACAGCCCGAGATTCGGATGGTCGACATCGCGCACAATGCGCTTGGCGGTGTTGAGCGTGCCGCATAGTTTGTTGCCCTGCAGAAATTCCAACGCCAGCTTGACCCCGTAGTCGGCAGCGACTTCGACTGCTTTCTTGAGGTTCTTTTCGCAGGTGCCGTAGACGTTGCGGTCCGGCTCATCCGGATTCTCCGGGATGAACAGCAGGGTAGGGCAGTTCAAGTCGCGGGTGATTGCCAGCCGGCGTTTGAACTCGACGAAATCATCGCCGGCTGCGGTGATGTCGCGGAGCATGATTTGCACGGCGCAGATGGACGAGGCCAGCGTCATGTTTTTCTCGGCCAGGAAATCTGCCGCAACGTCGAGCTCACGTCCGTCGAGAAACGCGTCGAGCCGGTCAATCCAGATCTCCATTGCCGAAATGCCGGCTTGATGATAGGCGTTGACACTGCTCTCGAAATCGTAATTAACGTTAGTGATCGGATTGATCGCGAATTGCATATCGATGTGTTCCTTTACAGGGATCCGACCGCGCCGCGCCGGCAGCTACTGTTCATGCCGATCTGTGGATCGGTGATGTAGGCGAAACTGAATGGTGGCATGTTGAAACCCGGTAGTAGATGTGTGGTCTGGTCGGCGGGCGTGTACTATGATCGCAGGCGACCATAAATTCGACCTGCTCACCGTGATTCCACGAATTCACTGGTGGGATGCTGTTTCCGCCCCGTCATTCTGCAGCGTTTTACTTTGTCCGGGTTATGCTATCTTGGCTTGGATGATTCACAAACTCCTTGCTGTGAGCGCTCACATGACGCAAACTATCGAGGTCTTTGCTTGATTGGCGTTCTCAACGTACCTGCGGGGTCAATAAACGGGAGCCTCGACACGGTCACCTCGGTCATTACGTCCACAACGCTGCAATTGTACAGTCTGCTGCCGTGTAACGTCGATGAATTCGGCGTTGAGCAATGAGAAAGATATGAAACGAACGGAAATCGTTTTACACAGCAAATTCCAGATTGCATCGGTTGATCCCCGGATTTTCGGGGGCTTTCTCGAACACATGGGCCGGGCTATTTACCAAGGCGTATATGACCCTGAGAGCCCGCACGCCGATGCTGATGGATGTCGGTCGGATGTCCTGGATGCCCTGCGGCGACTGGATATGACTTCGATGCGATATCCCGGCGGCAACTTTGTCTCCGGTTACCACTGGCAAGACGGCATTGGTGCTCGCGAGAAACGCCCGACAGTGCGGGAACTGGCGTGGCGGAGCGTCGAGACGAATCAATTCGGAACGGATGAATACATCCACTTGTGCCGGAAGATGGGCTGGATGCCCATGCTGACTGTCAACCTTGGAACCGGCACGCCGGAAGAGGCCCGCAATTGGGTCGAGTACTGCAATTGCCCCACGGGCACACGCTACGCGGACATGCGCGATTCAAACGGCAGCCGGCAGCCACATGCCGTCAAACTCTGGTGCCTGGGCAACGAGATGGACGGCCCCTGGCAGATCGGTCATGTCCCGGCCGACCAGTATGCCATTCGCGCCCGGCAGACCGGCGAGATGATGAAGAAAGTCGACGCGTCTATTGAGCTGGTCGCCGGCGGTTCGTGCGGGATCAACTTGAAGACCTATATGGATTGGGACCAGGAAGTACTGGCGCAGCTTGGCGATCTGGCCGACTACATCAGCTTGCATCGCTTTGTCGATAATCTGAATGATGACACCCCGGACTATCTTGCGGTCACCTCGGCCATTGATGCCCAGATCGAGGAAATGGATGCAGCCTGCCGATGTGCCCAGGCCAGGCACCGAAGCGCGAAACGTGCATACCTATGTTTCGATGAATGGAACGTGTGGTACAAGAACCACGAGACAGACGGCCAGGGCAAGGTTGCGCCGCATCTCCTCGAGGAGGTGTACAATCTTGAGGACGCGCTGGTCGTGGCCGGGTTCCTGCATAGTTTCGTGCGCCATGCGGACGTCGTCAAAATCGCAAACATTGCCCAGATCGTTAATGTGCTGGCGCCGATTCACACCCGCGGCGACGACATGTTGATCCAGAGCATCTTTTATCCGTTCGAGATGTTCTCGAAGCGACGAAACGGCGCTGCACTTCGGCTCACTGTGGATGGCCCAAGCTACGAGGGCGCCACCAATGGCTGCGTTCACTATATCGATGCCAGTGCCATACTCGATGGAAACAGGCTGCACGTGTTCCTCACCAATCGGGCCATGGATGAAAATGCAGAAGTGTGCGTAACTATCGCCGACAAAACTGTTGTCTCCTGCGAAAGCGCGGAGATCCTCACCGGGCCAGATGCTAAAGCGGTTAATTCACCGGAAGACGGCGAGACCATCGCCGCGAAACCATTTGAAGCTATCGATATGAAGGACGGCCAAGCACACTGCAAGATTCCGGCCTTGTCCTTTGTTGCAATGACGCTTAATCTGGGCTGAAACGATGCTTGACAAGGCCCCGGGTATTCCTGCATCGGGTTCCTGGACACGCAGCTTCACCTGTTATCGCGCGGCCTGGCCCGGACCGAAAGACTGCGGCTGTGTGGGTTGCCTGCAGGGAAAGGCTGCAGTGTTTCTGCAAAGACCGAAAATTGAGAGAAACTGAATGATGAGATCGTCGTCGTTTGTCCCCGTCCGTTCGGTGGAAGTAAAGCAGCACAATGGCCGGCCGACGCTTTTCGTGAACAACTCGCCGGAAAGCGGGTTGACATACATGACGTATAATGAAAAACCGGAAAATTTTGCGAAATTCGAGGAGCTCGGTGTCCGGGTGATGAGCTTTACGCTGACCAGCGATTGCTCCTTGTCAGAGTCGTGGTCGGCGCCTGTGGCGGTTGCACCTGGCAAGTACGATTACTCGGATCTCGACGCCCGAATTGAAGGCGTGCTGAAAGCCGCCCCGAACGCCTGGCTGCTGCCGCGAGTTTACACCGTGGCGCCGGAATGGTGGTGCGCACAGAACGAAGACGAAGTGACCCGCTACGGCGCGCCGCGGGAGCATCCCCGTCCGGGCATCGACGTCTATCACGGCAGGTTCAACCCGAGCATGGCCAGCCGGGCGTGGCGCAACTTCGCATCCGACAACATGACCCGGCTGATCGAGCACATCCAGCAGAAGCCCTGGGCCGATCATTTTCTGGGATTCCATTTCGCCAGCGGCACCAGTGAAGAATGGGTCGACTGGGGCACGCACGATGGGTACTTCCCGGATTACAGCCCGCCGATGATCAGGGCGTTTCGGGACTTTCTGCGGCAGCGTTACGGTGCGGACGAGGCGCTGCAGGAAGCGTGGCAAAGAAGCGATGTCACTTTGGCTACGGCAACAATTCCGACGCTGGAAGAGCGGGTCAGGGAGCCGGGGGGCTCGCAGATTCGCGACCCCGGCGAGAGCCAGAACGTCGTCGATTATCTGCTCTGTCATTCGTATGAGCTTGTCGATACGATGCTGGCGATTGCCAGGGCGATCAAGGAAGGGTTCAGCGAGCCGCGGATTACCCTGGCGTTCAGCGGCAGTTACTTCTGCACGCAGTGTTGGCAACAATACCTCCTGCACAACAGCGGCTGCCTGGCGCTGGAGCGCCTGCTGAAAAGCCCGTACATCGACGCCTTGACCAGCCCGTCGAATTACATGCACCGGGGAGCCGGGACGGGGCACGGCAGTTTCATTGCGCCCGAGGGCTCGATAGCGCTGCACGGCAAGCTCTGGTTCGACGAGAACGACATTCGGACACACCCGCTGGGCAAGACGCGCGGTTTCGGCAGCACGAACACGGTCGATGACACGATCTGCATTCAGCGCCGCCAGTTTTCCGCAGTGATGCAGCAGGGCTGTGCGATGTGGTGGTTCGACATGGGGGGCAACTGGTACGATGAGCCGATGCACCAGGAGATTTGTCAGAGTGTGTCGATCGCCCAACGCGCCTTGGACCTGGATCGCTCGAGTGTCTCGGAGATTGCGCTGGTGGTCGATCCGGAAAGCATTGCGTACATGAACGGCTCGACGCAGATAGCCACCCTGCTGATCGGGCGTCCGCGACTTTCGTTCGGGCACTGCGGGGCGCCCTGTGACATGGTGCTCTTGAACGACCTGGCCGAGGCGAAGGATTACAAGTTGTACGCGTTCCTGAACGTTTTCCATATGAACGATGAACAACGCCAAATGGTTGATCGGGTGGTGCGATGTGACGGCAAGACCGCGTGGTGGTTTCACGCGGCAGGATATGTCGGTGACACGCTCGACGCCGGGAACATCAGCAGAACGACGGGGATTACCATCGAACCGTATCCCGGGCACAACTGGTCCGATACCGAAATACGGCCGTGCGAACACCCGATCCTCAGAGGGCTCGACCGAACACATGTCTATGGCGACAGTGGCTGGTGGATGTGCCCGTTCTTCTTTGCCGAGGATCCCGAGGCGACAACGCTGGGCGTCTGGGCGGGCAACGAGCATCTGCCGACAATGGTGGCCAAGGAACTGGACGGCTGGCAGAGCGTCTGGTCGATGGCGCCGAATCCGCCGGCCTGGCTGATCCGGCGAGTGGCCCGGTGGGCCGGTGTACACATCTACAACGAGCTCGATGAAGCCCTTTACGCCAACGCCTCCTTGCTGATGGTCAGCACCAACCATGACGGCGGGCCGCGCACGCTCAAACTGCCCCGGCGACAGTCGGTCCACGAACTGTTTGACCGCCGCCGTTCCTGGCAGGACGTGAAGGAATTCAGCATCGACCTGCCGCGGCATCACACCGGCATGTTCTTTCTCGGCACGGAGGACCAGTGGCAAGCAGGCATGCATTGAATGATCGAGGACGCCGGAGGCTTTGTCCGCAGGGAACATCGCCTTCGCTGTATCATAAAACCCAACTGAGGACAGGCCCACGGAAAGCACCGCGGTTGCCTATCCGTCCTGTCGCCCCGGTTTAACGGAGCTGTTTTACCATGCGCTTTATTATCTATGCTGTGTTCGGTATTTGTGTATCGGTGAGTTCGGCGGTGCCGGTGTCCCTGGCAAATCCGGGCGCCGAGACGGTGTCTCCGACCGACCCGGAAATGCCTGCCGATATGAGTACGTACACCTCGCCGGGCGGCCGGGCAGTATTCAGTCGCGACACGGCTGTGCGACGCTCGGGCGCGGCGTCTTTCCATATTAATAACCTGGGCCATCCCGAGCAGCCTGACAGCGGTCACAGCGCGCTCTTCGAGTTCACGATCACAACGGTTCAGGGGCTGACATACGAGGTCTCGGCCTTTGTCAAGACAAAAGCCGCAAGCGAGGCGGGACTTCAGATTCGCGGCACCGCCTCGGCGTTCGACATTCCCGGGCAGCCGCGGGAGACAATTTCGGGTGACAGCGACTGGACGCGGGTTTCGGTCAGTGTGTCGCCAACGGAAGCCGACACCAGTTTTCGGGTTTTCATGTTTCTTCCCGGCCGGGGCGAGGCGTGGTTCGACGACATCGAGGTGAATGACAACTTCGAAACAATTGTCGGCGCCATGTTCGGTGACCTGCAGGCGCGGCTGCTGGAGCTTCGAGAGCATGCCATCGGTCCCGACCCTTTACTCTCTGCTGGTGAGCGCAAGACGATCGAAGCGGCGCTGGCTGATGTGGATCGGGTTGCGACCGGGGATTTTCTCGGGATGGGCCGTGACGAGTTGCAAGGTCGGCGAGAATCGGTCGACACCATGCTCCGGGAATTCGACCGCGAGATTTCGATTCGCGGCGCCGTTGCGGCAGTACGGCGGCAGACCGGCAGCGACCCGGATGTTCTACTCGGATTCGCGCGTTCGACCGAACGAGTGTTTTTGCGAGATCAGCCACTGCCCCCACTTGCCACCGCCGTTGGACAGATTCTGGCAGTCCGCGGGGAACGGGAAGCCATCCAGCTGGTCATTCTCCCGCTCACGGAAGATCTGACAGACATCAAGATATCGGTCGGCGAGCTGCGTTCCGATAATGGCGTGATCTCAGAGAGTGCGGTCAGTATTAACCCGGTCGGGTCGGTCCAGATCAAACAGCCCGGATCTAATTTTTATCCTGTGGAGTCCGCATATGTGGGTTGGTGGCCGGATCCGCTGCTACCGAATTTCTCCTTCGACGTGGCCAGGGGAGAAGCGCAGGCGGTGTGGTTGGCTGTGCGCATTCCGCGGGACGCGGTGCCGGGGACATATCGTGGACGGATTGCCGTGCGGCCGAGCAATGCCGACGAGATGGAAACGAAGCTTGAAGTGACGGTGGCCGACGTCGAATTGCCCGAGCGCTGGCATTTCCGGAATCTGCTTTGTTTTGACGACGACGGCTACGGTCCGCTGATTTACAAGGACGCCTGGACAGACGCAATGCGCCGGAAGTTCATCGACTTCCTGCTGGACCGTCGCATCAACATTGGCGGTCTCTCCGGGCAGAGTCAGAAACGGATCACACTCGACGAAATGATGGAATTCTCGGCGCGCGGGCAGAACGTCATTTTCGCGTATCAATTCTGGGGCGAGCAGCGGATGCATGACGCCGATGGCAAGCCCTTCACCGAGCTGCCGAAGAGTAACAACGACACGATGCCGGGCACCGGTCCGGTAAAATTGCGCGAGTGGATCCCGAAGCTGAAGGCAGCCGGCCTGTACGATCGTGCGTTGGTGTACGGCTGGGACGAGCGCGGCCCGGAATTCTATCCCGATATTCGGGTGGCTGCCGAGCTGCTGTCGCACGAGTTCCCCGGGTTGCCTTTGATGATGGCCGGCGTTGATGGGTCTTGCGGCACCAATTCGACGCTGGCGGGTCTCGACAACATCATCTATATGCCGCTGATGCCGTACTGGGATCCGGTGGCGGCGCAGCAGGCGCAAGCCAACGGCAATGAGGTCTGGTGGTATACGATCTACTGGACCATCGAGCATCACTTGATCCGCAGCCGACTGATCCCGTGGCAGACCTACAAAGTCGGGGCCGACGGTTTTCTGATCTGGGCGATGAACCGGTGGACCGGCGAACGAAACAAGGCGCCGCTGAGTGGGAAGCAAATCCGCACCGAATGGGATCCACTGCTTGACGGGTCCATCCCCAATTCGACGGCAATGTATGTCTACCCCGGGGCGGACGGCCCGATTTCGTCACTGCGGCTGGAGAATTTTGCGGACGGGATCGAGGACTACGATCTGCTGCAGGCTGCCAAGGCGATAGTGGCGGCATTGGAACAAACCGGGAAAGATCCTGAACTGGCTCGATTGCTCAGGCATGCGATTGCAATCGACGACGGCTTTGTCAGGAATGCGCTGGAGTACAGCGTCGATCCGGTCGTTCTTGCAGCGCACCGGCAGCACCTGATCGATGCCCTGGTCGTTGCTCGCCGGGAATTGAAAAAATAGAGACAAACCGATAAACTAAGCGCGTGAATCGGTGCATTTTATTTCGTTTTGACCTCGACAATCGTGAGGCGGGCATCCGATGAAAAATCGGCTAAGTGATACTCGAACGGCTTTCCTGAGGCGGGGTTTTACCCTCATCGAATTGCTGGTCGTGATCGCCATCATCGCGATCCTGGCGGCGATGCTGCTGCCGGCGCTGCAGCAGGCCAAGGCCAAGGCCAAGCAGATTACCTGCACCAACAATCTCAAGCAGATCGGTCTGGCCGTTCTCTTTTACGCTGATGACAATGAGGGGTACCTCGGGGCCCACAATTACACCGGGGCGTACGAGCAGTATATGTGGTACCGCACGATTGGCCCGTATCTGAACGTCAACCCGTCGGACGCCGATTTTGCCCAAAAGAAATGGATGTTTTGGAACTCTGACGCTTACAACACTATCGTCCATGAACTGGCGTGTCCGTCGCGGCCGACGACCGACGATTACACCTGCTACGGCGTCCTTTATTTTGCCACGAATCCACCCGCCGTTCCCGGCGATACAAACGCTGTTCCCTTTCTGCACCTGGTCAACACCAGTCCGTTCAGATTACATCGATTAATCGATATTCATAACAACTGTTTCCTGGTGACGGATGCCCGGAAAAATGTCTACAGCCCGACCCTTTCGACGTGGGCGCTCAACGTCGACATGAACGGCAACGGTGTGCCAGACTCGCTCAGCGTCGGCCAACGCTTTAACGGGGGTGAGTTTGACCGCCACAGCAACGGCGCGAATTATCTCTTCGTCGATGGCCGCGCCAAATGGTTGCGCGTTTCCGCTTGGGAAGAGAACACGAATAATCTGTGGGCCCTGAACCCGTGATTCGGCTGTTTACTCAACCGGCGGTAGGCGTGGCGGCGTTCTGTCTGATGTTGGCGCCGTTGTCCGCAATGCGGGCTGTCGGCCAAGATGCCGCTGTGCCGACGATGTCGCTGTTGCCCGAGATGTGGCGCTACCGCACCGACCCGGATAAAGTCGGTGAAAAGGAACGATGGTTTGCGCCGGGCTGGAAGGGCACGCCGTGGCAATGGACCTCGACACACGGCTTCTGGCCGCGCTACGAAGGCGACGGGTGGTACGCACTCGACCAGGTCATTCCACCGGCAACAGGTGGCGAGATGTGGCTGATCTTCGGGGCGGTGGACGAGAATTACACCCTGTGGATCAACGGCGACTACATCGCCGACAACCTCGACAAGGGTACGTCGATGTGGGACAAGTCCGCCGCCGTCAACATAACCGGGCGCTACCGGCAAGGTGCCTCGAACCATCTCGTTGTTCGGGTCCGCAATACACGCGGGGCCGGCGGCATCTGGAAGCCATCGGCCCTGGTCCGGTATGGCTCCACTTCCGCAGAAACAGCCCGGCGCGAACCTGCCGCCCCGGAGTTGAGCCGGGACGATTGCATCGAGCGGGCGGTCGCTGAGGCGCGGCGACAAAACGGCGAACGCGATCCGGTCTTCGTCACCGGCTTCGCCCCCTCAACGCAGCACATCTTTCTCGAGGACCGGCCGTTCGCGATCGACGTGGCGAGGGAAGGGCGCCTGCTTGCCGTTCGCGGCGAAAAGGAAGCGCTACAGCTGGTCATCCTCGCCAATGTCCACGACCTGACGAATGTCGAGGTGTCGGTGAGCGCGCTGGCCGGCGACCACGAGACGATCCCGGCCAGTGCGGTGACTGTCAATCCGGTCGGGTTTGTGAAGATCGACTACGAGACGAGTTCGCCTTTTCCTGACGAGACGCCGTACCTGGGCTGGTGGCCGGACCCGTTGCTGGAAAACTTTGCGTTCGATGTTGACCGCGGCAATACGCAGCCGGTCTGTATCTCGGTGCGTATACCGCAGACCCTGGCGGCCGGGGTATACACCGGTACAATTACCGTCCGGCCAGGCAATGCGCCGGCACGTGAACTGGCGTTGGCGGTCGACGTCGCAGATGTCGATTTGCCAACGACTTGGCATTTCCGCAACCTGCTCTGTTGGGATGACGGCTACGGCCCGATGGTCTACGGCGACCGCTGGACCGAACAGCTCCGCGACAAGTTCATCGAGTTCCAGCTCGAGCGGCGCCTGAATGTCGGCGGACTCTCCGGCTCGACGCAGAAGCGGGTAACCGTCGACGACATGGTCGCCTACGTGAATCGGGGTCAGAACGCTGTCTTCGCTTATCAGTTCCACGGCGAGCAACGCATGCGGGACGGTGCCGGCAAGCCGCTGACCGAGCTGCCGAAGAGCAGCAATGACACGCTGCCCGGGCCGGGCCCCGTCAAGCTCAGGCAATGGGCCCCAAAACTGCAGGCCGCCGGTTGCTACGACCGCGCCTTTGTTTACGGCTGGGACGAGCGCGGCGAGGATTATTATTGGGATATCCGCATGGCCGCCGAGCTGCTCGCACGGGATTACCCGGGGTTGCCGCTGCTGATGGCCGGAGTCGACAACTCCTGCGGTACTGCGTCGACATTGAACGGGCTGACCAACATCATCTATTGCCCGGCAATGCGGCAATGGGACGCCGACGCGGTGCACAAGGCACAGGCGCAGGGCACCGAAGTGTGGTGGTACGATATCCACTGGACCATCGAGCAGCATCTCATCCGCAGCCGCCTGATCCCGTGGCAGACGTACAAGGTCGGGGCCGACGGATTTCTGATCTGGGTGATGAATTGGTGGCACGCCGAGAACAAGCCTTTGAGCGGCACGCAGGTCCGCATCCCGGAGTGGAATGCGCGCGGGCCGATCGCCAGCTCGTCGGGGATGTATATCTATCCCGGACGGGACGGGCCACTTTCGTCGCTGCGGCTGGAGAACTTCTGCGACGGCATCGAGGACTACGACCTGCTGGCGACGGCGGAGGCGCTGCTGGGCCGCTCAGGGGCAGACGCTGCGGTTGCCGACAAGCTGCGGGACGCCCTGTATCTCGAAGACGAGTTCATCAGGGACGCGGTCAGCTACTCGACCGACCCGGCGCTGCTGACTGACCGCCGGCGGGTGCTGATCGAGGCGCTGGCGGCCGCGGCGGAATCGCGGGTGATGCGATGACTCCGAAACAAGACGATGTGATCTGCTGTTTTGGCAATCGGCACGCTGAGCCATTGCACACGCAATCACTGTGTCCGGCCAGGGAGTGCTTCTCGCGGATCGACCAGCGTGAACTGGTCTTTGACCTGGGTAAAACCACGCCGCACCCGGATGCGGATTTTCCCGCGGTCATGTGCGGCGACCTGGGGTTGAGCGGGCGTGGCGTCGAAAGCCTGCACTTCAGGTTGCCCCGGGAGCCCGGGTTCTACCGGATCGAATTCGGCTTCCTCAACCTCACGCACAAGCAGATCGTCGACGGCGACAACTGCAAATACGCCATAGCGAAAGGCGACACCTACGACGGTCGCATGAAAGAGGCGAACGCACAGCACTATATCAAGTATCACGATGATCAACTCGAGGCGGAACAGCCGGAAGTGATTCTCGGGTTTGACGAGATCGACGAAATGGATCATCAGCCGCACTATGCCCGGGTCGAAATTCTCCTGGACAGCAACGAGATCGACGCCTTCGAACTTGGCAACCCGGTGTTCGTTCGCGACGGCGGCAATCGTTTCGTGCCGGAGATTTTTTCCAGGACTATCGCCATCACAACGGCCTCGGCCCATACCCTCACCGTGCGAACCGTCAACCGGTTTTCACCGCTTTACAACGGGCGCGGCCTGCAGTGGGGGACGATTATCACTGAGGATTTCTGTCCGACATTCTTCTCACTGACGCGTGCCGAGGCACCGGTTCAATACAACCCGTTTCTCAGAGAGCATCCCGGTGCATCCGAAATCGATTGTTGGGGATGGGAACAGGTGATTTCGTACCAGCGCACACGTGATGACGGGGTTCGCGATTTCGACAATCCCGTGGAAGTTGGCCTGGACTACGTCAAGGCAACGAACACGGAAGCCTATAAACGCGGTTCAAACCTCCTCGAGGTTTACTGGGTCGTGGACCACCGGCGTGAAAACGGTGAAACCCTGCCGGGTCACGTCATCGAGTGGGAGCCGGACGATCCGATCGAGGGCGCCGAACTGTATGCGCGTTATCCACGAACTATCTGGAACAACGAGATGTGTCGCGAGTTGACACGTGCCAGTCATGAACTGGGTATGCTGGTGACATGGTACCAGCATCTGCCGTCGCTCAAGACACCGTCGCACCATGCGCCGGGGTGGTTTCGGAGCAACTTCGTGGAGGTGGTTGCCCGGGAGTTCGCCGATCTCCTCGAGGCCGGCTGGCGCGGGACACTCGACTGCTATGAGGAGGAGTCGGCCAATGGCGCCGATTCCATCCAGTGGCTGGTGCAGTGCCACAGGCAGTGGCAATACAACCCCGGCATGGCAGTAGGCGAAACCAGCGACAAGCGATCGAAGCGCCATGAGAAGGGCATTCTTCCCGGCGGCCTGATCGTCGAAACGAACACCTACTTCATCAACGACCGATTCGTTGGCCAGATCTTTCCGTTCGAATGTGATGAGAGCGAATACGGCGTGCAGGGCCTGATCCTGCAGGCGAACAGCCGGGCGGTCGGCTTTGCGTCGACGGCGCGCCGCGGCATTGGCGAGCTCGGCGGCCCCGCGGCGGGTTCGCCGGACGGCATCCTGCAGCAGGCGAACGATTTTTTCCGGCCGCGCTTCCGCGACCAGCGCCATTTCCCGCGCCACGGCATCTGGTGGCTGGGGCCGGCCGAGAATCTCCTGCCGGAATGGATGCGCGATTATGTCTACGGCATCAGCAACGATCCGGTCCGTGCGGCGGTCACTACGGAGCTCGCGGCGACCGGCGTCGGCGGCGTTCTCGACAGTGCCACGACCTACTGGCCGACCTGGTGCCGGGCCCGGTACGACAAGCCGGCGTCGACAAAGTTCATCGGCAACAACCACCTCCGCCTCTACCGCGACGCCGATGCCGACCGTGGCGGGTTGGCGGCGGAGTTGGAGGGGCTCGGTGATTTCACCATCCACGGCCCGGTGCTGGACGTTGCCGGCGATCTGTTCAGGCTCTGCCTGATGGAAGGCGCCACCGAGCTCAAGGTCAACGAAACCGTGTCGCATCGCTATCTCGAGGCGGCCGGGCACATTGCTGTTCTGGAAGAAACCGTGCGGCTCGAGAACGCCTATCTCGACCTGACGATCCAGGAGCGCCGGCGATACGAGATCGTTTCCGATTCACCTTTCATCACCGTCGAGATCGACCGCGAGACGATGTTCCCCGAGAACCGGAACGAGAGCCTTATACAGGCGTACAAGCGTGTCTGTCACAGCCTCGACCTGTCGGGATATGATCGGATCCGGGACCTTGAGAACGAAAGTGAGTGCCCGCTTGTCGACGGGAGCTCTCTGGTCGTCGAGGATTCCCGTGGCATCCTGCCGGCGCTGTTCGTTGCCGTTGTCGAAGGTGCCACGGCAAGCAGCATGACGGCGCGTTTCCCACACGACAGAAAGCTGCGGCTTTTCACCTCGGCGAGCGCCGACCGGA
>CAJWLW010000075.1 GCA_913042885.1 uncultured Lentisphaeria bacterium | reverse complement strand
TGAAAAATCCGCTTGTACGGCTGCTGAAAACCCCAGCGCCGGATGATCCGGCCGACGCCGGTGAAGGTGGTATCGAGCGGCGTTGACATGGTAAGGCGCCAGGTCTCGGTCATGGCATCCCGATAAAAATCGCCTTCATTCCAATCCTTGTGAGCCGGATCGTAGACGTAGTCCATCAGTGTTTTGATACTGAGTTCCGCCGACGACCTGGCGTGCGTCGCCAGATGCCAACCGGCCATGGTGCAGACCGGTACAATCGTTTTGTGCAGACGATAATTACGAATCCCCCATGGCAGGCACAAGAGTGCGATGAGCAGCAGAGGTGCGAGCCGCCGCTGCCAGGTTCGCCGTCGCGGGGCGAACCATATGATTAATGCCACCACGGGGGTTGCCAGCAGGAATACTGGACGTGTATGTATCAATAACACCAGCATCAAGGCAAACCCCCAGGCATGGCGATACTGCAGCCCGTTGCGTAGGAACCAGACAAAATTAAGCATCGATGCCAGGATCAGGGTGATGGCCAGGATCTCGGGATTACTTGCCGTCACGGCATGGCATACGGGGCCGAACAGCGCATAGAACCCGAGAGCCAGGCAGCCGGTCAGCGGCCCGAACAGCCGGGCACCGAGCAGGCCGATCAAGAGGAGGTTGATACAGTCGAGCCCGAAGTTAAGCCACTGATGCGTCTTCGGTGCGAAGCCCGTGAACCAGTTGGCCAATGCCAGCAGGGCAGGGTAGACGGGTGACCGTGTCGAGTGGGTCTGAAAACCCTCGGCGATGGCAGTGAAATGCTTGAACTCGACCAGGTTGCGGGCGAGCTGCCGGTAGTGAATCTCGTCGCGGAACGGGGACTCGTGGTACTTCGGATGCGGTGGTGTCGTCAGCACGACGGCACCGCGCAAAGCGACACCGGCAAGAACGATGAAAACCAGAAGGATGCGTAGCAGGTGGGCAGCGGTTCCGTGACCCCGTCGCTCCGGGGGAGGGGAGCCCGTAGGTTCGTCTGTCGTCAAAGCACCATCCGATAGCACATGTATGCTTCGGCGGCGGCTACTGAGATTTCATGGCCGCGGACTCGGGCCAGGTATTCCATGTTCTCGATACTCAGGCAATGCGGCGAGTGTCGCAGTTGCGACTTGTGCAACCGTATGGAATTGAGTTTGTCATCGAGGTGCTTTGAGATATCGACGTAGAAGTTCGGACGGAATTTATCGGAATCAACGTTCCAGAAAAGCGTCGGATTGTCATAGGCCAGAACAATGTTCGGGAACGACTTTACGGACGGGTCATGGGCCCGGCAGGCGGTGAAACCGGCGTAGAACACGGCGACATGATCCTGGTTGTGCGAGATCGCCGGCAGCGCCACGATCGTCGGATTGATCCGGTCCAGCGCGAGTTTGCTGGTTTTCTCGATGACATGGATCAGGTCGCGCCGCGGCATCGCGTCGAGACGCATGTACGATTCGGAATCCTTGAAGATGATGTCGTAGTCGTCGATCTTCAGATAGTTGACGACGTCTTCGAACTCACTGATCCGCGTGCTGCTCTCTGCGAAGGCGACATCGGAGTTGTACTGCTCAAGATCGCCGACGCTCATCAGCATGACGAAAGCTTCGCCGCCCAGTGCCTTGATCTTGGCGATCGTGCCGGCACAACCGAAAGCTTCGTCATCGGCATGTGGCGCTATAACCAGGATGCGCTGTTGCGCCAGAAATTCCTCCCTGGCGGCAACGGATTGACTCATCAGATCGGGGCGATCACTCATCGTTGAACGTGGGGTTGGCTTTGCTACTGTGCGTCACGGAGTATCGGCATTCGTCGGCCGGTGGATGAACACCGGATTGCTGATGAATGTAACAGCCGGGTCTCCCATGTACAACCGGACGTAGTGCATCGACGCGTCACGAGTCAACTCGACATCGTGCACAATCTCGAAGGTCTCCTCGGCCGGCGCCCGTAATGAGGCGACCGCCTCGCCGTCGACGACAAGTTTGAAGACCGCCGTAAATTCCATCTTGTCCGGTGAGCGTGTGCCGGCAATACGTACGGCCACTGTCCGAGCGCCCGTTGTCAGCGTCTCTCCCAGCCCAGCAGTTGTGCCGGCAGCATCGCTGACCTCGAACTGCGTAAGGCGCAAGCGGTCGAGCACGGTGATGTTGGCGGCGTACGAACGGCCGTCGGCGATTGCCTGCAGAACGGCGTCGTGGTTGGGTTCGGCATGCACGATAGTCTGGATGCCGTCGACCCGCCACAGGCCGTGGTAGTCGACCTCGCCAATAGCCACGGGGCGTACCTTGCGTCGGCCGTCGACATATTCCAGCAGCATGTAGTCCCACAACTGACCAGGTCGATATGCAGTCGAGTTGTCGGGATAGATGCCCGCCAGTCCGTTGTGCCGGAACGTGAAACGAATGTCATCGAGTTGCGGTACGGTCAGAAAGTGGACGCCACTTTTAACCTGCTCCATGCGCTGTTCGGGTCCTGACCAGAAACACAGGGCATCGTTGCTGTGTGCATAGTCGATGACCTGCGTGTACGGTTTGGTGCCGTAGTTGCCGTACTGGTCGAAGCCCAAGGATTGCGTAAATGGCCGTAATTCGAAGGTCCCGAGCACGCCGCCTGCAACCATCACGATTCCGGCGAGCATCCGTGGCCAGTCAAAGATACGGATGCGATTGCCCTGCGCATCGGCGTAACTGCTGTAACTGCGGCGATACATGGATATGCCCGGTATGAGCAGCAGGAGCGGCAGAAGCTTCAGCAGGGTGCCGGGCATGAAGAACCCGTGCGCTTCATTGCCGAGTGCCGGCAGATTGCTGTAGAATGGCGCGGAATCCGGCCCGAAGACAGTCATCTGTTCACTCCACTGGTGCACAGTGAAATTCTCGGTGAAGGGCATCCCCGACCAGGTATAGATCGGCGCGACGTCGGCGCCGGCGATAATCACCAGATCCGGGTTCTGCGCTGCTGTTTCGCGCACTTGTTCGAGGTAGCGCTCGACCCCGAAGGTGACGATAGAAGGCTGCTCGCGGGCGTAACGCACGACGTGCCGCAAGGGCCAGAGCCCGTACTCGGCGCGTGCCACCAACTGGTCGGTGAAGACGATGAAATCGAGCTCGGCGGCGGTCGCCTCGTCAGCGATCTGTGCCATGCTCCGGTTGCCCGAACTGATGTTGCTGTTGATGCGAATGGCGCCGTGCAGCCACTGTTTTTCGGCAGGGCTGGAGAGCGGGGTGAGAAACAACAGCAGAAAGGTAAGCGGAAAGCCGCAAGACGACATCTGCAATCTGAGCATTCGGCTCATTCGATGCGTTGCAGCATCGGAAGATGATAACGGGCCTGGATCTGGGCGTTCTCAGCTTCCAGCGTGTCTGCTTTGAGTACGACGTAGTTTGGGAACTCGTCGAAGGCGATCTTGTGAAAACCGTCGATCGGCGTCTTTAATGCCTCGACGACGTCGCACAGTTTGCGAATATCCATGCCGTTGATCGAATCGATACGCAGAAATTTCAGCTTTGAAAAGCCGATATTCGCAGCTGACGACAGCACCTGACTGAGAATGACGATCCTTTCTCCTGGTTCAAAGAGGTCCCACTGATTCCGTTCATAGTATGCCAGCCGGCGGGGTGCTTTTTTCGCCCAGTTACTGCCCCATTCATTGAGATACTGCCCGGACAGTTCCTCGATCACCAGGCCGCCGACGATAATGAACTCGGCCGGCTTGTCGAGGATATATGGTTCGATCGGGTAATGCGAGAGTGGCACGAATTCCAGCTTCACCGTGAGATATTGGGGTTTACCCTCCCGCACGATATGCAGTATCGCGCTGTCGCCGACATGCGATCGGGTTGTTGTAAGGTGGGCAATCGACTGGCGGCCGAAATCGGGATCTGTGTACTCGCCGAATTTGTCGATCGCGAACTCGTTGATGGCCAGCAGTACGTCACCCTCCTGCATCCCGCCCTTGTCTGCACCGCTGCCCGGTATGATCGTGGTGATGAAAACGCCATCGCCCTGGGCCGGCACCCCGAGGTAGCGGCGTAGTTGCGGATCCTGCAACGATGCAAATCCGAAGCCGGCACGCGGAAATCCATTGTAATGCCCGTCGTCGTAGTCATCGAGAAAATGCTTGATGACCGGGGCTGGCACAATCACTGCTTCACGGTTGTCGGAGCTGTAGCTCATGACCAGGCCGATCAACCTGTTGCGGTAAGTGATCGGCAGAGTATAGCTGCTGACATTGCGTGCGATTGAGATCTCCATGCGATAGCTGAGCAAGGTCAAAACGTCGAGTGGATAGGTTGTCAGCTCGATACGCTTGATTTCTCCTTCGGTAACAATCGGCAGCCCGTTGCCTTCGAATTGGATGGCCTGCGGTTTGTCGCCGATCTCCGAGGTTGTCCGCAGTCGCCAGGGTCGCATGTCGCTCAGGAACGACGGAAGTGCCGGTTCCAGTAATGCCAGATTTACAGCATAGTCGACGTGCGTTACATAGGCGGGCATCTTTTCGCCGGTGTCGATCTTCTCAAGTTCGGCAAACGTCGCATTCATTGCCAGGCGCCCGGTGATCAGAACACGGTTGCCTTCGAGGACGACACCCAGTCCCTCGCGCGAGGTCGGCCCCTTCTTTTCCCAGGGCCGGAAGAAACTGAAATCCTGACCGGTCACACGGACTCGGACGATCGCATCGGTCTTGTGGCGGGCTGCTGCAGCGGTCGCCAGCAATGTTGTAGCGACAGTCAGGAAGAGACAGGTCTTACGGCAGGTCATTGATCATCCTCCGGCCCCAGGTACTGCTCGCGCGTCACATAGTAGTTGCGGACGATACGCTTGCGCGCCGCTGCGACATTGACGGCATCGATGACAATCGGCAGACCACCGTCGATGGTGCGGATGACATATTGATCCGCCGACTCCGCAAACGCTGTCGCGACATCGGCGATGCGCTTGATCTTGCGATCGTTGATTTCATCGATCACGGACATTGTGAAATTGCCGAGGTAGGTATTGATCGGGTCTGTCAGAATCGTGCTGAGAATGACGACCTCCGGCCGCTCTTCAAAGATGTCGTCGGTAATATAAAAGTCGTAGAGATACTTGATCTGCGGATTGTTCACTTTGTGCGCGCTCATAAAATCGCGAGACAGCGGCTGGAAGAGCAGGCCGGCAAACAGCACGTAGCGGGGGCGCCGGTCATACTGGTTGCGGTAGATCAGATACGGCCAGGCACCTCGCAAAGATACAGTGACGGTCATTTGTGCGCGCTCGCGCAGAATGTCGAAATCGACGGTGTCGTCGTGGAATTTACGTTCGATGATCTCCGCGAACTGAACGTACTCGTCACCCAGCGTGATGTGGCCGTCATTGTCGATGGGATACCCGTCGATCGCCATGAGTACGTCGTCCTTCTCCAGCACCCCGACAGCGGAACCGACGGACATTACGTCGGTGACGCGGACACCGGTCATGCCGGGTGACATGCCGAGATATTCACGATGAGCCGGATTGAGCAGGTTGCTATGCTCGACTGCGAGCTCGGCGTAGCCCTCGTAGGAATCATCCGCGATATCGGCCAGGAACCGTTGGATGACCGGGGTCGGAATCATGTATCCGGTGTTTTGCGCGATGGCGCCGCTGTATCCCTGAAACGCGACGCCTACGACCTTGCCGTTCTGAATCACCGGGCCGCCGCTGTTGCCGGGATTGATCGCCGCATCGACCTGGATACACAAATGGGTGTCGAGTCCCGAATGTGAGTAAGTGCGGAACTCGATACGCGACACGACGCCGCGTGTTACCGACATGCGCTCGCCGCCGATCGGGTAACCGAAGGCGTAGACCGTAGAGTGCAGCGCTGGGATATCACCGAATTCCAAGGCTTCGGTTCCCTCGAAAAATTTCGGATCATTGACTTCGATAATCGCCAGATCACAGTCGTGCGCGACAAACTTGACCTGCGCCGGGTAGCGCTCTGGATCGCCGTCCTTTTCGAGTTCGATGAAGCGACTGTTGCTGACGACGTGGGCGTTGGTCATAACACGCCGGCCGTCGATGACGAAACCGCTGCCACTACCGCGGCTGCCGCGGCCGGGATTCCAGGGAATCCGGTAGTCCGGTTTCTGTCCAGCCACAGTCAGCCGGACGAGCGACCGATTGATCGATTTGAAATCATCCGCTGCAGACACCGTGAGAGTGGTGGCCAATAACAAAGTGAGTAGGCGCATACGAGGTCCGATGGATGATGGTCGAGTGTGAACAGCTATGTTCACAGCGGAGTCGGCTATTTGTTGTTGTCACTGCCTTCGGCGGACGAACGGCGTAGCAACTGCGGTATTTGCGCAGGGGTCGTAACTTTCTGAATGGTCGGCTTCGGGTTCCATGGTACGATATAGATCGCTACGAAGGTCTTGTCGCTGACCGTATTGCCACTCGGGCCGGCGTCGACTGCGACAGTGACCCGGGTGTTTGCCGGTGACCGCATCAGGGACAATTGCCACAAGTCATCTATGATCAGCATCTTGTCGAACTGCTCGAAGTCCGGCCCCTTGCCGGTGACGCTGACTTGCGTGCCATCGGCTTCGCCGTTGCCGATCGGCGTCATTGCCAACGTGTCGAGACAGGCAAAAATCAAAACCCGCTTCGGCGTAGCGTTCAACCATGTGATGATAGTCGGTTCACTGGCGCTGACGGGATGCACTGCCAGCATCGATGGCAGGAAAACGTTGGGGCTGTCGCCGAGCAGTGCGTAGCCGTCGCCTTGGAGGGATTTCCAGCCGATTTCCTCCGGCACGAATTCGAACTTGGTTGTTTTGCCGCTCACGTTCATTCTGTCGATTTTCCCTGACAGGGAGTTTTCGTGATCGACGAAACTTGTCCTCAACATCAGCCTCGCCATGGTCTGGTGCTTGAGGAAACCTGCGCGGACCGGCTCGCTGTCGAGTTTCAGGCGCTTCCACTCCCCTTCGGGGGCGCTGCCCAAGAGTACCGTCTGCCCGGTATCGACGTCGAGGCGGTAGAAGATATAGCGCCAAATATCGCGCACCATTGGTTTGCGCTGCGGCGGCATCAGTTCACTCATGCCGACGCGGCCCTCGACAGTCCAGCCGTCGTCGCTGCCGGCGCTGATGACCTCGAACGTCTTGGGACGCCACTCTTTATCGCTGCTGGAGTACCCCATGGTGGTGCCGTTGGCGGATGCCATGATTACGTAGGCTGTGTCACTGCCGATCGGACGCAGATGGAACCCGACATGATCGTCTTTCGACAGATCGGTATTATGCTCGGTGGTCGGGGCCTGGACATCGGCATCGACAAACTCTCCGGCGAAATAGAGATATTCCTCGTCGTAACTGAGGGCAACGCGGTCGGTTTTGAAATCCTGACCTGGGAGTTCGAGCGCGTGCCACTCGGCAAGTTTCCAGATCGGGTCTTCGATATTGCCGTCGATGACAGGAACGGCCGGGGCCACTGCAGCGTCGATAATCTGTTCAGCGCGCTTGCAGACATAGTCGGCTTCGGGTTCGGGGCGTGGACTCTGTTGCTCTCTGAAATATATTTCATCCTCGTCCTGTGCCATGGTAAAGGTGGCACCAAGGCACACGAGCAGGCAAAATCTGAAGTAGATCATGTGGCACTCTCGCGGTTATGCGTTGTGGAATAGCAGAATGTGGTATGTGACCGTTCGTTGCAGTGGATGTTCCACCTGTACAGTGTTACGGGAAGCGAATATACTATGCCATCGAACGCCTTCAACTATCGGCGGCAGGGGATTTTACGGTACGCTGGGGGCGTTCCGGGAATACATCAATGCTTTGCGGCCCGCGGCAAGACGTATCACCCCTGATCGGTCATGCTCGGAGAGATTGTGACGATTATGCCCAGAACTCTGGCAGGGCAGGTTTTGCTGAGATTTTGAATTTGTACATTCTGTTGCCGCGAGCGCCGTACCTTCACGTATATGCTGCCGTCGAGAACGCTGATCTTGTATTTTATACACGAATTTAGGATAGGCTTGATTTTGATTCGGACACAGAGACACTTGAGGATATTGTAGCGTCGGTTGATTTTTGAACGCCGAATACAATCGCTTGTTTTTTTGGGCTGGAAACAGCAGCCGTAGTTTGATGGCGCTATGGGGGGAGAACGGTGCATACAAATAGGGGAGGGATTTTCGTGACAGGACGGAATTTGGGAACACCGGAACGCATGGGGATCAGAATTGTCGGGTTGCTCGCTGTGTTGGTGCTTGCCGGTTGCCGCCTGCATGTCTCCCAGCCATGGGACGGATACGGCAGCAAGCACGCCCCAGCGTACTATTTTAAGACAGAGATACCGCCCGCGTTCTCGGCGTTGTTCGGGAAATGGCAAAAATTCGATGCCGATACCATCCGCAAGCAGCACGCTGAGGTTTTTCTGGCCGATTATCAGCAAATGCTGGCGCAGGTACCGCGGCAGCGGATCAACTTTTATTCGAATCAGGAAATGTGGAGCATTGCCCGCGAGCTGAGTTTCGTGACACTGGGCACTAAGCTGCTGGTAGCGGAGCTTCAGAAGCGGCCGGATGACAAAGCGCTGATTCAGACGGTGGACAAAGCACTGGCGATCATCGGCGAGCAGAGCCTGGTGTATTTTTTGACCAGGCTCGAGTCGCTGGAAAAGATCGTGGGAATTGGCCGGCCGGAACTCATTGAGGAGATCTCGGCGTTCCGCGAAATCGACGCGGACCTCGTCAAGGCGGTGGATGCCGAGTGTATCTCATTCTACGAGATCAACGCATCGTACGAGCGACAGTCGCTCTTGTTTTACGTTAAAGAAATCGATGATCCCGGCCGCCGTGTCGATCTCACGGGGTTTTTCCCCAGCTATATGCGTCTGAGCACCCTGGCCCATGCCCGGAGTTTCGATGAAATGCGAGACTTTAGCGACCGTGTGCGGCTGCAGACGCCGCCGATCAGTTCGGAGCAGAAGCTTTTCGCGGCAATGTGGCAGGACTGGAACAGCATTGCCCAACGTCTGCAGCAGGTACTCGGCCTTCCATCCGAGTGGGACGACTGATCGTATATTCGCGAGCGGCTGAAACGTAATGCAAAGCCGTCGCAATCTTGTATGCAACGGGCGGGGCTGCCCGTGTGAAGCGCGATGAGGCTAGGAATTAGTCATTGCAGCACTTGAGCGCTTGTTCGGGAAGTTTCGTATTACGGGGTGGGGGGCGAAGATTTGGTCGACAACTCCAGAACATACGCCAGTATGAAGCTCATCGAGATCATTTCGCCACCTTCCTCGACGAACTGGAACATGCGGTCGATATACCACCTGTCACCGTAGAATGGCGCATGCAGCGTGTCCACGACAAAAACAAAGAAAGCGAATATACCCAGCATCCACAGGCACGGTTTCAGTAGCGGTCGTTCACTGACCGGCGCCCGCAAATATCCGATCGCCAGCGCAATCAGTACGACCGAACCGCACCCCATCAGTGCCAACGCTTCACCGATATGCTCGGGTGTGGTGGCCAGAAACACCAGGTCCGGATACTTGCCCTCGAACCAGATTCCTATGTTTTCGTGAATTTCACAGGCATCGTCGACGAGCAGGTAAAGGAACACGCCCGCAAACAGGATATACGTCAACCGATGATGTCGAGTCCACATCAAAAGGAAAAGGAGTGCAGCCCAAAAGAACTTGATATACTGGACGGTCTCAGGAAATCCCCGCGGCCGCGAGATTGCGACTGCACCATCCGGAGGGATGCCGGCGAGGCTGTGACAAATATGCAATGCGAAGAATGAGAAATCAGTGATCAACAGAACACATAGCAGTTGACCATGTGGCAGGCGTAGTAACTGCAGGATCTTGCCACGGTCGAAAGCACTCACGGGGTACCTTGCAGTTCAGGTTCATCTCGTGCTTTCGTGACCTGGTCACGGAAGGCTATGAAAAAAATCGATGCTGTCAGCAGAGTTGCAGAGATCATTTCACCGCCTTCTTCGATGATTCGAAATAACTCGTCCAACATTGGGTTGTTTCCGACGATGGCGTGAGCGAAGTCAACGACTACTGCGAAAAAACCAATACACAAGATCAGCACGACAATTCGAACCACATCCCGGCGATCCGACAACCGTGACAAAAACCACGACAGTGCGAGGACCAGCAGCATTAAAGTGCCGAGGGCGATCATCGTCAGGAACTCGGTGACGTCTTGCGGATGTATTCCCCAAAAACCGGCGTTCGGATACGCCATGACCAGTCGTTCGCCGATGATTTCGTGGATTTCGTTGGCGTCGTCCAGCAACAAGTATGCGAGCACGGCGCTCAACAACAGATATGGCAGACGACGGCGGCAGATAAAAATCCAGAACAACAGGCCGCTGCCCCACAAGAACTTGATGTACTGAAAATTCTCGGGATAACCGCGGGCCCAGTTCAGCCGAAAGTTTTTGTCGTGTGGATAATCGATTGCCAGTTGCAGGCAATGAAAGAAAATAAACAGCAAGTCAGTAGCCAAAAGCAGGCACAGAAGAATCGCCTGCGGCCCGGAAATCAGTTGTCTCAGGTTATCTTTCAGATTTGCGGCCATGGTTTTGCTGCCCGCGCATTTGCAAAAGGTTAGGACTCGAAACATATGGCGCAGCAATTATGCCAGAGGCCTTGTCGAATATACCGACAATAGACAGGTGCGCCGGCGCTCTAAATTTGCTGAAACACAACCGCCACTTGCCTGGTCGAGGTTTGGCGATCGCTCCTTCGCGCTTGCCTTCATGCCAATTTCGCAGTATGCAAGACGCCGTATATCAGCAGCGTCACCGATCGTCGACTCAGACATTCGTCTCACGATGGGCCGGTGCTGTGTGAAAGGCAATTGCACGTTTTATGTAGTCGCGGCGCCGCTCGATGCCGAAGCTGTCGAGCAGCTGGTCAATCGTTGTGTCGTTCATGTGGTTGGTAATCAGGACGGATGCGAGCAAGCCCGGATCGTATATCGTGACGCCGGCCCCGTGTGTTTTGCGCAACTCGGCAAATTTTTCCCGATTGTGGTCATAATGCGCCACGGTGCAGTCCAGGTTGACGATGCTCGATACATGGTCACGGTAGTTGGTTGTATGGGAGATCGTCTCGCCGACAGGATTGATAATGCCGCTCGGCAGACCTGCAATCGCTCCGATAAAATGCGTCTGGCACATGTAGGCCCAGGTCTGCTGCATCAAGCCGCCGTGATACACGGATGAAAACACCAGGAGGTCCGGTGACAGTTCGGCGTATTGCAGGCGTAGCAGATCGAAATTGAGGTCGAAACAGATCGCAAAACCGACGCGCCCGAAATCGGTTTCGGCAATACAAGGCTCGCAACCGTTGAGGATGCCGGCCTCAGTGGTCTCCTCGATGACACAATGGTTTTTGTTGTAGATGGCAACCACTTCGCCCTTGCGGTCTAAAAGCTGTGTCGAGTTGCGGCGTGTGCCGTCCGGCAGTTCGCGAACCGCCGGGTAGGTGACGTAGCAGCTGTGCTTGCGCGCATGATCCGCAAATAACTCGAGCATTGTGTCGCCACGATCCTCGAGATACTGCAGGCGCTCGTCGTTGGACAGGAAGCAGAACTCGTCACACGTCTCCGGCAATGCCAGCAGATCCGGTTTTTCCGGTGTGACGTCACTCAGCCGTGTGCGCCAGTGCTCGTGCATCCAGTCGACCGAGGATTTGCCGTGGGGGACTTGTTCGACAGTCGCGATAGGTGGCGCTAATATGCTGATTCGGATATTGTTCGACATATGATCGGAGTTGACGGATTGAATTGGAGGCTTGAGCCAATAGTCAATTTGCAATCTCCACGCGAAATTCCAACTCGCAACGTGATCCGTAGCCCGGAGATATTGCGGAATCTCATGGACCGCACTATGGTGCGTGTGTTGGGGTAATCGACGTATCGATTGCTTTAGCTGCTGATGAATTCACCATCTTGCTGATTTACTCATGACCTATAAACTGTTACCCCGCCCGCGCTATCTCATGTCTGTTGCAGGCAGCTTCGATCTGCTGCCAGTCACGGACTTCCGAATCAGCGCGAATGCTGCCAAGCTTGCGGAAATCGCAATTGCTGAGTTTGCGGCGGAGACGGGCCGTGAGCTGACGACGGATCAGGGTAAGGCCGCTGGTTGGCACTTTAGCCTGGGAAAGCCGCCGGATGTCGCTGATGCGCTCGACGATAACCCGGAAGCCTATCGGCTCGAGATCACCGCGACGGGTATTGGCGCGACGGCGAACACCTATACCGGTCTCCTGTATGCATGGCAGACGCTGAAGCAACTGCTGAGGCATGATTCCGAGAGCCTGCCGTGCCTGTCGATCCACGACTGGCCCGATTTGCGGTGGCGCATCTATCATGTGGATATGAAAGCCACGCGGCGGCGGCTCGATAATCTGCACGCTATCCTGCCGCAGCTCGCCGAGTTCAAGATTAATGCCGTGCTCATCGAGTACGAAGACTACATCGAGCTCGAGCGCCATCCCGAGCTTGCGGTTGAGGGCGCCCTGGCCCAGGCGGATATCCGGGAATGGGTCGATGCCGCGGCTGTCTATGGCATTTCTGTGATTCCGCTCGTTCAAACGCTGGCGCACTGGCAGTACATACTGAATCGCCCCGAGTATCGACATCTCCAGGAGAAAGCCGGTGATACCACGACCGCCTGCCCGTCGCAGCCGGAGACCTGGACTCTGGTTGCCGATTTTTTGGATGAAATGCTGGCGCTGCATGCCGATGCCCCGTTCGTTCATGTCGGTCTTGACGAAGCTTTTCACGTGGGTGTCTGTGACCTTTGCAAGGCGGCACTGGGTGGCCGCCCGCCGTCAAGCCTGTTCGCCGACTGGAGCCGCCGGGTGTGCGACCATGTGCTGGCTGGCGGCATTACGCCCATGCTGTGGTCGGACATGGTCGAGACGCTGGATGCGTCAATGGGTGAGCAGCTGCATCGCGGGGCGTACTACATCGATTGGCAGTACATGAATCCGCAGCGCGATTTTCAGTACCTCGAGGTACACCACAAGAAGCATATCAGTCGCGAATGGCTGAAACGTCCGAACGGCGAGATCGAAGGGAAGCTGCCGGTCGATTTCCGGGCAAACTTCACGTTTTACGAAGACCTTCCCGCGGACGAGCGTGAGGGGTATGAACGTCTGGTTGATAACCCCGAATATCCGAAGCGCTTTCGCGCCGACGCCCGGCTCGCTTGGCTTAAGGAACTCGGATTGAAGTGCGGAGGGGTTTCGGGAATCCGGGTTTCCTGCCATGGCAAGATGGCGCCGCGCTTTGTCCACGGCCAGATGAATACCCGTTTCTGGGCGGAAGCCTGTCGCGAGCATGGTGCTGACGTGCTGATCGGATCGAGCTGGGCACGCGGTCATAGTTTTGCCAGCATTAATGCGCATCCCGAACTCGACTGGTACGGCATCGCGACCCTCGGTGACGCCGGCTGGGCGCCCCTTGATGCCAGCGAAATGAGGGACTTTGACGAACGTTTCGGCTTTCAGTTTTTCGGGCTGCCCGATGGGGGTATCGGTGATTTGTATTACCTCTTCGAGCAGAGCGATGAGCGGGCGGGAGATACGATGAACGATTTCTATACGTACATCGCCGAAGCGTGTGAAGCCTTACTGCCACAGGTTTGTCGTAACCGTGACCGCTTCGAGTTGTTCGCAGAGATCAACGAAGTGCAGAGATTGAGAACCCGGGCGCAGTTCGCAGTGCTGGAAGTGGAGTATTTTTATCAAACCTGGGACAGGGTGCCGCCGGCGTTTAAGCGGCGCATGTTGGACGACTTTGAAGCGATCGGTGAAGCCATGGATGAATGTTGTGAACGTGCAGCGGCACGTTATGCCATGACACTGCGCCAAGCGGACGCCGACGAACTTGCCGCGTCGCAGCTTCTTTTTTGGAAGGATAACATGCAGCAAATGAAGGCACAGTTGCAGGAACGTTGATCCGAAACTGACTATTGAAGGAGGAATGATGCCGGACAGGGTAAAGAATGTCGAACGTATAATTGCCCAGGTTCCCTTCGGCGGCGCCCAGCGCCGCGACCTTGAGCGCGCCGAACTGCACAAATGGTCGGAGCTCGAAATTATTCGTGTCGAGACCGAATCCGGCATTGTCGGCTGGGGTGAAACCGTCCAGCACTATGCCTGGGGGAAGGTTGACGATACTGACAGCGTCATCGGCAAGACGACGTTCGAGACGATGTGGGACGACCGTCTCGGCCCCGGCCTGCAGATGGCCCTCTTCGATGCCGCCGGCAAGGTCGCCGGTGTACCGGTCTACCGGCTGATCGGTGACAAGTGCCGGGATTGCTGCGCCATGTCCTACTGGCACCACGACATGGCACCGCAACAGTATGCCGATGAAGCAAAGACGGCAGTCGAACTCGGCTACGTCTGCATGAAGATCAAGATGCGGCCGTGGTTCGATGTGCGTGAGACGATCCGGCTGATCAGTGAAGGCACGCCGGATGACTTTCGCGTCGACGGCGACTGGAACGAATTTCTCAACGATGCGGGTACAGCGATCCCGGTGTTGCGGGAACTGGAAAGCCTGTTCCCGAAAATCAAGATGTGGGAAGACCCGATCCGCCGCGACGACGGTGCCGGCAACCGCCACCTGCGCAGCCAGGTCGACCGGCCGATCGCGCATCATTATCAGTTCATGCAGAAGCGCGACAGCCTTGAGTTGGGGGGGGTATGCGACGGCTGGATACTCAACATGGGGGTCGAAGAATGCATGCGGCAGGGCAACACCTGCCGCGAACTGAAGATGCCGCTTTTTCTGCAGTTTGTGGGCACCGGACTGACGGCGGCGCTTTCGCTGCATCTGAGTGCTGTTCTTAAAGCGGCGCAGTGGCCGACAATCACTTGCCACGAGTTGTATGAGCACAATATGTGTACAGAGCGTATTCCCATTGTCGGTGGCTATGCCCGCGTACCGGAAGTTCCGGGGCTGGGTGTGGAATTCGATGAGACAGCGCTGGAAAAATACCGTGTGGAGGAAGCGGATCATACGATCCCCAAGCACCTGATCCGGGTCACGCGTCCCTGTGGGACCCGGATTGATTTCGCCAGGACGGAGCAGATGTGGGAGTTCTACATGGCAGGCAATCAACCCGTCGATGAATGGGGTTGCCACACGGAATTGCTCGATGACGATGGTAGCGCGGACTTCGCAAAAATTCATGCCCAGGCGAGTGTGTCACCCGTGATGGCGCAGGCATAGCCGTCCGCTGTCCGAAAGCTGCACGGATTGCCATTTGCCGATTGAACGCCCACTGTATCGCGTTTTGTCAGATTGTTGCGCCGGAGGAGTGTCCGGAAAACTTCACGTTATGGTTTAATGTGTGCCGATGCCTGGTCGAAAAAGATTTACCCTTCTTGAGTTGTTGATAGTGATCACCATTACTATGATTTTGGCTGCGCTGCTCCTCCCGTCGCTTCGGAGCGCCAAGGAAAGTGCATTAGCTGCTGTTTGCCGGAGCAACCTGGGCCAGATCACGACCGCCTTGCACGGGTACCTGTCAGACAATGACGAGTTAACCCCCCCTTACCAGGAACATTACAGCGTTGGCCACAGCGAACTCCTTGAGGACGGAGTGAGCTATAGCAATGTCCGCCGGATGTGGGTACACGCCGAGTGGTTCAAGAGCGGACCTTACAAGGGTGGAGTGAAAGATGGCGATGGATTTCTTGCCGAATATCTGGGAACCAACGAAAACACCAAGGCCAGCATCATGGGGTGCCCCTCTATTCATGGCCAGCAGGGCTATTCTACCGTCAACTGGATTCGTTACGGGCCGGGGGTTCTGGAACACGGACGAGCGTTGGGCATCAATCTGGATGCCACCAGTTGGAGGTTTGACAGTGAGGGTCTAACTGGAAGGAAGATTCACGAGATGGATCGACCTTCAAAATTCATCTTCTTTACCGATACCCTCGGCTACGGTTCTGCGTACCTCGCCATTCACTCTGGGGCTGCTTTTTCATATCCGGAGGGTTATACCCACGGGACACCCACGCCTCGCCACGCAGGCAGATTTAGTGGTGCGTTTATGGATGGACATGTTGCTGCCTGTAGCTTGGCGAAGTACTGGAACAGCGATTACTTCCTCCGCAATCGATGATACAACCCGGATGACCACGGGCTGATTCGCAAACGCAATGCCAAGGACAACAGCTACTCGCGGATTTTGCGCTCACGCCATTTCTGTTCGCTGGCGCGGTCCTCGATAAACTGCGGGATGAGTGTCGCCACGGTCGATTCCAAAGCCGGCGGTGTGAGTACCGCAAATATGGGCCATTGCCCGGCGTCTTTGTATTTCCGAATCATGCCCGCCACCGCCGGCTTCTCGGGCCTGTAAAAGAGGATGACAGGCTCGCTCAGGTCGCTGACATCGTTCTCCATGGTGCAGTCTGCAAGTGCGGCGTCTGCAGCTACCAGGTCTGCCAGTTTCGTATCGATATCGGTGGCACCCAGCAAGCGTGGTTGTGGAAACTCCAGTTCCCGGCAGAATGTCTGCAGTTGTTCAACGGCCTCGACGGAATTGGAATAAATGAGGATTTGCATGGTTCAGATAACGGCGCCGAAAGTGTTACGCATCATGTTTCAGACAGCCATTGCGATGGCCTGCCGCAACTGCCGGTTGGTAGCCGCGACCGGCGCGTCGAGATCTATATGGCGGCGGACACAGTCCGCGAGGATGGCGGGGCCTGGGATCACGCGAGATAGCCCTGCGTCCGGGCAGAATCGATGATGATTTCGGCTGCTTCAATCGGGTCATCAGTTACCTGTATGAGGTCAAGATCTTTGGCACCGATGCAGCTGGCATCGAGCATGCCGTGACGTATCCAGTCCACAAGGCCCTGCCAGTATTCGGAACCGTACAGTACGATGGGGAACTGTTCGATTTTTCCGGTCTGTGCCAGCGTCAGGGCCTCGAACAATTCGTCCATGGTCCCGAAACCGCCGGGGTAGATGATGTAGCCGATGGAGTACTTAACAAACATCATTTTGCGCACAAAGAAATAGTGAAAATCCAGGGATAACGTCTGGTGGGGATTTGCATTCTGTTCGTGTGGCAGCTCGATGTTCAGGCCGATCGAATCGCCGCCCGCCTTGTGAGCTCCCTCATTGGCGGCTTGCATAATGCCGGGCCCGCCGCCGGAGATTACGGCGAGCCCGGCTTCGGCGAGACGACCGGCGGAATCGCGGGCAGCGGCGTAGTACGGGGAGTCTTCCGGGGTCCGGGCCGAGCCGAAGATGGAAACCGCGGGACCGACGCGTGCGAGAGATTCAAAGCCCTCGACGAACTCTGCCTGGATCCGGA
>CAJWLW010000074.1 GCA_913042885.1 uncultured Lentisphaeria bacterium | reverse complement strand
AGCCGACTGTCCCGGACGCGGCCGAGTCGTTTCCAGAGTTCATCAAGTACATGGCTGATTACGGCAGGTAGCAGAACTTCACCCCCCACCCCGGCAAATCCTGAAATGGCCTTGCGAATCGCATTCATTGGCGCCGGCAGTTGTGGCTTCACCCGCAGACTCGTCGGTGACATCCTCACCGTCCCCGAATTCGCCGACACGACGTTTGCGTTCATGGATATCAACGAACGCAATCTCGATGCCGTCACGCAGTTGGTCGAGCGCGACATCGATGCCAACAAACTGCCGGCCCGCATCGTCACAACCACGGATCGACGGGCTGCTTTGGAGGCCGCGGATTACGTCATCAACACGACCCGTATCGGTGGCATGGACGCCTTTGAGATGGACGTCGAGATACCGCTCAAATACGGCATCGACCAGTGCGTGGGCGACACATTGTGTGCCGGCGGCATCATGTACGGCCAGCGCAATATCCCGGCTATACTCGACTTCTGTAAAGACATTGGCGACGTCGCCAAACCGGGTGCGCTGTTCCTGAACTACGCCAATCCGATGGCGATGAATACCTGGGTGGCACTGAAGTACGGGCAGGTCAACACGGTTGGCCTATGCCACGGCGTGCAGCACTCCCATCAGCAGATCGCCACAGTCATCGAGGTGGCAGTCAATGGCGACAAGGCAGCAGACGATCCCGATTACGTCAGCGTCAGTACAGACGATGTCTCCATCGCGGCGGCCGGCATCAATCACCAGACCTGGTTCATCAAGGCGCACTACAACGGCGAAGACTGGTTGCCGCGTCTGCTCGACGGCTTTGAAAAGCACCCGAAATTCCGGTGCACAGAGAAGGTTCGCATCGACATGCTGCGGCGCTTCGGACATTACTCTACGGAGTCGAACGGACATCTCTCGGAATATGTGCCGTGGTACCGTAAACGACCAGACGAGATTGCCGAGTGGATCGACATGTCATCGTGGATGAATGGGGAGACGGCCGGCTATCTGCGCGTCTGCAATGATCGCCGGGATTGGTACAAAACGTATTTGCCGATGTGGATGAAAGAAGAGCCGCGGCGATATGCCCCGGACAATCGTTCGCTGGAACACGGCAGCTATATCATCGAGGCAATCGAAACCGGCCGCGTCTATCGCGGTCACTTCAATGTCCGCAACAACAACTGTATCAGCAACCTGCCCGCCGACGCGATTGTCGAAGTGCCCGGCTTCGTCGATAGCAATGGCATCAATACGCCGGCCGTCGGGGACCTGCCACTGGGCTGTGCCGCGGTCTGCGATGTGTCGATCAATGTCCAGAGATTAGCGGTGGAAGCAGCCATCCACGGTGACGTCGAGTTGCTGAAACAGGCGATGATGCTGGATCCACTGGTGGGTGCCGTCTGTAACCCGCCGGAGATTTCCCAGCTTGTCGATGAGATGCTCATTGCCCAGGCCGGCTGGCTGCCCCAATACACGGAGGCGATCCCCGCCGCGAGCGCCCGCCTGAACAGTGAGCAACCGCTCGGCATCAGGGACGGCCGCGCCGCCGCCAGTCAGATGCAGACATAATTCCGTCCCCGTGATGCCCTGCATTGTAACGTGGGGGCGCACCGATAGAATATCGTTTCGACTTTTCACTTATTGTGAGAGACTTCCCATGAGCAACTTCGAGATTCGCGAGCAGATGAAACGCACGAAACTGTTCTTCGGCGGCAAGTACGTGGCCGCTTTCAACGACTGCATGTGGCGCCCGTACATCTATCCGTTCTGTACACCGCAGGGCGTTTGTGTGATCCATGAAGCATCCGTGGATCACCCGTTTCACAACGGCATCTTCTTTGCGCATCGCTGTGTCGCCGTCCGCGAGTGGGACGTCATCGACTTCTGGGTCCCGACATACAGTCCGTCAGCTGTTGCGAGCTCCGGTCGCGTCATCTGCCGCGAACGCACCTGGGAAGAAAGCGGTGAGAACACCATCGAATTTCGCGAGCACTCGGAATGGCAGGACGCATTGGCCGTCCCGATCATCGAGCAGACAACGGTCTACGACTTCAGATGCGGCGAGACGGTCAACAGCGTGCGGATTCGAACGACGTTCACCGCACAGATGCCGTTGGTTTTCAAGCAAACCAAGGAAGCGTTTCTGGCAACGCGCATCGCCGATACGTTCTGTGTTGACAACGGTGGCCGAATGGTCGACGCCGATGGCGGCGAGAATGAAGCGGGTACGTTTGACAAGACGAGTGCCTGGGTGGACGCCCAGGGCTTCGCCGGCGGGCTGACGGCGGGACTCGCGGTACATCAACCAGCAGGCCGCGATCCGATCCCCTGGTTCACCCGGGACTATGGTCTGATCGGTATCAATCAGTTTCGCAGCGGCCCGGAATTGCCGTTGGACGTGGGGGAATCGTCTACGATGGACGTCACGATGGCGGCGCACGATGGCGACGAGACCAACGATGAACTGCAGGAAGTGCTGGCCGGAAGATAGGGGTGGCCTTCAGTCGACCGCCTCGTCAGCGGCTTCCGGGATATCGATCGGGCATCCTTCGACCGCGGAGCGGACACCGGCGCAGACAAGCTGGACGGTGCGCAGATTGTTGCGGGCACTGCACTCGGGTTCCTCGCCGCCGCTGAAGTAGGCGCAAATTTCGGCGACCACTGCCTTGGTGCCGTCCATGTGGCTGCCGCCTAGTTCGACCGTTGTATCGCTGTCCGGCGTGATCAGCCGATAGGCTTGTTCCGACTCGGCCAGCACGGTGCCGGCCTCTGTGTCCATGCGCCAGCGGAAGTCGTTCGATTGCGAGATGAACGAGCCCTGGGTGACTGCGTTCACGCCGCCTTCGAACTCAATCACGGCGTCTGTTGCCCCCTGCAGGTAGTCGCTCCAGGGGGTGTCGAATTCCCTGGCGTAAATGCGCGTCGGCCGCTGTTGCACCACGGCGAGCAAGCGATCCCATTCGTGGATCGCGTTCTCCAGCAGCCAGGCGTGCGCCATGCCCTTCAGATTGCGGGCCGCGGGCCGATATCGGTTTTGCGTCGTGGCCACATATCCGATCTTGCCCCAGTCGCCGGCCGCCACTTTCCGGCGCAGCTCGCGGAACAGCGGCAGGTACCGCAGGTTCTGGCCGACCGCGATCTTGAGTTCGTCGGCTTCCGCCAGGCGAGTCAGGTCGATGGCCTCGCGGTGCGACAGTGTAAACGGTTTTTCCACCAACACGTGGCGGCCCGCTTCGAGCGCTGCGGCAATGTGCCCGCCGTGCATCGGGCCCGGCGTATACACCGCCACCACGTCACACTCGGTTTCCCGCAGTGCCTCGCCGTAATCGGCGAACAGCGGCAGCTCGGGCAACAGCTCGGCGGTTGCTTCGCGGCACTCGGGCGATGGCTCGGCCGCGGCGACGATATTCCAGTCGGGAGCACAGAGAACATTTTCTTCCAGGATATTTCTGCCTCGTGCACCGAGGCCGACAACTAACGTGTTCAACATCGCTTTGGCCTTTGTAGTTGGCGGGACAGTTTCCCCCAGTATAGTGCAAGGACTGCGGCCTCGCACCGAATTGCCGAAACTTCTGCCGCAGACACAGGCGAACCCCAAAAGGCATGCACATGCAAACCACAGTAATTGTTGTCGGCACCGGCGGCATGGCCCGCGGACATATCGAGAGATCCATGCTGCCCTGGCCGGAGGTCACCCGGATTAGCGGGCTGGTGGAAGTGAGCGAGGATTCCAGGATCGAAACAGCCAAACTATTCAGCGAGGCCGGCCAGGCGTGCCCGCCATTCTTCGACAGCATCGGCGAGCTGCTTGAGGCCGGAATTGAAGCCGACACTGCGCTCATTGTCACGCCGCACAAGTTCCATTTCGACAACACCCGGGAGTGCCTGGAGAACGGCATCGACGTGCTGGTCGAGAAACCGATGGTGATGAACGCCGAAGAGGCGGAGGCGCTGATTGCCGTCCGCGACCGGACCGCCAGGCTGCTGGTGGTCGGTTTCCCCGGCAGCCTGTCACCGGCAGTCAAGACTGCCAAGGCGATGATCGCCGAAGGCCGTATTGGGCGAGTGACCGGGATTGCGGCGCACGTCTATCAGAACTGGAAAAACTTCACCGTCGGCACCTGGCGCCAGGATCCGGAGATTTCCGGCGGCGGTTTTCTCTTCGATACCGGCTCGCACATGGTCAACACCGTGGTTGACCTGGTCGGCGAGGACATGCTCGAGGTGACCGCCATAATGGACAACTGCGGGACACCGGTCGAAGTCAACAGCTCAGTCGGCGGCCGGTTCCGCAGCGGCCTCCTGTTTTCCCTCGCCGGTATGGGTGATGCCACCCACTGTTCCTCCGCGGTGTTTGTCCACGGCGAAGACGGGGTGCTGCAGACAGGCATCTGGGGCGAGTGCCTGAAACAGCGGATGGCGGACGACGAGGAGTTCCAGCCGGTCGACTATCCCGCCACCAGCGGCGTGTGGGAACAGTTCCTGGAGGTGCGCGCCGGCGAGCTCGAGAATCCCTGCCCGGCGGAAGTCGGTCTGCGTTTTGCGCGCTTGATGGGGATGATCCGGGAAAGCGCTGACACCGGTCGGCTCGTACGCGCGTAGACGTAGGGATTTACTTCGACATTCTGCAGTTCGATATTGGGCATTTGCCGCGGCGCGGCCACGACGCTATTTCACCTCGAAGCGAGTCTCCGTCTTCCTGCCGCTGGTCACATCCTTGAGTTCGATTTTCCAGATGCCCTTCTTGTCGTTGAGAGCCAGGGGAATGAACCCCTCCGCCTTGCCTGTCCTGGCGGTGATGTTGCGGCTGTAGGGTTTCGACAATTCCCCGTCCGGATCAATCAAACTCAGGTGAAGGGTGTGCGTGCTCATCGGGACAGCGGCGTGGAGGGCGATAGTATAGGAGATGACTTCCCCGGGGGCCGCGCTCCGCCTGGAGAGCTTCAAGTCGATTCCCTCTACCCGATAGGGTACCCAGCAGTAGATCAGGACCGTGGTGGGTTTCAAGATCGTCTCCACTTTGTCGGTGAAGCCGTAGTCGGTGTCGGAGAAAAGCTCGCGGACATGGCCCTCGCCCGGAAAGGTTAGCGTCACCTGTACCGGGTCGGTTGCGAAATCCTTGGCCAGCCGATGCTCGCGTAAAATGCCGAAATACTTGATTTCGCCCTGCGTGAACATGACCGTCCGGGTGAACGGCACGGGTTCGCCGCTGTCGGTCTCGATGCCGAGCTGCCGCGTTACTCCGGCTGTCGCGCAGAGGCCGGTGATAAACGTTTCTGCCGCGGCGCTGTATTTCGCATTGCTGCCGATACCGCGCGCGCCGTTGGCGAGGAAATAACTCGTCGTCAGGTCGCAGGCGAGGTAGACTGCCAGGCCTTTGCCGTAGGAATTGACGAAGGCGATCGGCACCTTGTTCTCACTGGCCCTCGCCAGAACCTCCGCAGCCGCTGCCTCGACGCCGAATTCCAGGTAGTTGAAAGGCATCTCGGGGAATTCCAGACCTGTTGCAGTCGGTTCTCGCACTGTTTTGTCCTTCCGCAGTGCGATCCTGCTGTCCTGTCGCGTGATACCGAAAACATGGTCCAGGCGCCCTGGCTCCTGTGGTGACAAGATCTTGCCGTGGCCGTCGGCGATACCGATGCCGAGCTCACCGACGAGGACGCCGCCTTGCTGGACAAATTTCTCGAGGGCGGCAACCTCCCTGTCGCTGAGGGTGAAGGAAACCGGCAGGAAAATAAGCTTCAGGTTTTCCGTTTCGCCGTTTTCGAGCTGCTCATACGAAATCCAGTCGTGGTCGAAGCCGCAGCTTTGGAAGAGCTTTCGGATTTGCCAGTGTGTGTCCTGCCAGACACTCCTGAGGTCGAGTGCGTACGCGATGCGGGAAGCGTTTCGCGAATAGTGAATGGCGATGGGATCCGGTGTCCGTGTCGCCTCATGTATGGCGCGGCCGATGCCGTGCTTCAAGGGGATCCACGCGGCCCGGTACCCGGCTCCGGCCCGTGAGTCGGTCCAGTCGAAGGCAGGTACGCGCTGGGTGCCGCAGACCACCGTCCCCGAGGTGCCGGTGAAGAGCGTGCCGTAGTTGCGCACGCGCTGATTGTTGACACCGCCGAAAGTCGAGTACTTCAGAATCTTGGTTGTGTCACGAGACCAGATGGATAATTCATCGGACCCGCCGTAGGCCCAGAGGCCGGTGAGAACTTTGCTCAACTGCCAGAAGTCATAGCCGCCGTAGGTGCCTACGCCGGGGTTGCCGCTGGGGCCGAAGAAACTGCCGGGCTTCGCTTTGGTCACGGCATCACCCAGGATGCGGTAGAATCCGGCCACGATCATTTCGCCCCAACTCCGATGATCAGACCAGGCCGAGTAGTTGTGGTCGCCGCGGGCCCTGGACTGCTTCAGTGTCAGCGGTGTGACGTCGCCCCACGCCTCGAACGCAGTCCCCCACTGCCGGTTCAATGCGTCGAGGTCGGCGTACTCGGTCTGCAGCCATTCGCGCATGCCGGTCAGACTTTCATCGGAGAAGTCGTAGTCGACCCCCCGCCCGTACGAAGCTTCATCGCCGGCCTGAATGGCGAACGTGTTCGGTGCAGTGCGGATGTGGGCCACAGCGTCCGCCCAGGCCTTCATTCCTTGCGGATTGACCAGCGTCGGGGAACGCACCGGGTGCTCCAGCTTGGCACCTTCCGGGCCGCTTTCCACGAAGATGCTCGGGCCGCGCGTCTGCAGCCGCATGTTGTTACGCCAAGCGCTTTCGAAGGCGGTCGTCGTACCACTGTACCCGCTGACCAGGATGCCGTTGAAACCCATTTCCGACAGCAGCTTGAAGTACGATGGAATGAGATAGCTGTTCAGACCGTAGTAGGAAGGAAAGCTCCAGCCCAAAAGGATCGGCTCGCCTTCGTGCGGTTTAACCGGCAACGGCAACTCGACAGGGACGCGGATTTCGTGGATGTCGAGTGTCTTTTCATCCCGCACCAGCTCGACGTGTACCGTCAGCATCATGCTCCGGGGGTTCTCGACCACGAACGATGTCCGAACAAGATCGGACGTCACCGGTATTTCCCTGGCGGCGGTTACTCGTCCGAAGCCGTCAATCGTGCTCACCGCAAGTGAGAGCTCCGGATCGATTTCTCCGCCCAGCGTGATCTCGAGATCGATTGTGCTTCCAGGTCGGTATACGGGCCCGGATTGCCGCGCCGCCCGCGCCCGAGCGATCTCGTCGGTGATGCGCTTTATCGTGGTTGGGTGGACCACCGTGAGCGATGTCGAGGCCCAGTTGATGACCTTCCCCTGCTCATCCCGCAGGAACACATCGAAGAGGTTGACACCGCTGCCCAGGCTGACAGGCACCGGCAGTTCGACGGCCTTCCTGCCGGCCGCAATTCGCATGGATACAGGCGATGGTTTCGCCAGGACGTTGCCGTACTTATCGGTCACAGTCATTTCGAGGGTGGCACTGAGATCGCCGCCCCGGTTGTCCAGATTGATCGTGACACGCTCGGCCGTCGCTTCGATCTTGTCGACCCGCAGCGCCGGCTCTTTCTTCGCCGCCCACAGGATAGCCCGGGCGAGCAGCGAAAAATGGTATTCGTAGTAATCAAACGTCGGATATGGAATGAAATCGTCGGCGCGACGACTGGTCATGAAGGGCGTCAGGCCGCAGAAGATGCCGACGGAATCCTCGGATATTCTCGTGTCGCCCGACCGGTAGGAAAGTGCGGCGACACGCCCCTTGCCGTATTCGCGGACGGCCAGCAGCGGGTCGTCTTTCACGGAGGCGAGCAGTTCGGCCGCTTCGGCGAGTTCGTATGGATACCACTCCACGACATCGGGAAGCGCGCGCCACGGGATGCCGTTGGTAATGAAATGGTCCTTTGTCCTGGTCCATTGACCACCCCTGGGGTGCAGGTCTCCCCGCCTCAGCAGTGGCGACAGTGAAGGCATGGGGTCCGTCATGTCCGGCTGCACGACGACGAGGCCGGCGCCATCCTTAATTTTCTGTTCGACGTGCCGCCGCTGGTCTTCGTTGAAATAGCGAAACATGTGGCCGGCCATGACCAGCACCTGCCAGTCGGGATTTTCGCTCAGCAATCTCGTGAGGCCGAGCTCGAGGTCATCGACGGTCGTCTTTCCGTAGTAGTCGGAAAGGGACTCGCCGACGTCTGTCCGATAGAGGAACGTACTGTCAAAGTCCAGGTCCACGCGCTGGGCCAGCTCGATGACTTCGCGCTGGTAGCGTCCGTCGATCAAAACGAGCGCCTTGATCTTGCCGCCGTGATACGGTCTGGCCCACTTCACATGCGGGGTCTCGTAATCCATCGATGTGTACTGCACGTTGACGCGGGTACTCGCGGTGCGGGGCTGTTGGATCTTGGGCCGCAGGACATAGTCGTCCTTTGGCTCGCCGATCGAGATCGGCTCCTCCAGGTCAAGCAGTTCTTCGCCCGCCTTTTCGACGATCAGTGAAAAAACGTGCGTACCAACACTCTTCGCCGTGAAATCAGCGGTGACGTTGAGCGGCTTGTCGACTTCCAGCGTCACATCTTTTGTCAACAGGGTCTGCCAGTCGCCGACCGGCAGGAGCCGGTGCCGGAGGATCGCCGTGGCTCCCCGGGCGGCAGCGGAGATTATGGTGGCAGTGACTCTCGAGGGAACGGGGTCGTCCGTCGCCTCGTAATTGATCGTACCCACCATGGAAGGTCCGGCGCCGGAAATTCTGTCAAGGCTGTGGAACGGGGTGATCGTGAAAGTTGTTTTGAACGAGCTCCCGTCCGGCACGGAGATTTCGTTGAAACGCCATTCCAGCGTTGGCAGAGCGTTGTTGCTTTTGGCGCCCCAACTGTAAACGTTCATCAGGTGTCGATAGTCGAATCCGAAGACCAGGCCGATGTTCCGCCCGCTGTCGACCAGGCCGGCCCAGCCTCGCACCGTATTATTGAACCAGACATCGGACCGCTTCTCGGTCGGCCAGTGGAGCTTCCGAATTCCGGAATCTTCCGGTACGTAGAAGGTCGAGCGGCGGCTCTTTGATTGTCCGGGCGTGGCTGCCCGCGTGCCCACATAGTTGTGAAACCAGAAGGCGAACGGCAGCGGTACGGTCGCCTTCTCATCCAGGGCGATGTCGTAGTCGACCTGTACGTCACTGCGGTCGCGCCGGATGGTGATCGTCTTGTTGAAAGTCAGGTACTTCAGGGAGTCGGTCTTGCCCGTTGCGGAGAGCCGGACGCTGATTCTGTCCCTCGATTCCTCGGTGACCGTGTAGCCATAGGCCGCATTGAACCAGTCGCCGTCGATGGACTGACTGCTGACATGATCACTGAGGAACCCGCCGCCGCCGCCGGGTGCTTGCGGGTTCTTCGGCTGGGTGAACGCAACGCCCCGGTAGGAGAAGCTGCCGATGACCCCACCCAGTGACGGCTCGATGACCAGGGTGACATACGGGTTGGCGAGGAGAAGCTCCTTCTCCGGATCACGGTCGAAATTTCCTTCACGGAAGACCAGTTGCCCCTCGGTATCCGGTACGGAATATGGCTCGAGCGCCGCGGCCTGTGCCTCAGGAGAACTCGCTGTCGACGGGAACTGTTCGGTGATGGGGGCACCGTAGATCCTCACTTCCGCCAACCCCCAATGCGGTCCGGGGTCGTACGCGTCCTGGTGCCAGAGGCGAACCTGATAGCATTCCCTGTCGATGTTGTCAAAGGTGAAGGTTACGGGCGTCTTGGAGATCAGTGCCAGGGGCGCAACCCCTGCAGCCGGCCGGCTCTGCAGTTTCAGATTGTAATCGGCGCCGGCAAGATTCTGCATGATGCCCACCAGTGTATAACCCGTTCCCGAGTTGGTGAACAGTTGCATATTGCGAACGCGGGACCGGGTGCCGGCGCGGTAGGCATCGACTTCGACGCGTGTGACTTTGTAATTGCTGCCGAGATCGAAATCGACGGTAACCGAATTAAAGGGTTTCGGAAACCAGACGGCTGCGGTATCCTTGCCGTCGGTCAGCTTGGTGTGATCCGGATCGGTTGCCGAGTTCGGTTCGATGTCGTATGTGTAGCGAACGCCTTCGATCAATCGTTCGGTGTCCGCCGGGGCCGACGCGAGTGTCGCTGAACGACCCGACGAGAGCGTCAGGCCGATCAAAACAATCGAGATCACCGTCGTTCTTCGGAAAATTGTCATTGACCGCCTCCTCAAGGCCACGGCGAAAATCGAACGGGTACAGCTGGAGTAATCGCCGATTCGGCCGTCGAGAACAAAATTCAGCCTGGCAGATGCTCCAGCAGCTCTGCAAACCTGTCGATCTTCACGGCGCCCGCCGGCAGCGGGCGCTCATCTCCGCCGAGCCACGCCACGCCCATACCCGCATTCGTGGCGCCGATGACGTCGCACGGGTAGCTGTCACCCACATAGAAGATTCTCTCGCACGGCACCCCGGCGCGTCGTGCCGCGATTCGGAAGATTTCCGGATCCGGCTTTTCACGGCCTTCCCTGGCAGAATCGAGAACGATCTCGAAGAATGACAGCGTCTGGTTGTACGCCAGCGTGTCGGCAACGTAGCCGTTGTTGTTCGACAACACGCCGAGGCGGTAGCCGCGTTTGCCCAGTTCTGTCAGGGTCCCGATCACGCCTTCACAGGCGCGCTTGCCCGTGCGCTTGAAGATCTGCCAGAAACAGAAATGCCAGGCAGCTGACATCTCCTGATCCGTATGTGGCGGCGGTATCCGAAGCTGCTCGTATATCCGTCGCATGCGGTGCACGTAAAACGTTTCGTTCCAAGCCCAATCAACCTGGTTCGCTTCGCCTTCATCGGCGTCGACAGCGCGCTGGAAAACCTGCTGCAGTTCAGATGCCGTCGCTGCGATTTTATAGTCCATGGCCGCAAACCAGTCGGTGAGTGCTTGGCCGTCGGTATCCGCCGGAATGCCCGGCACTTCTGTGGGGTCGTCGTAGACCGTCAGCGTTCCACCGTAATCGAAGAATATCCATTCGTATGTCGCGCTCATCGCAATTGGTTCTCAGTTCGTTGTTGATTCGACAGCGGTTGCCTTGCGGTTCTTGTGTGCCGTCCGCGGTCTGGCATCGGTCCGCGCAGCAGCATCGGGTCGTGGTCTTCCATGATACAACCGATGTACATGGTGTGCGTATCCATCCGGACCAGGCCGACGCGTGTTTTTCGTTCATTCATGGCTAATATGGTTTCCACGGCTGATGATCGGCCGGTAGCGTCGCGGTCAACGCCCTGCCGTTTTCGTATTCGATGGTGATTCGCAACTCCGTTCCCAGACGCTCCTCGGGCAGCAGCCAGAAATGATCGATCCGAACCCCATGGATTCTGTCGGTGAGTTTGATCTGGGAGAGGCGCTCGCCGTCCAGAAAAACCTTTGTTCTCGCTGAGCCGTCGTAGACGTTGAGGCAGGTCTGGTTGGCGACGGTCGTAAACAGGCCCACCTCGCCGAAACCCTCGTCGAACAGCGGTTTGAAGATGGTCGTGATCTCGCCGGTGCCGGCAATTTCGATTAGCCGGTAACCCGGCGGTGAGCCGTCGGTGCTGGTACTCATAATGCCGTTCTCCCACCACCAGCCGCAGACGGCATTGGTCATGATCATTTCGATGTCGCCGTCGTAGATTCGAGCGGTTTCATGCAAGTGTCCGCTCAGGACCTTGACGTGTTTGAAATCCCGAATCAGCGCCAGGGCTTTTCCGGCATTGCACAGATCATAACCGTCAAACTTCCCCAAATCAACAGCCGTTTTCCATGGGCAATGGGTCACCACCAGCAGGGGTTCGTCGCGGGCAACGCCTGCCAACTGTTCCTGCATCCAGTCGACCTGGGAGTCGTCGATGATCTCGAACCAGTTGACCAGTGGCGTAGCCGGATCGGGTTGCTGGTGTCTCCACGCATCGACGACCATGATATTGACGCCGGGGAGTTGATGAAATGACGAATTTCGGCCGATCTGGTCGACGGTCAGGAATCCGTTTTCCAGCTCGTGATTGCCGTAGCAGAAAATGACCGGGATCGTTGATTGTTCAATCCGCTTTTCGTACTCGGGAACGGTCGACGGCTCCAGGCCCATGTCGCCGCCGAAAATCATCAAGTCCGGTGCTTCCTGCTCGAAAGCTTCGAGGGCACGGTCGAACCCTTCCAGGGAATCGATTCCCTCGGAAAGGTGCACGTCGGTGAAAAAGATGATCCTCACGCTCGCTGCCGGCCGTGGAATTCGTCTGGAATCAAGGAATCACCAAAAGTTTTTTGTCAGTGCTGCGCGGCACAGTATGTGGGCGCCTATACACTACCGACGGATCTATTTGATGTCTAATGGCAGCTCTTCATCATCCCCGCTGCCTCGAGACTGAAGGTCGACTCTTGCCAACGGCAGAAGGCATGCCGCGGTGCTAATGTAACAGTTCACAGGCCATCGATTGACTAATCATGCCGGATCACCCGAAGCCCAATATTCTCCTGGTCATGACCGACCAGCACGCGCCGCGGATCGCCGGGTTCGCAGGCGACCCGGTCGTGCAGACTCAGCATCTGGATCGGCTTGCCGGGCAGGCCGTTCAGTTCGACACCGCCAGTTGCGCATCACCGGTCTGTACACCATCGCGCATGTGCATGCTGACCGGGCGCGAGGCGCATCACTGCGGGGCGTGGAGCAATCACTGGATTATTTTTCCCGAACACGTGACATGGCCGAAACACTTTGCCGCGCACGGCTATCGGACAGGGCTGATCGGCAAGATGCACTTCGGCGGCCGCGACCAGATGCAGGGCTTCCAGGTCCGGCCCTATGGAGACCTGCGTCACGGCCTTGGGCACCAGCCGGATCCGATCGACTACTTCCCGTCATATGCCGGTGCGCCCGGCGCCGGGATCACCGAGATTCCCGAGAGTCTGCTGCAGGATAATGTCGTGACCCGGGAGGCGTTGTCGTTTGTTCTCGAGCACAGCGACCGGGAACCGGACGTCCCCTGGTTCGCCTGCGCATCGTACTCGCGGCCGCACTCACCGTTCACGGCGCCGGGACGATACATCAACCGGTACCGGGACCGGGTGCCGGCGCTCGATGTGCCCGAGAGGCACCGCGAGACCCTGGATCCATTTGTTCAGTTGATGGCATGCGGCGAGACTGGCGACGGTCTCGCGGCCGAGCAAACGCGGCGCGCGCGCGAAGCGTACTATGCCTGTGTGGATTTCGTCGATGATTGTATCGGTAGGCTGCTCAGTGGTCTGGAGTCGGCGGGTTGTCTTGAGAATACCATCGTCATTTATACCAGTGACCACGGTGAAATGGCCGGGGTCCACGGGCTTTGGGGCAAGGGCGTGTATTTCGAACCGTCCGTCGGCGTGCCGCTTCTGATGCGCGGGCCGGGTATTCTCGAAGGTTGCCATCGCGTCCGCCATCCCATCTCGCTCATGGATCTCTTTCCGACCACGTGCGCGCTGGCGGGCCTGCCGATTCCCGACGGGCTGGACGGCCTCGATTGCAGTCAGTTGCTGGCGGCCCCGGACTCGACAGTACCACCGCGTGATTTTGCGCCGAGCGCTTTTTACGCGTACGGCGTCCGCGCGCGGGGCGCTATCGGTGCGCCCGAGGACGAACCCCATCGCGCCATGCGGATGGTGCGCGACAGCGATTGGAAGTACGTCGAGATCGAGGGCGGCGAACCCTTGTTGTTCGACATGATCAACGACCCGGACGAAGATACCAACCTGGCAAAGGACCCGGCGCAGGCTGAGCGTTGCGCAACGATGCGGGCGGCCCTGTTCCGCGACTTCAGTTGGCAGCGGGTGCACGAGCAGCTGGCGGCAGACCGCGAGCGATTGCCGGAACTGATGTCCGGGCAACAACCTTCGATGCCCAACCAATACATGCTGCCGGACGGCCGGGTCTTCGACGCGGAAGGCGGCCTGTACGGGGCCCGCTGGCTGCATGTGCCGGAGCTTCAAGGCGGCGGTATTATCCCGCAGCAGTTCGGCTGAGGCGGCTTCGAATAACCCGGGTCAGACCTCGAATTCATTGCCGTCGTGGGCGATGGCACACGGAAACGGCAATTGATCGACCATCTTTTGCAGCCGCTGCTCGCCGTCGCCGTGCCACTGGTCGCCGATGTGATTGAACACCAACTTGCCGATCGGACAGTCGGCGAGGATCGGCACCGCCGCTGCCATGTCGTAATGGGTCGCTTCGCAGACGCAGAGATCGCAAGGCTCGTGGCGGGCAATCGAGGGGAAATCGGAAAAATCCGAGTGGACGTCGCCGGTGTAAACGATCCGCTTCCCTTCCGCATCGATGACGTAGGCAAAACTCAGCGGTTGATCCACGAGACGGCGTTGGATGTGTTGCGTACCCACGGCTGAGATTTGAACACCTGCATCACTGTACACGGCGCCTTCGGCTGTGATATCAACATCGATTGCCGGCACCGCCAGGTCGAGGTACATGGCCTGCAGCCACGCGGTGAGCGCCGGAACACCGGCGGCATCGGGCAGGAAAATGTCGATGTGTTGACCCGGTTCCTCGTATTTCAGCAGCAGCTTGATCAACCCGGGAAGACCGCCGATGTGATCGCCGTGCATATGGGTGATGAAGATGCCCCGCAATGCCGAAAGCCGCTTCTGCTTACGGATCAACAGCGCCTCGACCGGCGCACCTGCGTCGATGAGGTACATTTGCTCTCCGACCTCGATGAGGGTCGACGAATTGAATCGACAATAGGTGTGATCACCGTGGCTGGTACCGAGCGTGGTTACGATCATTTGGATGTCCTTGTCGTGGAATGGTGAGCAGGCCCTGTATAGTAACGGCTCGCACCTGCAATCCCAATTCACCCCGGATCCAGGATCAACTGCCGTGGACTTCGTCTACTTCAACAAGCGCCCGACAGTTCAGACAATTGCGCAACTCGAAGCCCTGGCGCGCACGCTGGAGGTCGATGGCTTTGACCTGTGCGTGCGGCCGGGCTACCTGGTCGAACCGGCGACCGCTGGCGACCGATTGGCGGCGGTCGTCAGGCAGCTTTCCGACGGCGGCCTGTCCGTGCCGCTGGTCACCGCCCCGGCTGATTTTATAGATCCGACAGCGGCGGAGACCAAGGCGTTGATTGCAGCGGCGGGTGCTGCCGGGGTGCCGAGGCTCAAGATCGGCTACTACTATCGTGACGGCTCGCCGTATGCGGCGCAGATCGATACGATCCGCCGGGCGCTGACGGCGTTTGGTGAGCTCGGCCGCCGACACCATGTAAAGATCATGTATCACACGCATCAAGGCTGCATCGGTCATGGCGCGGCAGTCCTGGCCAACCTGTTGCGCGATCAGGACCCGGCGCACCTCGGCGCTTATCTCGACACCGGTCATTTGTGGTTGACCCGCGAGCCCTGGGCCGATGCACTCGACATGGTGACGCCATTTCTGTCGGCCATCGGCATCAAAGATGTGACCTGCAAAGTGGCAGCCGGCCGGGTGACGAACGAGGTCCTATGGCCGCCGACCGGCGAGGGACTGGTGGATTGGCCGCTGGTCATGGGCGAATTGAAGAAACGAAACTTCGACGGCCCGATCAGTGTCCACGCGCAATACCTCAAGTCGATGGACCCCTCGACGGCTGACCTCGGCCGGATCGCCGCAGAAGTCGCATACCTGCGCCAGCTTGCTGACGGCGTATAAATACCGAAATTTGTCATGCAAGGGGGGTTGCATTTTACGTGGAATTTATATATAACATCTGTTAAGGAGATCGGGGTATGCAGCCTGCAAACGGCAATTCTCTCGATCCGTTATGAAAACCAAAGGAGTAACACCATGAAAAGTCAGCTGTTACGCAGAATCATGTTGATCACTGGAATCACGCTGATGATCGGCACAAGCGGTATGGCATGCACGGACTGCAAAGACATCCTGGCCGACGTCTTCGCTCAAATCTGTGCTGAACCCACACCGACCTCTCTTCAAGGTTTGACAGCCCAGATCGCGAGCACCGCGACCGCGGCCGTCGCGGCCGAAACCGTTTGCCCGGACACGGCGGGTGGGGCCGATTGCGCGGCATTCATTGTGGCGCATTTCGATGAACTGTTGTCGAAGCCGGTGGGTATCGTGGTTTCGTCCGACCTGGGCGGTACGACGGAATTGCGTTACTACGATGCCAATGCCTCGTTCGTATCCGACTCGAACAACCTAAGTGGCAACGTGCTGGCGGCAGTTGCGGCCGGTGACTTTGACGGTGACGGCACCGATGAGGTTGTCGCGGTACGCCTCGTCAGTCCGAGCGAGAGCGATTTGTATTACTTCGAGTTCGGCGCTGGGACGACGTTCGCCGACACCAGCAATTTCAGCAACAGCCAATTCGCGGACATCGTTGCCGGCAATCTGGATGGCGACGCCGAGGATGAAGTGGTAGTCGTCAATATCAAGGGTGTCGGTGACGGCGTTGGGGCGGATTGGGAGACCGAGCTGGTTTTCTACGAGCCGCTCAGCAGCAGCCATTTTCTTGACACCGCGAATCGCTCCGGCCGTTTCCGCGCCATTGCTCTCGGCCAACTCGACGGCGATCTCGCGCTTGAAGTCGTTGCCGTACGCGACGCCCGCGCCAATGTCAACGCCGGCGCGGACAACGATGTCTGGATGTACGAAAGCAACGGTTCCTTCGTCAACGACTCGAGCAACCGCAACGGCACGTTCTCCGGTGTCGACACCGGCTGTTTCGACCGCACCGGCACCGCGGCCAATATTATAGTTTCCAACGATCGACAGTTCATCAACCTGAAAGGTCATTCGATCGCGTATCAAGGCAGCACCGCCGCCGGGTCCGTGAGCAATCAGTTCGATAGCGCGAATCGCAACGGTGGCCAGGTAGCGATTGCCGCGGGCAACTTCGACGACGACGTTTTCGACGAGTTTGTGGCCCTGATCGAAGACGGGGCGAACATTGGGTTCCTCGAACTTTTCGACGAGAGCGCCACCTATCAGAGCGAGTACAAGGCTGGCCCCGGCCTGGCCGTGGCGGTCGATACAGCCGACCTCGACGGTGACTTCAGTCACGAGGTTGTGGTTCTGTGGTCGGGCGGTAATCTCGGTGCTGGAAACAGCCAGGTTATCATCTACGGCATCGACTTCTCCCAGCCTGTCGGCAGCCGCATTTCGGTGCGCAATTCCAGCGCTGTCTTCACCGGGACCGGCACGGACGTCGCCGTGCTTCTGCAGAAACCGTAAGTCGAACAGCCTCGGCAGGCACTGCTGCGCAGAGGCCGTCACGCCTGTGAAATGCGACGCGTGACCGCTGTCGATTTATCGTTCGCCCGCGATATAGTATTTTATGCAGAACACAGGTAGTCCCGGCGTACTGCTGCGCACATTTACCTTGATCGAACTCCTCGTGGTGATCGCGATTATCGCGATTCTTGCCGCCATGCTGCTGCCTGCGCTCAACCAGGCCAAGGGCAGGG
>CAJWLW010000073.1 GCA_913042885.1 uncultured Lentisphaeria bacterium | reverse complement strand
GGGCGTCGGGATTTTGAGCCAATTCCTCTAATTCCTTCTTTCTGGCCGCCGGCAAAAAGCGCGGATCTCCTTTGGCTGCCGGGAACGACATGCATGCAGCCGTTGGCCACCCGTCCGTCGTCAGCGTCATTCCCGGCGCCTTCAAACCGGAACAGGTCAAGAGGAACGTGGACAACTTCAAGCATCTGATCCACGCCGATCTGTGGGCCGAGCTCAAGTCGGATGGTCTTTTCAGCGGCCTCATCAAAGGTCTTGAAGAAACCCGCGCCCACCGCTGCGGCCAGGGCAGCGCCATAGGCCGACCCTTCGGTGGACGTATTGGTGACCACTTCGACACCGAGACTGACGAACGCCTGGCTCACACAACTCGATCCCCTGGTAACCCAACCGGGCCATAAGGGGCAGCGCTTCCTCCAGCGCGTACTGGTTGAAACTAAACATACTTGGATTACCGATTATCATGTCTGTCTATCCTCCTCGAAACTCTTTCCGCATGGTTGTCGCCTCGTTTGGTTTTACCGGTGCGTGTTACTCACGAAAGCGAACCAACACCGTTGCCAGCTCGAATGGTCCGAGGGGCACACGCAAGCGGCGGCCTTCCGGCTTCAGCAACAGACCATCGTTCTCGCCACCAAAAAATGTGGCCGTTTTACGCGTCCACTCCACCTCCTCATCGAAGCTCAAGACCGCTTCCGCGTCCTGCCCCGCGCGTTCCTCGAGCCGGACGCAGATCGTCTGGCTGTCCGGCAGTAAGTGACAGCCGATCCACCGCACCGTTTTCGACTCCAATACGATTCCGGACCGGCTGGCGGTTACACCGGGCCGCACATTGACGAGCTGCCCGCGCAACGGGACCAGCGCCGCTGCCGCGTCACGATCGCACCGGACCGGGTCGAACCCGCTGTCCTCGTGCAGGCAGAGCGAATACTGGACGTTCAGCAGAAGATCCTGCCAGATCGGGTTGTCGGTTTGCTGCAAGTTGTGGTACGGCCAGGCAATCAACGCGCTCCCGTCTTCCACGAACGGCCGCGTATCCCGCCATTCGTAGGTGCGGAGCCGACCTACCTGGATCAGCGGCGACTCGTGGCAGACGAGAGTGGCTCCACGCGCTGAGGTAGAAAGGTCCGCCCACTGCGTCGCGTAGAACGCATCTTGCATGGCGCCCGCAAGCAGGTCGCGCCGCGGCTCAATCCAGCCCACCGCCTGATCACACCGGAACACCGCTTCCGGAAGATCTAACCCGAACCAGATGTAACAAGCTTCTTTCTCAGCGGTTTCCGGCTTGTCGATCCGGTAGCGAAAATCAATGCGCCGCTGGCCCGGATACAAGCGAAGCTCTTCCGTGACGCGAACCGTTCGCCCCGGCAACTCGAAGACCCGTTCGCGGGCCAAACCGGTCACTAACGGGCCATCCACACTGCACCACACGCGGCCCAGTTTCCCGTTGACCCATTGGTGGTTGATTCCGCCGGCCATTCCCGAAGACTCCGTGGTCGGTGAGACATTTGTCACTTGGGCGTACTGGAACTCGCCCAAACCGTTCGGGGAAGACCCCGTCAGCCAGGTCCGGTTGGTGCCCTTCTCTTGAACTTGGCGGATGGCGCCCGTGGCCGGGTCGAGCGACAGCACCAGCTGATCCGATTCCAATGCGGCTGGGCAAGTGGGAAGCGTGTGAGAACTGGAATCCATCCACGGCTGTGGGTCTTCTTCCCATTCAGCCATGAGGACGCGATAACCCAGAGACGGCACCGCCACGGCCTCGATGAGATAGGTGTTGCTCGCGCACCTCATCCGCCAGATCGGTGTATCCGATGTCCATGTGCGAGTGATGGACGAGATAGACTGTCTCTAGGAGAAAGCGTCCAGCGGTTCCTGTGGGCATGCCTTTCATGACGGGACCATCAATCTCCCCTGCTGATCCAACGGAGATGCACCAATTTCAGAACTCCTGATCTCGACACCGGCGCCAACGGCGACAGGAACCGTGTAGCGGCGCCGAATATCGGTGATTCGACCGGTTTTCTAACGTCCTGTGAGCGGGGAAAAAAGTGGTACCTCCCCCCCTGCAAAACACGCCCGCAGGCGTAGGAGATAAGGTGCCATGGAACAGACTATTCTATCACTCTATACCTGCCGGAGGAACCCCGATCAATGAACTCGTCAGCGTCTGGCGTGAGGACCGAAGCTGGGAGTACTATCTGGGCACGCATCCGATCTATTCGCATGACGCCGACGCCACGCGGCAATATCAAACTGGTCGTGGCGCAGTTAATCGACTCGGGTGCTTGTCGGCAGATCGACATCATCAAAGCGTTCGGCGACGCGTTGGCTCAGAAAGTACCGCAACGAAGGGGATTCGCGAGCATCCGGGTTACACCGCCATGAGCAAAAAAAGAGCTTCGCCCCGCATTGGGGGCGAAGCTCTTTGACTCTCGCATCCGTGACCGACGACTTCACTGAGGAGCCGCGAACTCAGCTTCGATGAAAGCCTGGCAGTCATCGCCGCCGGGCGGCAGCGTGCAGACGTTGGTCTCCGCCAGGATGCCGGCAGCGATCGCGCTGACCTGTGCAAGCAGTGCCTGGAAGCTGGTTGGCGGATTGGTCGCTGCCGCTATGCACAGTTCCTCGAAAACCTGCGTCCGCACGTCGTCGCAATTGGTGCAGCCGGCGTCGGCGGTCATTACCACGATGTTGTCGAGCTGTATGCGCGTGGTGGTCTGCATGTAGGTGGCAAATTCGCTGGCGGCGGTGGGGACATTCACGGTCCACGGCAGCGCCCCGTATTCCGTGCCGTCGACGACCACCTCCATCGGTACACCGTTGATTGAGAACGTTCCTGACACACCGGGGTCCCATTCGACGGCAAGGAAGTCACCGGCCTGCACGGCAATGGCCGTGCCGGTGTACTCGCCGTCGCTCATCGGCGACGTGATATACGGCGCGGCATGCAAGACGCCCCCTTGGACCATGAGCCGCCAGCCCGTCGCGTCCTGTTCCGCCTCGGGACCAAAGAGCTCGCCGTTGCGCACGAATCCGATCACGCTGGTTTCGCCATAGAACTCCGCGAGGCCCCAGAACGCGTCCAGCTCGAACTCGGCGACCATCACCGAAGTGCTCGAGGGCAGGAACACGTCATGGCTGCTGATATCGCTGCGGCTGCCTCCTGTCACGACGATCTTGGTGTCGTTCGCATCGGTCCAGTTCTTCGAGGGCGACCCCGTGAGCGCCCAGATGTTGGTGTTGATCGGATGCGTGGTCCGCCCGAAATCGTCGGCCAGCAGCACGATCGAACCCGGCGGATTGTCCGCGTCGTCGCCCACTACGAGGACATCGTCGATGAAGTAGGCGCCGCTCTGCGCGTCAAAGGTGAACTCACTCATGGTGAACGGTGTGCCGGCGCCCATGACGTCGGTGGTCGTGGCCTGCACCAGCTCGCCGTCGATGAACCACGCCGCCAGGTTTTCATCGGGATTCCAGTCGATCCGCAACCGGGTACCCGGCGTTGCCTGGTCCGGGCTGGCAAAGACGACCGTCTCGATGCCCGCGTGCTCGAAGCCCCAGCTCGGGCCGCCATCCGGCGACAAGGTCCAGTAAGGCCAGACTCTCATGCCCTGACCCGAATCGCTGTGCGCTACCGGCGCCAGCCGCCAGCAGACGGCACTGTGGCTGGACCCAGGCCAGATGCTGCCGCTGGGTACAAAGCCAAACGTATTGTAATTGGCGGGCAGTTCGTTACCGAAGAAGGCCTCGAGGGTGAACTCGCCGCGCACGATCGGCTCCGCCACCGAGCCGGTGAACAGCTCCTGGCTGTGCATCAGTTTCCGGGTACCGTTCCGGCCGTCGAGAACCGGTTCCCCGTCACCGGCATTATCGCGCCAGGTGACGTCCGGGTAGGCCGGCGCCGTGTGCGACTGCCACTTCAGGGTGTCAATGGGGGTACCGGACGACCCGAAGTCATCCTCGAGCAGCACCGTGTCCGCCCCTGCAACCATGCATACCAACATCGCGGTAAGCGGCAGCGTCCATATCAGTCCGGCCCAACTTCCGATTGCGTTCTTCATCGTCTTCTCCTCTTTCCTGGTTGAAAAATCTACGCTTGATATCGGTATGCCGATGTCTCCGGGATCCGTGCGGCCTCTTGTTCCTGCAACCCCCTCTGATCGCGGTTGCGGCCATCGAGGTTGGACGGGCGCTTACCCGGACACACATTTGGTATTCATACCTTGTTGCTAACGAGTATATAAAAACGCCGAGTCGATTGCAAGCAAAAACTACTGTGCGGAGGAGCGCAGTCGCCGGCGGGGCTGATATGGCCGGTTGTGCTGCGTGAGGGCGTGAGTTGAATTTTGCACGCGACGGGGCAAAGGGTCTAGAAAACCTCCGCGTGCCACACACGCAACGTCACTATACTACCTCACCCTGAATACTACCTCACCCTGAATCTAAACCGCGCAATCTCCTGATCTTCTTGAGCCTGATAGGTGATGCGAATCGTATCCCGCTCCCGCTCCACGGCGGGTTTGGACAGCGGCGTCTGCAGCTCGGCGGTCAGGCCGGGCAGCTGCCAGGTGTCGGTGGCAATCGTTGCCGTCTCGCCGGCGCCGGGAAGATGGATTTCAAACGTGTACTCGTAGTGGGCCCGGCTGCCTCGTGCGGCGAAGAATTCATCCACATAGCCGGCGATGGAGAGGGTGTTCGGCTCGGCCTGGGCGTCAACCGGCCCCTCGTGGCGGAGGCGCATCCAGCCGATCTCTCCCGAAGGCATGCGCCAGTGCATGGTGACAGGATGGTACTGGTCCCCCAACGGCCGATACCCCTGTCGGGTCGCTTCGTCAAACTGCACGGACTCGGCACCGATCATCCGGTCCTCACCCAGCCAGGCGGTGGCAATGCGCAGCGGTTGGGACGAAATCTGATGTCGAACCAATCGTTCCTCGCTGAAGCCCAGGAAATCCTGAATCACATCCTGCGGTACCTCAACACCCACAAAGGCCAGTAGCGGACCGAAACAGTAGTCATGGCAGTGCTCAAAGAGGCCGGGTTCGTCGGGAAAGGGTGCAGCCGTTCGCCCGACCGCGAGCCAGATAGTGAGCCCCAGGATCGCACCGTAGTCGAGCATGTTCATACCATAGCTGCGGCTGAAGGGGCCACAGACGTTGCCGAGTCCGGCGTGGTAGTAACGGGCAACGTCGCGCCAGAGCGCGGCCTCCATCTCTGCACCGTGTTCGCCCAGCAGCGATGACTGCGCATGATTCTTCCAAAACGCCAGCGCATAGAAATCGGTGCCGCCGTAAGTCGGTGAGTTGTATTCGTAGAAAGCCGTGTGCTCCTGGAACAGATCGAAGACGGCCTGACCAAACGTTTCGCCGTATTCCGTCCACTCCGGCCGTTCAAACCGGTTGCCCGACCACGTGAGCAAACCGGCTTTCAAGAGCGCGATATTGGTGTAGGACGGTGGACATCGATCCGGCGGTTCGCCCAGGACCGCCAGTTGAATCGAGCGCTCAAGGCGTTGCGTCAGATCTTCGGGAAGCAACGGTTCGTACGCATCCAGGATCAGGGCCCAGATGGTGCCGACAAACTGCCGCCAGTTGGGATCGTAGTCGCGCCACATCACCGCGTCGACCGGCGGATGGGGCTCACCTAACCAGCGGGGAAAGGTACCGTGGTAGGGTGCGTTCGGTTCGTCGAATTGGGTGGCGAGAACGGCGTCGATGGTGCGAGTTGCCCGCTCAAGATCCCCGTCTGCCTGCCGCATCAAGAGCGCCAGCGCGTACCAGGAAGAATTCCGTACACCGGGTTTGCGCGGGTCTGTACCAGGCGGCTCCAGAACCAGCAGGCAATCGCCCGAGCTCCAGAACTGATCCATCCACACGAGAGAATCTGCCGCCAGTTCGCGGGCGTGAATCGGGAGATCTGCGAGGGTTGTAGGGCACATTGCCATGTTCCATAGGGGGATCGATCATCAGGTCCAATGGGCAACTGACAGGAAACTGCTTTCCGGAACTGTTGGATGATACAGCGAGGACGGCTGAAATGCCAACTGGATCCGGCCCATAGCTGGCAGTGCCGCAGGATACGCTCGAGCCTCAGTAAGGTCGGTTGGAAAGGGTTTCTGTTTCACCATGGGAAAACGCTCTGGCCACTTGAATCATTTCTCAATTCCTATGTGAGCCGACAGGCGCAGCCGGACGATACCATCGGTGTCCGTGCGGATCGTCCTCGTGACGGTCCCGAAGCGCCACGAACCGTCGCCGGGATGCCCGCGCCCCCCCCCCGGACAGATCGTGCATACCGTCCACGAAATCCAGGACATGGAGACCGACTCCCTCTTTGACGTTCGTCCGTATCCAGGACCCGAACGTGATAGTCTTTCCGGCAAACTGTCTTGCCGGGATCTCCTGGTCGATCATGACATGGGCCTGGAGCTCCGCGGTGGTCAGCCGCGCCGAGTACTTACCCGATTTCACCAGCTCCTCCTCCCGGGAGACGACGCCCCTGGAAATCCAACCGGTGGGGGACGGAGTCTCTCCGCGGGTCCAGCTCTCAAACCCCGGGTTCTTGAGGAGGTTTTTAGCGTCTTCGGAGATTTCCTTGCCCTCTCAGCCCCCCCCGTTTCGTTAGAATTCGTCTGCATCGACGAATAACCGGCATTACGCAATCGCTGAATGGAGGACTGCCGTGAGCGAACTTGGCAAGCACGCCCGATCGCGGGCTGCACCATGACCCTGCCGCCGGTTGAGATTCACACCGTTGTAGAGGTTGACATTCAGGCGTGTATCACCTGAGCAACTGCTCGACCGCGGCACGGGTGGGGATGGCCCGGTGACCGCCGGCCGTGGTTGCTTTGAGCGCGGCCGCGGCCGCAGCATAGCGGATGCGCGACGACAAGTCGTGGCCGGTTGCCAGGGCCCAGGCGTAGGCGCCGTGGAAGACGTCACCACATCCGGTCGTGTCCACGGCATCGACCACGAACGCGTCGTAGGGCACTGGCCCGCCGGTATCGGCGCCGGCATACCAGCCGCCGTCGGTACCGCAGGTGACAACCGCAGCCTCGCGGCCGGGCAGCAGCGCCATGACAGCGTCGCGTGGGTCGGTTTTATCCGTCAGCTCGAAGGCGAAGTGGGCCGGCAGGATGAGATGATCGACCAGCGCTATCAAGGCATCAAGCCCGGGGATACCGGTGCGTTCGAAATCGGCAACGACCGGGATTCCGGCCCGGCGCGCGAGCCCGGCGGCGCACGTCATGCCGTCGATCCCATGATGGTCCACGAACAAGACCCTGGTCGAGTGCACCAAATCCGGATCGATCATCGCCGAGGAGAGCTCCACCGCGCCGCTCTTGTCATAGAGAATCGTACGCGTCTTCCGGGACGTGTCGACAATGATCGAGGCGCACACGGCACGGCCGTGGTCCACCTGCCGGACATGGCGCCGGTCGATGCCTTCCTGGTCGAACACATCGAGAATGATCCTGGAGTCGGCGTCCGGGCCGAGCACGCCGGCATAGGCGCAGCGGCCGCCCAACCGGCTGGCCGCAATCAGGGCTGCCGTGGTCAGGCCGCCGACAGCGACAATACGGTCGTTGACCGGGGTCTTGCTGTCCGGTGCCGGGTAGCTGTCCACGAACAACAATTCGTCGACAGTCGCATACCCAAACCCGAGCACATCGAACTGTCCGGTTGACGCCATAGTCTACTATACCGCCTTAAGTTCACTTGGACCCTTCAAAGGGCCGGTCCCGGGACATGGACATACCGAGCAGGATCTGTCATGCTTCGCGGGTTTCTTTGTGTATTCAGTCCCACTCCTTGAACAGGGCGATGATGTTGGCTGTGCTGGACGCCACGCAGGTGAAGTAACCATCCGCTTTGCTCAAGCTTGACCTCTTGATCGAGGCAAGCGTTGCCCCGAAAGGTCCGGATGCGTGCCATCTCTTACTGCCTGTGGGACAACCGGGGGCTCGGTTCGATGATGGTCTGGCTGCCAAGAGCGTAGCACGGAAGCCGTACGCTGTCTCCCGGACTTCTACGACGCCGTTATGTGCATGTCGCGGTACTTGACCATTCCCTTGCACCGGCGCAGGCCGAAGAAGAAGCGGACGCGCGTCGCCCCCTCGGGCGCCGTGACCTCGCCGCCGTCGCCGGTCCACGGATAACTGCCTTTTCGCGCCAGCTTGCCGTGCGGCTTGCCGCTGTCGTCGGTGCCCCAGAGGTAGTGCCGCACCAGTTTCTGGCCCGTGTCGTTTGTCCATTGCACGAAGACAACCGGGCCGCTCCGGGGATCGCCGGCAGCCGGCTGAAGCTCCTCGGCTCTGGATTGCCAGGAAATCCTGTACCTGGTGCCGGTCACCGTGGGCAATGAGGGGCTCCACCAGCCCTCGCCCAGGGGGTGGATGTCGTCCGGCTGCGTTCCCTTGACGTACACGCCCCAGCGTTTCTCGCCCGGTCCCTCGTGTTTCTCCAGGGGCCTGCCGTCGGGGCCGAGCATTACCGCAATGATGCCGGCCACGTAGGAACCGCCGTTGGCCCATAGACGGGGCAGATTGGGATAGGAGGTGCGGATCGTCCCAGAGGTAACACTCCAGGGGCCGGCAGCGCCGGCGCCGAACGACAGGCCGCTGCCGTTGCCGTGCCGCCAGAAGTATGGCCGGTTGGCGTAGCCGCCGACCCCTGACGGGGCGGCACGCAGCAGCGTCGGGTTGGCAACCATCGGGACCAGCATCTCCGGTGTTCTCGAGTGCGACACCCGAAACTTGATGACTTGAATGTCCGCGTCCGTAACTTCGTTCGTCGGGTTCACCGACGATGATCCCGCAGTAGCAGTCGATGCAAAATGACCGCCAACAATGGCAGTACCCGTAACACCTATATCGTATGTCGAGGTTGCTTTCGCGTCAGCGGTGATGATAACACTGCTTGCGCCATTCGCCACTGCCGAAACATCGTCAAGCTGATTGAGTAGGTACGCCAATGCTGCAAAATATTGCGTAGCCGTTGGAGTGCCGCTGCAACCTAACGTATGGGTCGCGCCCGATAGTGTCGGTGTCGCTGTATACGTTACACCAATATCATTGGTAACTGTTAACACAGTCGATCCACCCACCGCTACAATAAGCGTTATGCTATGCGCGGCGTGCGAACTGGGAGTATCTATCACGTTTGACGCAAGACCCCCACCATCCCCTAAGCCGAACCGAACCGTTTCCGTCCCCTGGAACTCCTGTCCGGTTTCCCTCCTCAGGCTGGCGAGGTCGGTGAACGCCTTTTCGCCCCACTTCACCAGTGTGGCGCCGTCTTGCCGCGTGTAAGTATTGCGGTCCAGCGACACTGTGTTCCAGCCGAACGGCGCGGACAATGACACCAAGACCCCCGTCGGGTTATTGACAATCCAGTTGCCCTCAACCCGCTGTCCCGTCATTGGCGGGTAGCGATTCTCGCTGCCGTACCAGATGCCGACGTTCCGGTTGTTGAACAGGTAGTTGCCCAGGATGAGATTGTGACTGTTGTTGCGCACCCCGATGCCCGTCTTGTTGTCGAAGCAGGTGTTGTAGACGATGACATTGGCATTCTGGCTTTGCTCGACGTAGATACCCATGCTCTGCCGGTAACTGACGTTTCCGTAGATGGCGTTGAAGTCACTGGCAATGTCGCACCAGATGCCCAAACCGCCGTCATGATGCTCGCTCGCCTCGATTTCCGCGATGACGTTGTTCCGGATGGTGGAATAGGCGCCCTCGTTTGTCTTGAATACACCCTCCCAGGCGCTGGTGACAATGTACGGATCCTTCATGGCGCCAACTACCAGGTTGTCTTCCAGCACGAAGTTGCTGCCATTCCAGTAGATTGCCTGGTGGTAGCTGTCGAGAACCGTGTTCCGCCGGATGATGTTGTGCATGCCGCGCAAGCTCAGTGCGGAAATTCCCCCCGCCTGCCGCACCACGCAGTCCTCGATGACACTGAACATCGTTCCGCCATGCAACCCGGTGCGCAGCCGGTTGAACGTCAACCCGCGCAACCGAATGGCCGTGCTCGAAACACCTCTGCCGTCGTACCGCGTACCCGGCCGGGGCCGCAGGTTGACGGAAAAGGAATAGACAGGCACCTCGACCCGATGCCCGACCGACGGGTTACCCTCGCCCGTGTTCACATAGAGCCGGCGTCGCTTCGCGTCGTAGAACCATCGGCCCGTGCTGGTGTCGGTCAGTGGCTGGTCCGAGTGGGTTTCGGCGCGGCTCGTGGCACGCTCGACATCCGCCTGTTTGTCCGCGACGACTGCCACGGATTCAGGCAATCGTTTGCCGTCGAAGAAAACCTGGTTGGGATCCTCGGGCAACGCCAGGAAAAACACCTGCTGCATGTCCTCCTGTGGTTGCCACTCCCCCGGTTCGATCTGGCGCGTGCCCTCAATCACAACCGTGTCGTTTTCGAAAGCAGCGAGGGTAATGAAGCGCATCTCGCTGCCGTAATATTCTCCGCTATTGGCGAAATGAGTGACCTCTTCCCGGTAGGTGCCTTCCTTGATCCAGACAGTGTCGCCGGCCGTCGCCTCATTCGCGGCTTTCCCGATCGTTCGCCACGGCAGCGCGACGTTGCCGGGATTGGTGTCGGCCGCCCGCGGATTTTTCTGGTCCACGTAGTACTCGGTTGCCGAGCACCCAGGATCGCCGTACGCCAAAGCAATCACGGCCATCAACACCCGCAAACAACAACGAGAGACTGTAGTCATTGGCTTTCTTGAAATTGACGTTTTCGAAACCGGATTCGGGTCGGGTCTGGTGGACGAAGCAATGGCACTGTATGCTGGTAGAATCGTCGAGTCAACCCGGATGGCCTGGCGCATTTGGAATGCAATCTCACAGTATGACACTAAAAAAAACGTGATTTTGCATGCGGGATTTAATGACGGGCAGGGGGAAAATTTTTTTTCGAAATAGTCTTGCAATTGACCGGACTATTTCTTATAACCTACTTTACGTGACAGAGCGGACTTGTGATCGGTGATCGCCGACGGCGGACGGAAAGCCCAATAGTTGGAGGAGGGCCTACCATGCAGGTTCTGCAATCGAGACACTTTATCCGTATTCCATATCGATGCGGATTAAGATGAGTTTTTGTATCTGTCGAACCGCACGGGTTCGGCACAACCACAGAGAAAAAAGCCTCAAGGAGTACGGATCAATGAAGACACTTCACATCGCATTTGCAATCGCAGCTCTGAGCTGTGCCGGCGTGGTGTCGGCGGGAACCATCACTGTCGACGCCGGCGGCGGCGGCGACCACACGACGATCCAGGCCGCTATAGATGCGGCGGTCACTGGTGACATCGTCGAGATCATCGACAGCGGGACCTATGTCGAGGGCCTGCGGATTGGGGGCCAGGGAATCACCTTGCGCAGCGCCGGCGCGCCGGCAACGGTCAAACCGACCAGCCCGTATCCCGGCGGCCAACCGGCGGCGTTGTGGATTAACGGGCTGCCCGAGGCTCCGACTGGTGCGCCAGCCGGCAACATCCTGGTCGAGAACCTGATCCTCGACGCCGGCGACATGTCCGGCAACAATTCCGTCGTCTACATCGACAACTGGTCAATCGGCTCAACGGATTCGCCCATCAATTTCGCGGGCGAGGTGCGGCTCAAGGACTGTGAGATCATGAACTCCGGCACCGCCGGCCAGAAGTGGGAGCAGTCCGGAGTGTTCATTGGTACCGACAGCGTGGTCATCGAGAACTGCGACATCCACGACTGCCGGCGGGGTGTGACCGGCAGGGCGAACGGACCGGGGCACAAGGGCCCGCACGTCACCGCCAACATCCATATCATCGGCGGCAGCATAAGCAGTTGCCGACAGGCTGTATTCATGGTGCCGCAGGAAGACGCTGCCAAAGCACGCGGCTACAACATCCTGCATGATGGCGTGACGATCGAATTCAATGACACCCTGGGCAATGGCGGCTGGGAAGGCTACTCAGCCTTTGTCAACAATGTCGATGGCTACGACATCGTTGACTGTACGTACGACAACAACAAGTCGTCCGGCTTTGGCAATGGCGCACACTATTTCGCGTCGAGCACCGGTGTTTCCGTCACCGGCACGACCATGAGTAACAGTGCGCAGTCCGGTTCCACGAACGGCACGACCGCTTTGCACCTGGATGGGTGTACCGGCTCGATCGTCAGCGATAGCCAGTTCATCGACAACGGCGAAGGCATACGCGTTCTGAATGGGGATGCGGCGATCAGCGACTCCTGTATCAAGCTCCCGCAAGGCGGCGTAGCCTGCTGTGGCGGCGGCATGGGGATCGAGGCCCGCAACGGCGCTGTCGTCACCGTGGATCACTGCACAATCCACGGCGAGAACGGCGCCGACAACAAGATCACCGCGCAGGACATTCGAGACATAGCGACGGGTCTGCTCATTGAGTCCGGTGGCGGTACGATCACGGCCACGAACTGCATCTTCAGCGGTCTGTCTCTGCCCGGTGCCGCGATTGGCGGCCAGGAGGACAACCTCAGCATCAGCAATTCGGATGCGTACAACATAGGTTTCTGGTGGGGTGTGATGAGATGCTACCTTTCCGGCGGCGACCTGGACACCGCCGGCGGCTATGGCGGCGCGGTGAATGACATCACCGGCAACGTCGACGGCGGCGGCAATCTGTTCTGCGGCACCGAGGTCGATCCGGCATACTTGTCGACGACACCCGGTGACGCCGACTTCCTGTCCCTGTCCTGCAGCACTCCTGCCTCGGTTGTCACGGGCGCCAGCGACGGCACCTTCATGGGCGCCAAGCCGATCTCCTGCGACGCCATGATCACGACGATTATTGATGCGGTCTGTGATCAGTTCGGCAGCAATCCGCCGGTCAGCCTTTCGGCGCTGCGGGCAGAGATATTGCTGATCGCCGACAACCTGGGCTGCTCTGCTTGCGGTTCGGCTGCCGCTGTTGCCATGATGGGCAATTAGATCGGCGCACGAGCACTGAGTTGAAAAACGAGCCAATCCCGCCTGAATTGCGGGATTGGCTCGCTTTGTTTTGTCGCCGTCCGCGACGAGGGCGGCCAAACCGGCAATACCCTTGGTCACGCCGCGGGTGCCGGCATCGGTGACCCGGTCCAGGGTCGTGCCGTTGTAACTGTGAAGTTATTCTTACGCGAATCCTGACTTGACCACACCGTGGACGCGGTGTAGACTCGATCGCGTAGGGTAGGGACTCACGGAACATTTCATTTATCGCTTGGAGCGAATTGTCGATGCGGACGTCGCCGCGAGCAGTTTCTGAGAAAAGGCCAATTCCCCGCCGCTTCACGCTGATAGAATTGCTGGTGGTGATTGCCATCATCGCCATCCTGGCGTCGATGCTGCTGCCGGCGTTGAACAAGGCGAAGGGCAAGGCTTACAGCGCCCTCTGCCAGGCGAACCTGAAACAGTTGGGGATAGGCATCGTCAACTATGCCGACGACAATGATGATGTTCTCCCATGCACCTTTCACACAAATCCGGATCCGGGGTTTTGGGACATATCGAATGTGTTCTACTGGCATTGGCAGCTACTCTATTATATCCAAAATGCGCCAGTGGATGCCGGTAGCTCGAACCCCAACACTCCCTTGACGAGGTGGCAGCCCCAGCACGGCGACGATCCGATCCGATACGGGGTGACGGTCTGTCCCGCCGATTCCACGGCGACCTTTAACACCGGCGATCCGGAAGTGGACAATTCCGGGAGTCCGTACCTGCAAGCCAAGATCAGCTATTCCGCCAACTTCGCCACGATTCGTCAGGATTACTGGATTGTTGTCTACTCGATTTACCCGGCCTTGAAGCTCTCCCGCATACCGGAAGGCCGGAGTTGGGGCAGCAAGTTACTGAACGATCATTCGCCAAGCGATTATTTCCTTTTGACAGACCAGTGGCACCGATTCAGCATTTACAACAATTGGATGTATGAGTTCCGTGAGGGCTATAACAAGCTGTATTCGACCGCGAACAGCACCGAACCGATACTGAACTTCGATGTTCATGGGGGCGGTGCAAACTGGCTCTTTACCGATACCCATGTCGAATTCCTGAGTCATTCAGCGTCGCGGGCGCAGCCCTATATGAGCTACGACGAACAGACTGCCGCCTGGGGTGCGCCGTGAACAGCTGCGGTTTGGTAAGGTTGGTCCTATTGTGAGCGAATCGACTCGAAGTTTCTCATATCGATGGTTGCGGGGAATTGCCCTGATTCTCGCGGTGGTCGTTGCCCGGCCGTGTTTGGCTGCCGCCCCGGCGGCCCCCCCCCCCGTTTCAGAAAACACGGTCGAGCTCCATCTCTGGAACATCCCGAAAAAGGGATCCACCAACCCGCTGGAAGTGGCCAGGCGCCGGGTGTTCGATGTCTTCTGCCTCCGTCATCCGAAGATTCGTGTCCGTGCCCTTGTGCCGTTGAAGATCGAGGGCCCCGCTCAGGAAGGCAATGAGTTTCTCGCGGTCGCCGGCGGCGTTGCGCCGGACGTTTTCTATCTCTTCGGGCGCAAGATCAGCGACTACAACTTGCAGAACTTTCTCCATCCCCTGAATGATTACCTCGCCGATTATGTCGTCCGGCACGACAAGCCGTACAGCGGCATTGCTGCGCCGGACAAGGTCTGGGAGCTCTGCCACGACGCCGACCGTATCATTGCCGTCCCTTACAGCTATTACTCCATGGCGCTGCTTTGTGAAAAAGCGGCGTTCGCCAAGGCGGGTCTCGCCGGGCGCCACCCGAGGAACTGGCAGGAGCTTTACGAATTTGCCCGCAAACTTACCTTCGACCCGTCGAAAGAGATCGGCGCCAACCCGAATGATCCCGTGCAATACGGCATCAACATCCTCACGGGGATCTACGCGGGATGGCACTATCTTCAGTACGTCTGGTCCGCCGGCGGTGATGTTGTCAAGCCGTATTATCCTCTGGACGGCACGATGCATGCAGTGCCCGCGCCGCCGTTGGACTACCGCGAATTCGGAATCCGGCTGAGCAACGAGGACTCCTTCTATCCGGCGGTGGAACAGGCGCGCGATGATTTGACGAGACGGGGACTGCCCGCCGATTATTCCATAACCGACCTGAAATGGCGGCTGGAAACGAATAAGCCGGAGGCCGTCGAGGCCATCTTCTTTTATCGCAAGATGGCGCACCAGCCGTGGCTCCGAAACGGTGACCATGAATTCGATATCACGCCGGAAATGATTCGGGCGGGCAAAGCTGTTGACCCGGTCACGGGCGATGTCTTTGACCTGAACGATGAGGTGGTGCAGAAGCGCATTTATTATGGCGTCAGTGCGGCTGCCGATGTCCAGTCCGGCATTGAACTCGGCAATTGGCGGACGGCCATGTCGATCGGCACGCTCGGCGAAGCCAGCAACATCGACCCGAATCAAACGAAGTTCGTTCCGTTTCCGTCGAGGAAAGGGTTTCCGCCCGCTGCCTTTATTGCCGGCCACTACCTCGGGATTAACGCGGCAATCGTGACGGCGAACGTTCCGGGCCGCCGCGATGTCCAGGCCATTCGTGACGCGGCCTGGCAATACATCGAATTTCTGACCGGGCCGGAAGCGGAACGCATGCGCATCGATACGTTTGTCGAGTACGGCCTGGCGGAGTTCATCCGGCCGGCGCTTCTCGAAAGTGCCGGCTATGGCGACCTCCTGGCCCGCATTCCGCAGGAACGGCGCGAACTCTGGGACAATCTGAATTCCTACGCCCGTGTGGAACCGTACAGCAAAGGCTTCACTCACGTGATGACCCGGGAACTGGGCATGGTGATCGAAGCGGCGCTGGGCGACCGGTTGGACATGAAGACGGGCGAGTACGGGCGCGATCTGCAGGCGATCATGGACGACACCTGCCGCAACGTCAACACCATGATTCTGGGCGAGCTGCCGGACAGCGTTGTACAGAAGCGCTCGCGCATCGGATGGGTTGTGTTAGCCGTCATGGTGGCCGGGTTGATGATCGGCGCGCGCCTGATTGTCAAGCTGGCCATGCAGGCCCGGGTGAAGCTGGCCGACACGGAGGGATTCGGTGTCGGCGGAGATCCATCGCGGCGACGCCTGTACGCGTGGCTGTTCCTGGCTCCTGCCGTCGGCAGCATCGCGATCTGGGCATACTATCCATTGATATGGGGTCTGCTGATGGGATTCCAGGACTACAAGATCCTGGGCGGGTCAACCTACGTCGGATTGCGGAACTTTGTCGAGGCCGTCAGCGAGCCGAAGTTCTGGCGTTACCTGCTGCAGACGCTCCAGTACATGGTTATGCTGGTTGGCATCGGCTTCTGTATCCCGATCATTCTCGCCGTGCTGTTGACGGAGATTCCGCGAATGAGGGTCTTTTTCCGCACAATCTATTACCTGCCTGCGGTCACTACCGGCCTCGCCACACTGTTTCTGTGGAAACGCCTGCTTTACGATCCGTCGCACCGCGGTGTCATCAACCAGCTGATGATTTGGTTCAACTCCTGGCCGGTGGGACTGGTGATGGCGGTGAAGGCGGCGGTTCTCGTTGCGACGTTGCTGATCATCGTCAGTCTGTTTCTGCAGTCGGCTCGCGATTACAACTCGCCGGCGAAACGCTGGTTCTTCGGCGTCTGTGCCGGAGCCTTTTCCGTGCTCCTTGCCGTGATCCTGATCGGGGTCTTGCGCGACGGCGGCCTGGGTGCCTTCACAAGTCCGTTCAAGTTTGAAAAACAGTCGTTCCTGAGGGACCCGGACCTGGCCATGTTGTGGGTCGTGGTGCCGACGATCTGGGCCTCGGCCGGCCCCGGCTGTCTGATTTATCTGGCTGCGTTGAAGGGGATACCGGAAGAGCAATACGAGGCAGCGGATCTGGATGGTGCCGGGCTGTGGCACAAACTGGTGCACGTCTCGTACCCGAACCTGAAGGCGCTGATCATCATCAATTTCATCGGTGCCGTTGTCGCCGGCTTCAAGGAGTCGATGAACATCTTTGTCATGACCGGCGGCGGTCCCGAAGACGCGACGATGACCACGGGCCTCTATATCTGGTACAACGCGTTCATGTTTCTCAATTTCGGTCTGGCCGCTGCCATGGCCTGGATCATGGGGGCGATGTTGATCGGCTTCACCTTGTGGCAGTTGCGCATTTTGGATAAACTGCAGTTCCGCAGCGCCGCGGTTGAGGAGGAAATGTCGTAGCATGCCTCTCCTGCCACAAGTTGGACGCCGGTCGCCGGCGATGCGGTCCATGGTACTGGCCATGTATCTGCTGCTCAGCGTCGGTGCGGTGACCATGGCCTATCCGTTTCTGCTCATGCTGAGCATGGGGACCGCCGGTCGCTCGGATTATCAGGAGTACCGCTTGATCCAGCGTTACTGGGTCAGTGACGCGGCCCTTTTCAAGCGCTATCTGCTCGATATGATCCCCTTCGGCCGCACGGCATGGACGGCGACAGCCGAGGTGCCGGTCTCGGTC
>CAJWLW010000072.1 GCA_913042885.1 uncultured Lentisphaeria bacterium | reverse complement strand
AAGAAAACGAACGAACAGGTGAATGGATGTCACCTGTTGTGAGGCAGCAGCAGTTTGGCCAGCAACTCCGGCCAATCCCTCCATTGCCAGAACGGGGTCCCCGGCATCTCTGCATCGACCTCGCCCAGTACCGACATCAGCAGGACGATGATGCGGCCCTTGCCGACTCTCCGCTCAACGATCAACGGGACAGTTCCCGCCGCCAACAATACCCGCGCCCCCGGCCGGACCTCAGCGTGGTGAGAATAGAGCGTGTACGGTTTTTGGGACCAGTCGAATTCGGTTGGCTTGCCCTGCCGCGGCGTCAGATAAATCGGCTCACCTGCGCGGACCCGCGCGCCTGGCGTGACCGGCAACAGCGCACCGAGTACCGAACTCGCCCACCCGCCGTGACTGATCCCGTGGGTGTCGCCCATGATGATGACGGTGCCGCCATCCTGCACATATTGCTTGAGCATCGTCGTGCCGACAATCGTCACGGCTTTCGCGGGCACATTGTTCAGGACAATCACCTGGTGCCGGTACAACGCTTCCCACGTCGTCGGGAAACCGTCGAGTCGAGTTGACTGCGGATGGACGTTGAGATGGGACTGCGTGCGTTCTCCGCCCAACGTGCCAACTGCTTTGTCTACGCCCCAGTGCAGCATGAACAGCCCATACGTCTCGTGGACGCGAAGCTTGTCTGTTGCCAGCTTCAGGCCGTCGGGCCTGACCGGCTGCTCGATCAACGGCAGCAGTTGACGGGTGCTGAATCGCGACAGCTGCTCGACGGTAATTCCGTCAAACCAGACTTTTGTCGCGCCCGTCGTTTCCAATCCCCAATCACCGAAACCCTGCTCGCCCTTGAGAAACTCGATACTGAATTCCTGGTAGGTATTCGGCTTGGCGAAATCGGTGCCCTTCAGCGACACTTTCTCGTAGCGATCCTCGAATGTCTTCAACTCGCTGTTGCCGATGGTGCCGCGGATCATCGCCACGACGGCGGGGTTCGTATTGTCGGCCACCTTCAACCGGAAGTTTCCGCGCAGCCTGCCGGGCCCCTGCATATACGTATACTCATACCACATGTAGCCTTCGCCGGTCGTGGCGGCGGGGTCCGACAGCAAGGCCCAACCCGTACGCGCCTCGGCATCCTTGACCAGCCGGCTCTTGTCCTTCTCCGGCGACCCCCCGTCAACCAGCACCGCTTCGCGTTTCTGGTTGTAAATCGTTGCCGGGCCATCCGGCTCCTGTGCGTCTGCACCCGGAAACAGACAAATCACAAACAAACCGATATACAACCGTCTGTATTTGCCCATTAGTCTGTCCCGAACACGTTGTCCCCGCTCGGATTTTTCCGGCAATCAAAGACAATGTTCGTCCAGCCCCAGAAACGCGGCACGACCACCTCCAGGCGGCGGTCACTCAACGGCACAGTCGCCAATTTCCGGCGATGCGATACCGGTTCCGGCCCGACCAGCCACGCGGTCACCTGCTCCTCTTTCCGCGGCCGAAACATGACCTTCACACCCTCTGCCGGTCCAACAGTCGTAACGCCAATGACTTCTTCTTCCGCCGGGGGGTTGAACAACGGCACGATCACCTGCCGGTGCTCGTCATCGAGCACCCGTTCACTGACCAGCAGCTTCCACCACAGCGGCCGCCGGCTTTTAACCGACACAACACCGCCGGGGTCGGCCAGCTTCTGCGTGCGGATGTCCCAGAAATACGAGCCGTACTGGATCATAAACCGTTCGCAATCGCCGAAGGGGCTCTTGTGGAACGTCCATGGATGCCCGCCCACGACGTAGCCCAGGGCGGTGGAATACCAGTTGCCGCCGTTGTTGATAAAGGTATGCTGGGCGCCGTGCGAGCGCGCCAGGTCCGAGCTGTGTCGAAGGTAGACGATAAAATCCAGCCAGCGGCGGTGCGGGTTTGTCGGGCTGTGAAAAGCCTGTGCGAGGTTCTCCTCCATCATCAGCGAGTCGTCCCGGCAGTATGTCTCCCAGTCGTCACTGGGCTGCGTGCCCAGGCAGTTGATGCCCAGGTTATTACCGATGCCCACCGGCGGATCGATGGCGGCCAGTGCCCGTTTCATAATCGGGAAGTGCTCAGGGCTGAGCGGTCCGGCGTCGTAGCGGTACGCTTCCCATCCGTACTGCCCGGCGCTCGCCACCAGCTGCTCGGTATGGAACTGCAGATAGGTCTTGCCGTCGACGGGTGACGGTGTGTCGAAGTGCATCTCGATAGCGGGATAGACTGGGCCGCTCACCGTCTCGTCGTTGAAGTATTTCTCCATGACGGCCGTGTTGAACATCGCCTTCTTCATCCATTCGGGCCGGCGACGGACCACCTCGAAACCCGGCCAGCCGAACGGGATGGCATTGGTATAGGCTACCGGCGCGATGCCGTGTGCTTTCATCAGGCCGTTCACCAACAGAATCTGCTTGCGCGAGAGGACGTAAAAGGTCTGCCCGGTGAGGTATGGCTCGTCGGTGTCTTCCGTCATGCGGGTCGCATCCTCGCGCGCCCAAGCGAAGTATTCGTCGTACGTCAGATAGGCACGACGCGAGGATTCGATAGCCAGCGTGCAGTCCTTGACATACTGGTCCCAATTGCCCAGCACGGTCTTTTTGAATCCCTCCAGACCCAGGTGATGGGAACCCGAGAGAAAGTACGGAATCCGCAGCACACCGGTCCCCTGGATCATGCACCGGAACGGGCTGTCGCTGACAGCAAACACGTCACCATGCCGATCGATCACCTTCCCATCCACGATCAATTCACCGACGGCCTCATAGCCGCCGTCGGCGGCGGGAACGGCAAACGGCGCAGTGCCGCTGATGGTGGCCAACGCGGGCACCGCGAAGGTCTGTGCCGTGCCGGAAATTCTCTGATCCGTGTCGGTGATCACTACCGGCCGCAGGCCGACCGTTCGCGGCTGGTCAGTGGCATTCGTCAGGCGAAACTCCAGGGCGCCGCTTTCGGCATGCTTGTAGCGGAGCTTGACCGGACGGGCCCAGCTGATCGACACCGGCAGGTCCAGCTTCTCGAGCTTCACCGAGGATTGCTCGACCTCCACCGTGCCGGCCTCGCAGGTTTCATCACCGACGTATACCAGGCCGACATTCGTCGGTTTACCGCTCTCGACATCAAACGCCAGTGAGAACGTCTGCCAGCGCCCGGGGGTCTCGAACATGTAGCCGCTCATCGGCAGCGCTGCTGTTGGCACAGGAATCACACCGTAGCCCGTCGGGTATCGCATGCCGCCGTCGGCACCGTCGACCCAGGCCTGCAGCACCAAAGTGCTGGCGCCGTGCTTCCCGGTCCGGGCCCGCAGCGTCACCTCGTAGCGCCCCGGCTCCGAGATCGGCTCCCAGCGCAGCACCGCCGGCTGCGGATAGTACCTGGGCCCGGGCTGGCCGTTGCCCTGGACATAGACCAGGTCGTTCGCCAACACCGCGCCGTCCTGCACCTCGCGCGTGCCGGGACCTGCCTTCCAGGGCGTCACGCCGGCCGCCGCAGCGGGCAGAATCAAGATTGCCAAGGCAGCACAAAAAAATGCGGAAACCGTTCGAGTCCGAACGAATCTGGTTGTGTTTGTCATATCTCCTTTCCTCCCACCGCCTGAGGCTGAGGGTGTCGTCCTATAACCGGCGCGTTTGGTCAACGAAAACAATGTTCAGGTTCGCGGCGCAACGCCTGCTCCACTCAAAGTTGCAGAGCCGGCAGTTACACATCCACCCGACGCGACATCCAACCATCAGGAAAAACGGTGACGTGCTCGAACGCACAGGATTGCGGTCCGTGAAATACCTGTGAGGTGCCGACACTGCCGAGCAGCGGGATGCCGTGCCAGGTGCCGACAATATCGTGATGGTAGTGCCCGGTCAGCACACAGGAAACGTTGTTCGCCTTGAAGAAGGCGATAATCTCGTGGCGATTTTCCATGTTCCAGTACGTTTCCTCCTCGTCCGGCTGCTGCACCAGCAGCGGCCAGTGCATAACCACGAACCGGTGCGTGGCGGCAGCATCGACCGCCGCGAAATGCTGTTTCATGACCTCCCACTCCGCCTGCTGCAGGTCTTCGTCCAGGTCGCCGCGGAGATGCAGCGCGTTGAGCCCGAGGAACGACGCGCCTTCATGAGTAAACGAAAACCCGGCAGGAGCGCCGCGGTCGAAATACGGCGACTCCGTACTTACCTCCGGTTCCAGCCAGTGTTTGCCGCCCTCGTCGTGATTGCCGGAGACGCCGTAATACGGCCGCTCCAGCATGCCGAGGCATTCCATGACGATATCCAGCTCCTCGGCCGAATCGAAGCGATTGACCAGGTCACCGCCGAAGATGGCAAAATCGATCTCGTTCTCATCGTCGTTGATATACCCGATCGCACTTTCCAGGCGTGAGCGATCGCTGACACGCGCGTTCAGGCCGAATGGACTGTTACAACCGATCTGGGAGTCGGTGATGAAAGCAAAGTGGAATGAGTCGGACATGAAGCTTCCCGCGGAAGGTTTGTGATCAGGCATAGGGTGTTGGCGTTAATTGGAGTATACGACTTTGGACTGAGTACTCCAGTACTGCACGACTCCGATTCTCCATTCCGGCAAAGTAGAACCAGTTCCGGTTAATCTGCTGGCAGACCTGGGAACATCAAGCGCCGGGGCCGGACTCCAGACCTCGACCCGGCAAGTGAAAGATCCGTCTCCGGGCTTCTTCATCGACATTGATCGCGCCTTCCGTACCCGTGGCGCCGGGCGCTCCTCGCAGACATGGGGGCCGGTCAATCGCTGAGACCTGAAACCGTATCATCATGTTCAGGATGCCAGCAGCACGCCGCTCCGATCGCGCGCAGCAGACGCTGCACGTCGTCCGGGAATACCTGGCCGATGGTACCGATGCGGAAGGTGTCGGCGACACTCACTTTTCCGGGATAGATGACGAATCCCTGCCGTTTGATCGCTTCATAGAAGCGTAAAAAGTCGTAGGCGTCGTCGTCGGGCTCGAAGAAAGCCGTGATGATCGGCGACTGGTTCTCCCGCGGCAGAAGGCAGCGGAAACCGAGGCTCTCCATGCCTTTCACCAGCACACGCTGGTTCTCGGCGTAGCGGTTGTGTCGCGCCGCGACACCACCCTCCGCGTCCAGCTCGAGCAGCGCCTGCTGGAAGGCCCGGACAACGTGCGTCGGCGACGTGTAGCGCCATTTACCGTGTCCCTCCTCCATCGTCCGCCACTGCTCGTGGAGGTCGAGGCTCAGCGAGCGGGCACGACCGCAGCTGCGCTCCAGCGATTCCTCTCTGGCGATGACGAAGCAGAAACCCGGCACCCCCTCAATGCACTTGTTCGCGCTGCTGATCAGGAAATCAATGCCGAGCGCTTCAACGTTCATCGGGATGCCGCCGAAGCTGCTCATGGCGTCAACGATGAATGTCTTGCCGCAGCCTTTGACGACCGCCGCGATATCGGCAATCGGATTGAGGATCCCCGTCGTTGTCTCGCAGTGGACTACGGCGACATGTGTGACCGCCGGATCGGCAGTCAACTTCGCCTCGAGCGCAGCGCAGTCCGGTGGGGCAATCTCGCCGCTGTCAAGAACGACGGTGGAAATCCGCAGCCGCTCAGCGATTTGCACGATGCGGTCGCCATAGCCGCCGTTGGCCAGGACAAGAAGTTTCCCGTCTTCCGGCACAACGCTGCCGATCGTCGCCTCAACGCCGAATGTCCCGCTGCCCTGCATCAGCACCGACGTGTAACCCGGTCGCGATGTGGCTAGGCTGACGAGACGAGCACGAACATCCTGCACGACGCCATGGTTGTAGTCGTCGTCCCAAGTGCACCAGTCCCGAAGCATCGTGGCGCGAACAGACTTCGATGTGCTCAGCGGTCCGGGCGTAAGCAACAGGTACGGGTTGTCCGGAATCAAATCCGGATCAATCGGCCTGTCCGTGGCGCTCTGCGAAGTTTCTGGTTTCATGGGGGAACCTGTGGGTCTGCCTTCGGGTCTGCACGGGACTGCGGTTCTTTACGTCACTGCTCCAGATCGGGCTTCCTTCATTTGTCACCGGTTTGTTGCACACCTGATCCCAGTGGTCCGAGAATCCAATGGCCGAAATTCCGCAGCTCGGAACCGCCACCGGCGTTGAAGCGGAAAACAGTCTTGCGATACAACGCTCATAGTCGGGATAGCCTACAGCCTCCACGCCGAACTGACCAGTCGGCGGCGCTGTCGCCAAGCAGCAGGCTGCAGCATGAGACAACGGCGACAAGAACGGCGCAAACTTGAAGCGACGGGATGATCGATTACGTTGAAAACTGTCGGGTAAAACGGCGGCCGGATAGGCTGAAGTGCAACCCTCCGGGGGCCGTGCCCGGTCAATCAAAATCAGTAGCTTATTACGACATCCCGATTGTCCAATTCCCGGTGAACCAGGACACCAACCGGGCCGGTGGACAGACCGGCTCCGCTTCGGTACCTTCCTCGTTCAGCTGCCCTCACAACCCCTGATTCTGCCATGAAAAAAATCTACGCCACGCATTCCAACCACTTCGACCTGCTTTGGCGACGCACCTGGGAGATGCCCTGTGAGTACGAGGGCAAACGCTGGCTGAGCTACAGCGAGCTCGAGGAGCTGGTCATCGCGCGCAACATCGAGCTGGCCGAGACCGGCCGCGGCGCCTACCAGGTCGAACAGGCGCTGACGATGCGCAAATACCTCGAGCGGCATCCGGCCGATCTCAAACGCGTGAAAGCACTGTATCGCCAGGGCCTTTGGGAAATGCATGGCTCCGGCGAGGCGATTATCGACGTCAACCTGTGCAACCTCGAGACGATGATTCGCAACATGGCGTCGGGCGTGCGCTACTGCAAGGACGTGCTCGAGATGCCGCCATTGTCCGCTTACCATGCGGACGGGTTCGGGTCTTCGGCACAGTTCCCGCAGGTCATCGGTGGTTGTGGTTTCGACGTCGTGCTCGGGCTGTCGTACCGCCCGTCGGGTGGAAAAATCTGGCGCGGCATCGACGGCAGCGAGATCTGGTGCGAGGTCTGGGGTGACGGGCAAGCCTACTTCTTCGACCACTGCTACCACGAGCCGTGCCGCAGCTGCGACGGCTACAACCGGGAGTCCTGCAAAGTCTGCAAAGGTGCCGGCATCGATCTGCCGCAGAACTTCTATCCCGAACTCAAGCCGGTTGACCCGAAGGATGTCGACGGTCCCGCAGGCGTCTACAGCATCTGCTCCGAAGAAATGCTGCCGCACGACGGGATGAATGCGAACTTCGCAAAATGGCAGAAGGAAGACCCCGACGTCAGCTACGAGTGGGGTACGAGCCGCATGACCTTTGCAGCCGTCTACAAGGCCGACCGAAAAAAGCACGGCGCTACATTCGTGGCGCCCCAGGTCGACAACAACCCGGTCATGAACGCCGCTGTCGTTACCCCGGAACGGCCCAGCGGCCTGTTGTCTCCCGGAGTCGACAACAACCCGGTCCTGAACGGCTGCCATGTCACGCGCATCCGGACCAAGACAGAAGCACGCCGCTGCGAGGCGAATTTCTTTGGCTGGGAGACGGCGCTCGCGCTGACCAACGGGCTCGACGTGCGCCCCAAAGAATGGCGGCGACACTTCCTCGAGCTGCCGCTGTTTTTCTTCCACGATTCGGTCACCGGCACGAGCATGGATATAGCCGCGCGCGAATTAATGCTCCGGCTGTATGCGCACCAGCGAAACACCCGCAAGCTCGCGGTCAAGACGCTGCGGCGCACGACCAAAGGCAACGCCTCATCCGAGCAATGGCGCCGGAACCTGAACAAGAAGCTCACCGTCTTCGGGCTCTCCCCGCAAAAAAACGCCTGCCGGGCAGAGCTGCCGGATTTCGATTGGCGCAGCGGCGAACACTATGTGCTGGTCGATCAAGCCGGCAAACGGCACCCGGTCATTCCGGCGCTTCACGCCGACTCCCCCGCCCTGCCGACGGTCACTTACCGATCCAGCTCCGCCGTCGGCCCAAGTACAAGAAACCGGCCCGACACCTGTTCCATGTTTGCGGAGTTCTCAAAACTGGACCCGCTGCAATGGTCGGAGTTCAGCATCGAGAAGACGGCCGGCCCCACACCGATCACCGGACCGAAGTTGAGCAACCGGCACGTCACCGTCACGCTCGGCGACAACGGCGTCGAGGCGATCATCGACCGTGCATCGGGCGCCTCGATGAAGGCCGGGGCGATCAAGATCGGCGAACTGTTTGTCGAGGAAGACAACGGGAACCCGTGGGGCACACGGAAAATTCCCGAGTGGCGGAAAGGCACGGCACAGTACACCGAGTTCCTGGGCGCTCTGCAGTTCGACGGGTATCAAGAGGCATACTACGGCGGGCACTGGCTGCCGTCGACGGTGTTCGCCAGTGAAGGCGACCCTGAGATCCTGTGGATCGAGTGGTATGTCACCTTTCGCCTGTTGCGCGATGCGCGGCGGGTCGATGTCTCGGTCGAACTGTTCTGGAAAACATCGAACCGGCGCATCCGCGTGGCGTTCCCGACCGCATCAACGTCGAACACCGGGACCTACTCGATCCCCGGCGGCTGGCTGGAACGCAAGCGCTATGAAATGAAGGAGACGCATCTTTGGAGCCCGAACGGTGACTGGCCCGCGGTGAATTTCGTTGCCAACAAGCCACGCAAGGGCAAACCCGGGTTCGCGGTGATCAACTACGGCACGCCGTCGGCGCGGATCGAGAACGGGACGATGTTCTGTTCGGTGCTGCGTTCGCCGGCATTCGGCTATTGCCTGAACCATTACTGCATCAACTATCCGATGCCGACCACTGGTACGAAAGACCACGGCTGGCACTTTTTCGAGTTTTCGATCGTCCCGCACTTCGGCAGGATGCCGGACCTGGCCCTGCAGGCCGATGCCCGGAACCAGTTGCTGCCAACGACCCTGGCGCCGGCAGGAACAATGCCGCGGACGCCGCTGCTGGCGGTGAAAGGAAGCGGCGTCCAGTTGGTCAGCGTGAAACAGCCGTTCGATGAAAAGCAAAACGGCTATGTTCTGCGGCTGCTCAATATCAACGACCGCAAGACGACCGCCACCCTGACGTTTGCCGAGACCCGCGGCTTACGGGTGCGCGAATGCAACATGATCGAGGAAGCTGGAAAGCCGATCAAACGCTTCGCGAAAGGCGTCTATAGAATAGCGCTGGGGCCGTTCGAGGTTAAGACGTTTGTCGTGTCGGCTACATGAATGAAGAAGAAAAAAATGTCAGGACTAACCAAGGCAGGCTGATGGAGAGAACCAAGAAAATTCTGATCTGCGTGTTGATCGTGCTTGCGGCGGGTCTGCGCGCCGATCAGCAACCGGGGTTGTTCGGGCGGTACTACACCGGCCTGGCGTTGGACACGGAGCACATGGCCCGGGTTGATCCCGTCATCGACTTCAACTGGGATGACAACGAACCGACCCCGACCAAGCCGTTCAGCATCAGTTGGTCCGGGCATGTGCAGGCCCCGGCGGACGGCACCTACACCTTCTACACAGTGACCGATGACGGGGTGCGTTTGTGGCTCGACACAGCGGGTGACGGCGCGACTATGATCATCGACGAGTGGATCGATCAAAGCGCCACCGAGCACCAGGCAGTCGTTGAATTGACCGCCGGCGACTACCCGATACGCATGGACTATTACGAAAAGAGCGGCAACGCCTCCACGCAACTGTGGTGGAGCGGGCCGGGGATCGAGAAGCAGATCATCCCTGCCTCGAACCTCCGGTGCGACAAGTCGTTCACCCTGCCCGTCGTCCTGCCGCCCGAACCGAAACCGCCGGACGGCTGCCTGTTCGTCGACAAGAGCAAGGCACTCGAAATCAACTTTCCGTATGCCGAGGGCATTGGATTCAATTCGCGGCACACGATTGCCTGGGTCGACTACGACAATGACGGTTTCGTCGATCTGTGCGATGGCTTGCTGTGGCGTAATGATGGCGGCAGGCAGATCACCCCGCTGCCGTTGAAAATACAGGTCGGGCCGAACGCCTACGAAGCCGGCCCCGGTATTTTTGCGGACGTCGACAACGACGGCTACCTCGACCGCTTCGGCTGGCGCAATCATCTGAAAGTCGCCCAAATGCATCGCAACCTGTCCGGCAGCGGCGAGTTCGAGGAGATACCGATTCCCAAGCTGCCGCAGTCCAGTCCCGCCTGCTACTGCTGGGCCGACCTGAACGGCGACGGGTTCGTCGACCTCTTCATCGGCGGCGGCGCCAACAGCAACGAAACGGACTCGATCATGATGAATGACAATGCTGCCTCATTCACGGTGCAACCGATCGGCGGCAACTTTTACACGCGCACCGTCACTGCCTGCGACTACGACGAGGACAACGACATGGACGTGATGGCCTCGCGCTACTGGTTCCAGCCGAACGCGCTGTTCCAGAACGACGGCAACGGCAAGCTCACGGACGTCGGCGCTGCCGCAGGTGTCCACGGCGTCGGCCACACGATCAGCTCGGTGTGGGGTGACTTCGATAATGACGGCCATTTCGACCTGTTCCATGCCAACCTGAACCACCACGACGGCCGGCGGCAGGACGACGCGACCCTCTATAGGAACCTCGGGCCGGCAGGGAACTGGCAGTTCGAAAAAAAGAAGGTCTTCGACGGGCCCCACTGGCAGGAATCTTACGGCTGTGCAACGGCGGCGGATTTCGACAACGACGGTGATCTCGATTTGTACATCACCGCTGTTTACGAAGGCAACAAATCTCAGCTCTTCCGCAATGACGGCGATTGGACGTTCACCAGTATCACCGCGGCGGCCGGACTGGGTGTGGTAGTCAGCAACAACCAGGCTGCCAGCGGCGATTACGACAACGACGGCGATGTCGACCTGGTGACCGACGGCAAGGTTTTCCAGAACAAGGGCAACGACAATCACTGGCTGAGCGTGCGCCTGGCCGGCAACGGGAAAACGGTGAACCGCGCCGCCATCGGGGCGCAGGTCAGGATTGAGGTACCGGGTATCGGCATAATCACGCGGCAGGTCGAATCCGGCGGCGCCCAGGGCAGTGCAAACGACCTGGTCCTGCACTTCGGGTTCGGCGACCACGCGGCCGATGTCGATCTGCACGTCGCCTGGCCGGACGGCACGACGCAGCGCGTCACGACCGCCCTCGACCGGATCATCGATGTCGAACAACCGGATGACTCGCTCCTGGTGGCGCGCGTCGAGGCAGCGGTTGCAGCGTCCCGCGGCAAACCCATTCACGAATACGCCAACACGTTTATCACGAGGAGCGCGTGGGAGCGTGAGGGTGTGCGGGTGTTGGCCAAAGAACCGGACGGGCGGCCGAAGCTCAATCTGACCAGTGCGCGCGAGTTCATCGGTGGACGAATCGCGTTTGTCGAGGAGAATCTCGACTTTCCCACACCTGCACCGTTCACGGTACCGAAAGCAACCGGCCCCGTGACGATCGATGGCAAACTGGATGATGCCGCATGGCGATCGGCTGTCGTTTTCAAGGACAGCTATCCGATCAGCGAACGGACCGCGGGCGGGCCGGCGACCGAATGGCGCATCCTGTGGGACGACAGGTTTCTCTATTTCGCGTTCGCCTGCACAGACACCGACCTGGTCGCACCGGAGATGCAACGCGACGCACCGGTTTATTCCGACGATTGCGTCGAGATGTTTATCCTGCCCCAGTTCCGTACCGGCAGCTACTGGGAACTGGTGATCAGTCCATCCGATTCAGTCTTCGACAGTCTGCACTCGAAGAACTTGAGCGAATGGGCATCGATCAATCGCAGTGTCGAAAACATCGAAGGCCTGCAACGCAGCGTCGTTTGCAACGGCACGCTGAACCAACCCGGCGATACCGATACGGGTTACACCGTAGAGGTCGCAGTGCCGTTTTCGCAACTGCCCGAGTATTCGCGAAGTCAGCCTGCCGCCGGACACCAATTGCATCTCATGCTGGTGCGGCTCGATAAGACCGGGAAAGATTCACACCTGGTCTACAGCTTCCAGCCGCTGCTCAACTGGGGGCACAATATCTGGAACCATGCTTTGATGACGCTGGGGGAGTAATTAAGAGAAAAGCTTTTCAGACTAATCAGGGCAGACTAATGGGGAGGCGAAGGCTCCCAGACAAGTGAGAAATATGATGAGCACCACGGTCGGCGAAACAGTCATCGTCCACAAGGACCGGTTCGCCTACATCTCGCATCCGTCAATCACCATACTGGACAACGGCGAATGGGTCGCGGCGTTCAATCATTCCCGCCGCCGGGAGGGGAAGCTGCTGCATCCGCCCGACGACCCCCTCTATCGAACGCTGTTGTGCCGGAGCGCAGATAAGGGCGCCACCTGGGATGAGCCGACATTCGCACCCGGGTTCGATTGGTACGGCACGGAGTGCCCCGGCATTGCGACCCTCGCCGACGGCACTGTTGTGCTCAGCCAGTTCCGGTTCGCCTGGTACCCGCTCGAGACGGCCAGGAAACGCCGCGCTGCGGGCGAGAGAATCTTTTTGAACCTGCCCGAAAGGCGCTGGCCGACAGCGTGGATAGACGACTTTACGGATGCGGACTGGTCACGCTCATGCTTCACCTGGGCGCGCGGCTATCACGGGGTTTACGTGCATCTGAGTTCCGACAATGCACGCACCTTTGAGCGGACTGTAAAGCTCGACACGGCAAATTTCGTCGACGGCTACTCGCGCACCGGGGTTGTCGAACTTGCCGATGGCCGCATTGCCTACGCAGTTACCGAACATCATCCGCCGGTCAACCGGTACACCTATCTGTTTATGTCGAGCGACGGCGGGGCGCACTGGGATGCTCCGATCGTGATCTGCGATGACCCGGACCGCCAGTTCGGCGAACCGGATCTTGCCGAGGTCAGCCCCGGCGAATTATACTGCGTGCTGCGTTGCCTGGGGCCGTACATGTACGGATGCCGGTCCACGGACGGCGGCCTTACCTGGAGCCAACCCGAGCCCACGGGTCTGCGAGGATGCCCTGGACACCTGCTGGTCCTGAACGATGGCCGCCTGCTCTGCACCTACGGCAGGCGGGAAGAGCCGTTCGGTATCCGGATGTGCCTGTCCGAGGACGGCGGCAAGACATGGCTTACGGACAACGAAATTGTGATACGGGACGACCTGCCCAATGGTGATCTTGGCTATCCGACAACCATCGAATACGAACCCGGCACGCTGTTTGTGTGTTACTACGGTCAGACTGACGACGGCGTAACATGCGTGCAGGGAACACACGTCACACTGGACTAACGCGGCAAAGGCAAATCGCGGCGAAAAACAGAATCCGCCGAACGATGCGGCGTGCGCAAGCTGAAACCCAAACTACATTACGGGCGCGACGTCAATCCAGTCGGCCCGCCGCATCCGCAAAGGCCCTGAGGCACCGCCGTCTTGGTGCCCTCGGCGTTATGGGTCTTTTCTCAGCGGGAACACAACAGCAGTCCACGAGATATGTTTGACAGTTACTGCAAAAGGTTGCGTGAGGCAACCGTGGAACGAAGGGCCACTCATCTGCCTCGCTTGAGGTTCATTGTCGTCGCTGCAATCGGTTGCACGCTTGCGTATATCATGCTTGCGATGGTTATTGTTCCCAAAGACGGGCCTCGAGACTATCACTTTATATACGAGCATGGTGCGATAACGGCGTTGTCAGCCCTTTTCCTTACTGCTGCAAGTGTTTTTGCCCTGGCAACCATGGTTACGCTCACTCGCGCAAAAGACCCGCACAAATGGGTGTGGCTGGTATTGGCAGTTGGTTTTGCATTTCTGTCTTTGGATGAACTGTTGCGATTCCACGAGCGCGTAGGCCGGCTACTTGAGACGACAGAAAGTTCAGGACTGTTCAGAAGCTGGAATGACATTATCGTGATTCTATACGGCATCTTTGCATTGCTCATGTTAGGCGTGATGATGCCTGCCTTGATGCGGTCGCCAAAAGTTCTTGAGATGTTTGTGGTTGGCTTTGCCTTTTACGCGATACATACCTTTATTGATTCAACAAATGAACCACCAACTGTGGTTTCGGTCATCTTGGAGGAATCCGCCAAACTCTTCTGTGGCGTTTTCTTGGCAATCGGCACATTTACTGGTTTGATCGGTGCGATTTGGAAACACATAATTGTCAACGCAACACCGAACGATACATAGCCATTCGTTGTAACGAAATCGTCTATAATTTTATGATTGACCGGTCGCGACAATGCTATACTCCGTGCACGCTGCCCCAAGGATTTCGCTAAGCTCACTCAGCCCCGGTAATCTCGACGCTCTCCGGCAGGAAACTGCGGCGTGGGGCGGCCAGATGCTCAGGCTGGGTTGACTGACAAGGAACACCATGAACATTGTTTTGATCGTACTTGAATCGCTTCGCAAGGATTGCGTAAACGCCTATGGCCAACCGCCGTGGGGCAAGGTTCACACGCCACACCTTGACGCCTTTGCCCGCGAGTCGGTGATGTTTACGCGTGCCTATCCCGAATCGCTGCCGACCCTTCCGGCGCGGCGGGCCCTCTACACTGGTCGACGGGCGTACTCGTTCAGGAAAGACGACGACCGCCAGGCCGGCGATTCTGTCGACATACCCGGCTGGGGCGCGATACCCGAGGATCAGGACACGCTGGCCGAGATGCTCAAAGCTGCCGGCTACCGCACAGGCCTGATCGCCGACGTCTACCCCATGTTTGCGCCGTCGAGCAACCACTGGCGCGGCTTCGACCAGTGGTCGTTTGTTCGCGGGCAACAGTGCGACCCGTATCGTTCCGGCCCGCGCCCATCGCAGGAGCAACTCGATTATTGGCTGCCCGCAGAGATGCGGGGCCATCCGCTCCCCATGGAAGTCATCGAGCGATCCATCATGAACATGCACGACCGGACCAAGGAGGAAGACTACTGCGCCCCGCGCGTCATGCGGGAGGCTGCCTGTTGGCTGGAGCAGAACGCCGACGCCGAGAAGTTCTTTCTGACCGTCGAGTCGTTCGACATGCACGAGCCATGGCTGGTACCGGAACACTATCGACGGATGTACTCAGACCGTGACGGCCGGGAGCAGGTCGCCAGTAGCTATGCGGATACCACCAAGCTTCCTCCTGAATTGCTGGACCGCACGCGAGCCAACTACTGCGGGGCCGTGACTATGTCTGACCGTTGGTTCGGCCACCTCATGGAGCAGATGCGTGTGATGCGACTGCTCGATACCACCCTGGTGATCGTCACGGGTGACCACGGCCACTCCATCGGTGACGACCAGTTCATGGGCAAGCGCGGCTACCCGTCGAGGCCGGTGGTGTTCGACGTGCCGCTGATGATTCGCCTGCCAAAGGGCCGCCACGCGGGCAAGAAAGCCGACCTGTTCGTCCAACACCACGACATCACAGCCGAGGTTCTGCGCGCAGCACGCGTACGCCCGTCAAGTGCAATCGACGGCATGCGGTTCTTGACCGATGCGGTGGCCGGTCGTGCCGGCCGGCGCGACCACGTTACCGTTGGCTGGGGCTCAGCAGCTACCGTTATCAACAAGCGTTGGTGGTTCAATGCCAAGGTAGACGGCAAGGGCGTTGTGCTGCACGAGATGAAAGGCGGCCGGCCACTGGCGAAAAACGTCGCCCATAAGCATCCGCACGTTGCGCGAAAACTCTTTGATATTGCACTGGCCGACGTCGGCGGAGCGTTTCCCCAGTGGTTGGTCGAACTGGCCCCCGATGACCCCGACGTGCCCGGATCAACCGAGCTCCCCGCCCGGAAGTAGCAGCTGCGCTTTTCTTGTGCAGCCGCCTGTCATAGAGAATGCGGCCAGACCTATCTTCGGAAATTTCTTAATCAATTAGATGGCGTAAATAGGCACTGAGAAGTTATTGATTTACAGTAGTTGTCTCTTGTAAAGTGTCAGAAGATCACATTTCAATAATCCCTACTCACTATGATCGTCAAGGTTCTCCTCCCGCTCATCCTCGCTTTTATCATGTTCTCCCTTGGTCTCGGGCTGAAGGGGCGCGACTTTTCTCGAGTGTTGAAATTTCCGGTCGCTTTTGGTGTTGGCCTTTTTAACCAGATCGTGTTTCTGCCGCTGGTCGCACTCGGCTTAGCGCATGCCTTTGGGTTGTCAGCGATCTTTGCGGTCGGTCTAATGATCCTGGCGCTATGCCCTGGAGGAGTGACGAGTAACCTTCTTGCTAAGCTCGCTAGGGGGAACGCGCCGCTGTCAATCTCTCTCACGGCAATTACGAGTTTGTTGTCGATTCTCACTGTGCCGTTGCTGGTCGCTTTTAGCTTCAATCATTTTATGGGGGATGACGCGCCACCTGTTGATGTGACTCGGCTCGGCCTAACGATGTTCTTGATCACGGCAGTGCCGGTGTTGATCGGAATGGTCTTTACGGCGAAGTCTCCTGCGCTGGTGGAGAAGATGGCGCCGGGTGTATCGCGTGCGGCGGGTGTACTGTTCGTGGTAATTATCATCGCGGCCCTAGCGAAGAATTGGGAGGTCTTCTCGAGTAACCTAGGCACTTTGGGGCCGGTCGCGGTATTGTTGAGCATTGTGATGCTAGGGTCCGGGCTCGCTTCGGCTAAGGTGCTACGTCTTGACGATCGGGACGCGACGACCATTTCGATCGAGTCAGGTGTGCAGAACGGAACGCTGGCGATCGCGGTTGGAAGCATCGTTGCGGCAGTTGAGGGTCAGGTCCTTCCTCCGGTGACTGTGCCGGCGGCAGTTTACAGTATCACGATGTATTTTGTTTGCGTGCCATTCGTTTTCTGGAGGCGTGGCACTATGAACGAGTGAGTTCGAGTATTTGTGAGTTGAGGATGAGTGGTGTATAGGGTTGCGTAAAGGATAGATCTTGCTTATAAGTAGCAACTGAGTTGATGAGTGTGTTTGTCTTAAAGAGAATTCTGCCCGCTATTCCGGATCGGACAAGATCAATGAATTGAGAGTTAGAGGCAGGGCGAATGTCGATCTGCGGCCATGCAAACGTCTCCATGCAAGGCGGAGGGATCATCAAAACGATCGACTATGCCGGCAATTAACCACCGTTGCTGCCATTCAGGAATCCGGGATGCTCAAAAGCAGGATTCGGATAGGTGTAGAAGCCTTTGTCGGATTTGACCCCGAGCTCGCCGCGGGCGATCATGTCATGTAACAGTTGCGGCGGGCGGTCGGACGGATCACCCGATGCGTCGGCATAGACATTCTCGATGTCCCGCACCACATCAAGGCCGATCGTGTCCATTATCGCACAGGGTCCCAAGGTCGTCTGATGCTTCAGCATCCAGGTGCGGTCGATATCGGCAGCAGTAGTCACACCCTCGTCTAGCATGCGCAGGACCTCCTTCTTGATCACCCGCCAGATGCGGTTGAAGATGAAGCCCATGTGCTCCTTCTGCAGGATGAACGGGATCGCGTGGATCGATTCTGCGAAATCGCGCATGATCCCGATCGTGGTGTCCGACGTCTGGGAACCGCGCATGAGCTCGACGAACATCAGCCGCCAGTGCCCCTGCACGAAATGAAAGTTGAGTACACGATCCGGACGTTGCACAGCGCTCTCGATCATCGAGACAGGGATCGATGAACTGTTGGTTGCAAGGATCGTGTGGGCAGG